>JAUXWU010000055.1 GCA_030680085.1 Rhodocyclaceae bacterium | reverse complement strand
CGCTCGACTTTGCCGGCGGCACGGTGGTGCATATCAACGCGGCGATCGCCGGCATCGTCGGCGCCTTCATGATCGGCAAGCGCGTCGGTTACGGCAAGGAACCGATGACCCCGCACAGCCTGACGCTCACCATGGTCGGCGCCGCGCTCCTGTGGGTGGGCTGGTTCGGCTTCAACGCCGGTTCCAACCTCGAAGCCAACGGCACGGCCGCGCTGGCGATGGCCAACACCTTGTTCGCCACGGCGGCGGCCACGCTGTCCTGGATGCTTGCGGAATGGCTGCTCAAAGGCAAGCCCTCGATGCTGGGCGCGGCGTCCGGTGCAGTCGCCGGCTTGGTGGCGATCACCCCGGCGGCTGGTTTTGTCGGCGTGGGCGGCGCACTGGTGATCGGTCTCCTGTCAGGCGTGGCCTGCCTGTGGGGCGTGAATGGCCTGAAGAAGCTGCTCGGCGCCGACGACGCGCTCGACGTGTTCGGCGTCCATGGCGTCGGCGGCATACTGGGTTCAGTGCTGACCGGCGTGTTCGCCTCCCCGGCCCTCGGCGGCACGGGCGTGTATGACTACGTCGCCAACAAGGTCGGCGACTACGACATGGGCGCGCAGATCATCAGCCAGCTCTGGGGTGTCGGCACGGTCATCGTCTGGTCTGGCATCGTCGCTTTCATCTGCTACAAGATCGTCGATGTGCTGGTCGGCTTGCGGGTGCCGGAAGATGAAGAGCGCGAAGGCCTCGACACCACGGCGCACGGTGAATCGGCTTACCACTATTGACGTAATACAGCCCCCTCTCCCTCAATCCCTCTCCCGCGAGGGGAGAGGGGGCGACGGATTGGAGAACGGAAGAAAAGCAACCCTCCAGCAAGTTTTCGTCTAAAATGCAGTGATGATGAACATTAGACGAACACCGGTTGCCGCCTATCTTCCCCGCACCCTGGAAGCTTTTATCACCCAGGCCAGCCGTCAGTTTCCAATAATCATGCTTTCCGGCCCGCGCCAGGTTGGCAAAACCACGCTGCTCAAGGCGCTGGGCGAGCGGGAGGATGCCACCGCCCCCCGCCGCTACGTGACACTGGATAACCCCCTGCTGCTGAGTCTGGCGCGAGAGGAACCTGCGCTGTTCCTGCAACGCTACCCGCCACCGCTGTTGATCGACGAAATCCAGTACGCCCCGGTTTTGTTTCCCCTGCTCAAGGAGGCCGTGGATGCACATGGCGGCAAAGGCTTGTACTGGCTCACCGGCTCACAACCTTTCCACCTGATGCAAAACGTCACCGAATCACTGGCTGGCCGGGTGGCGGTGTTGCACATGCAAGGGCTGTCGATGAGCGAAACCCTCGGCAAGGGGGCGGAGGTTGTTCCCTTCTTGCCAGGCAACGCGCCGCGTAGCGCCGCGATTCCAAGTGACCACACGCCGGCCTTGCCCTGGCTGTATGAACGTATCTGGCGCGGTGCGTTTCCGGCCTTGTATGCAGCGGGCGAAACCCGCGCCGACCGCGACCTGTTTTACAGCTCCTACCTGCAAACCTACTTGCAGCGGGATGTCCGCGATCTGGGCCAGGTGGGCGACCTGATGGCCTTTACCCGTTTTTTGCGCAGCGCGGCGGCGCGCACCGCGCAGTTGCTCAACTTGGCCGACATGGCGCGCGATGTCGGCGTGGCCCCCAACACCGCAAAGCACTGGTTATCGATTCTGGCGGCATCGGGAATCATCTGGTTGCTGGAGCCGTATCACACCAACCTGTCCAAACGACTAGTCAAAACGCCCAAGTTGTATTTTCTGGATACCGGGCTGGCAGCGTATCTCACCGCGTGGAGCAGCCCGGCGACGCTGGAAGCCGGCGCCATGTCTGGGGCGATATTCGAGACCTGGGTGGTCGCCGAACTGGCGAAAAGCTATTGGCACAACGGCAAGCAGGCGCCCTTCTACTACTATCGCGACAAGGATCAGAAGGAAATTGACGTGCTGGTGGTCAGGGATGGCGCGGTCTATCCCATCGAGATCAAGAAAACCGCCCAGCCGGGGCGTGACGCAGTGCGCCACTTCTCCGTGCTGAAAAACCTCGGCCTGAAAGTCGGTCACGGCGCGGTAATTTGTCTTACGGGCGAAGCGCTGCCGGTCAATCCAGCGGTGGATGCCGTGCCCGCCGGGCAGATCGCGTGAGGCCAGCAGAGTTCACTCTGCTGTTGCCGCTACGCGCCCCCTAGCAAATCCAGCGCATGTAGATGATGCCTCCGCTGCCAACGGCCAGCATCAATGAGGCCGAGATGATCAGATCGCGCGGCTCACGCGGCCAGCCGCGCTTGGCGCGGGCGAGCAGGCCGATGATGTTGCCCAGCGTGATGGCCGTCAGGAACACCAGCAGCACCAGGTTGACGAAGAGAATCACGCCGCTGAAATTGCTGATCGGCCGGCAGGTATGCATGCCGATGCGGTGCAGCGTGGCGATGACATAATAATTGGGGGGGCTGAAGCCCAGGCTGAAGAGCGCCCAGGTGGCGGCCATCAAGAGCGCCACGACGAACAGCGCCAGCGCGATCCAGCCTTCGCGGCTCTTCAAGTCCTCGCGCAGCTCGCGAAAATCGGCGAGATAGCCGCGCGCTTCATGCGCCAAGCGCTGTTTGAGTTTCTCCCAATCCATTAGCGGAACACCACCGTTTTGTTGCCATGCACCAGCACGCGATCTTCGAGATGGTAACGCAGGCCACGCGCGAGGACGGTCTTTTCGATGTCCTTGCCATAACGCACCATGTCGTCGGGCGAGTCGGCGTGGTCGATGCGGATCACGTCCTGCTCGATGATCGGCCCCTGATCCAGCTCGGCCGTGACGTAATGGCAGGTGGCGCCGATCAGCGTGACGCCGCGCGTGTAGGCCTGATGGTAGGGCTTCGCGCCGACGAAACTGGGCAGGAAGCTGTGGTGGATGTTGAGGATTTTGCCCGGGTGTGCAACACACAGTTCCGGCGACAGAATTTGCATGTAGCGCGCCAGCACCAGGGTGTCGCCGTGCGATTCCTCGAACAGACGCTGCACCTCTGCGTAGGCCTGCGGCTTGTTGTCCGGCGTGACGGGCACATGGTGAAACGGAATGCCGTGCCATTCGACAAAGCCGCGGAAATCGGCGTGGTTCGAGATGACGCAGGGGATCTCGATGTTGAGCTCCCGCGACTGCCAGCGCGCCAGCAGGTCGTAAAGACAGTGCTCCTGCTTCGATACCATGATCACGACGCGCTTTTTCACCGCGCTGTCGGTGATCTGCCAGTCCAGCGCCAGTTCATTTGCCAGCGGCGCAAAGCAGGTGCGAAATTCCGCTAGCATGAAGGGCAGTGAATCAGCTTTGACTTCAATGCGCATGAAATAACGGTCGGCTTCGTCATCGGCATGGAAGCTCGACTCGAGAATCCAGCCGTGATGTTCGGCAATGAAGCCGGTGACGCGCGCGATGATCCCCGTGCGGTCGGGGCAGGAGGCGGTCAGCGTGTAGAAGCGGTCGCGGTGCATCCTAAATTTTCAGGCTGGCCTGATCGATTGCGGCGCGCAGCTCGGCGTAGTTCAGCGTCACTGGAAATTGCGGGAATGCGTCAATGACATTTTGCGGCGGGTGGAACAGGATGCCGGCGTGGGCTTCGGCCAGCATCGCGGTGTCGTTGTAGGAATCGCCGGCGGCGATGACCTTGAACTGGAGCTCCTTGAACCGCTTGACCGATTCCATTTTCTGGTTCGGCATGCGCAGATGGTAATTGACCAGAAAGCCGGCGCCGTTGGTTTCAAGTTTGTGGCAGAACAGCGCCGGCATGCCGAGTTGCGCCATCAGTGGCATGGCGAATTCGTAGTAGGTGTCGGAAAGGATGATGACCTGGAAGTCGCGGCGCAACGCATCGAGAAATTCTTTGGCACCCTTCATCGGCCCCATCGCGGCGATGACTTTCTGGATATCTGGCAGGCCGAGCCGGTGCTGCTTCAGCAGGTCGAGCCGGTACTTCATCAGCACATCGTAATCTGGCTCGTCGCGCGTGGTGCGGGAAAGCTCGGAAATGCCGGTGCGCTCGGCAAATTCGATCCAGATTTCAGGGACGAGCACCCCTTCGAGGTCGAGACAAACCAACTGCACGGCAAACTCCCTTTTTTAGATGCAAGAATTTTACTCGACTGTCTGCGCCTCCAGCGCCTCATGTACTTCGAGCCAGCGGGTCTCGGCAGTCTCGATGACCGCAGTCAGTTCGGCCTGGCGTTGGTTGAGATTCCCGATCAGCGCTCGGTCGGGCGCGGCATAGAGGGCGGGGTCGGCGAGCTTTTCATCCAGTGCGGCTTTCTCGGCCTGCCAGACGGCAAGCTGCTTTTCGAGTTTGTCGGCTTCCTTCTGCAAGTTGCGCCGCTCGGTTTTCAAGGCGGCCAGAGTCGCCTTGTCGCGGAGGGCGTCGGCCGCGCGGGACGCGCTTCTGGCCGTCTTGTCCGGGTCGGCGGGGGCGCCGCGCATCGCTCCCCGGCGTGTCGCCAGCCAGGCGGCGTAGTCGTCGAGGTCGCCGTCGAAGGGTTGCACCTGAGCGTCGGCGACCAGCCAGAGTTCGTCGACCGTGGTGCGCAGCAGGTGCCGGTCGTGCGAGACCAGCACCATCGCTGCCTCGGTTTCCTGGAGGGCGAGCGTCAGCGCCTCGCGCATTTCGAGATCAAGGTGGTTGGTCGGCTCGTCGAGCAAGAGCAGGTTTGGCCGTGTGCGGATCATCAGCGCCAGAGCAAGGCGCGCCTTCTCGCCACCCGAAAAATTGCCGCAGGGGGCATCGGTCATCTGGCCGCGAAAGTCGAAGCCGCCGAGATAGTCGCGCAACTCCTGTTCGCGCGTCAGCGGTTCCTGGCGGACCAGATGTTTGAGCGGCGATTCGTCGGGGCGCAGCAACTCCATCTGGTGCTGGGCGAAGTAGCCGATTTTCAGGTGGCGGCCTTCCAACCGCCGTCCTGCCAGCGCCGACTTTTGGCCGGCCAGCAATTTCACCAGCGTCGACTTGCCGGCGCCGTTTCTGCCCAGCAAGCCAATCCGGCTGCCCGGCCGCAGGGTGAGACGAATTTGTTCGAGGAGCGCCGTGTCGCCATAACCGACGCTGACATCTTCGAGTGTCAGCAGCGGATCGGAAAAGCCTTCAGGCTCGCGAAAGCGAAATTCAAATGGCGTATCGACATGCGCCGCGCTGATCAGCTCCATGCGCGCCAAGGCTTTCAGTCGACTTTGCGCCTGCCGCGCTTTGCTGGCCTTGGCGCGAAAGCGCTCGATGTAGGTGTGCAGGTGAGCGACCTCGCGCTGCTGCTTGACGTACATCGCCTGCTGCAAGGCCAGCCGCTCGGCCCGCGTGCGCTCGAAGGTCGAGTAGTTGCCGCCGTAGAGTTTCATCTGGCCGCCGTCGATGTGCAGGATTTGCCCCACCACCGCATCGAGAAAATCGCGGTCGTGCGAAATCATCACCAGCGTGCCGGGAAAGCTCTTGAGCCAGCTTTCCAACCAGAGCACTGCATCCAGATCGAGATGGTTGGTCGGCTCGTCAAGCAGCAGCAGGTCGGCGCGGGCCACCAGCGCGCGGGCGAGGTTGAGACGCACCCGCCAGCCGCCGGAGAACTCGGCGACGGCGCGACCGTGGTCGGCCTCGGCAAAGCCCAGCCCGGCGAGGATTTCGGCGGCGCGCGCTTTCGCCGCATAGCCTTCGATGTCTTGCAGTCGCGTATGCAACTCGGCGATACGGTGGCCGTCGTGCGTGGCTTCCGCCACCGCCAGGCCCGCTTCGACGGCGCGCAGCTCGGTATCGCCATCGAGGACGAATTCGATTGCGGGAGCGGGCAGCGGCGGCGTTTCCTGGGCGACATGGCCGACACGCCATACAGCGGGCATTTCCAGGTCGCCCGACTCCGGGTGCAGTTCGCCGCGCAGCAAGGCGAAAAATGACGACTTGCCCGAGCCGTTGGCCCCCGTCAGGCCGATTTTCCAGCCGGGGTGCAACTGTAGGGAGGCATCCGTCACCAGCGCTTTGCCGGCGCGGGCGAAGGCAAGCTTTCTCAGAAGGATCATGATTGCGTAAGATAGGCGGGGTTCGCATTCTATTACCTGGATACTTATGGTTCCCCACCTCACCACTGCTCTCTCCGGGCCGCTACTGGCACTGGAAAAACGCTTTCTCGATGCCGAGACCACCATCGAGCACTGGCTGCGCAGCCAGTGGCTGGCCCATTCGCCGCCGTTTTACTGCTCGGTGGACCTGCGCAACAGCGGCTTCAAGCTGGCGCCGGTCGACACCAACCTGTTTCCCGGCGGCTTCAACAACCTCAATCCGGCTTTTCTGCCACTGTGTGTGCAGGCGGCGATGGTGGCGGTCGAGAAGGTCTGCCCCGAGGCGAAGAGCCTGCTGATCGTGCCGGAGAATCACACGCGCAACCAATTTTATCTGGCCAATGTGGCCAAGCTGGCGACGATCCTGCGCCACACCGGACTGAATGTGCGCATCGGCTCGCTGTTGCCGGAGGTCACCGCGCCGACCACGCTGGACCTTCCCGACGGAGAAACCCTGACGCTGGAGCCGCTCCAGCGCTTCGGCGCGGCGGGGCCGGACGGGCAGGGCCGGCGGCTGGGTCTGGCCGGGTTCGACCCCTGTGCCGTGCTGCTCAACAACGACCTGTCCGCGGGCGTGCCGCCCCTGCTGGCAAACCTGCACGAGCAGTTCATCCTGCCACCGCTCCATGCCGGCTGGCATGTGCGCCGCAAGTCGCAGCACTTTGCCGCCTACCGCCAGGTGGCCCGCGAATTTGCCGAACTGCTGGGACTCGACCCCTGGCTGCTCAACCCCGACTTTGAAGTCTGCGGTGCGATCAATTTTCATGACCGCACTGGCGAGGAATGTCTGGCCGCCAATGTCGACACGCTGCTCTACCGCATCCGCGCCAAATACCAGGAATACGGCATCACCGACCCGCCGTTCGTCATCGTCAAGGCCGATGCCGGCACCTATGGCATGGGCATCATGACGGTGCGGGACGCCAGCGAGGTGAAAAGCCTCAACCGGCGCCAGCGCAACAAGATGGCGGTGGGCAAGGAAGGCCTGCGCGTGCAGGAAGTCATCATCCAGGAAGGCGTGCCGACCTGCGAGCGGGTCGATGACGCGGTCGCCGAGCCGGTGGTCTACATGATCGACCGCTATGTCGTCGGCGGTTTTTATCGCGTCAACACAGAGCGCGGCATCGACGAGAATCTCAACGCGCCGGGCATGCAGTTCAGGCCACTCGCCTTCGAAACGGGCTGTACCCTGCCCGACAGCGCCCAGGCGCCCGACGCGCCGCCGAACCGCTTCTACGCCTATGGTGTGGTGGCGCGGCTGGCCCTGCTGGCGGCGGCCAGGGAACTGGAGCAAAGCGCGCCTTCTTCATGAGATTTTTTGCTGCCGCGCTGCTGGCGCTGCTGCTTGCCGCTTGCGGCCAGCCGGCGCCGGTGGCGCAGGAATCCTACGTTTTTGGCACCCGCGTCGAGGTGCTGGTCTGGGGCGCGCGCGGCGTGGCGGCACAGAACGCGGCCGACGAGGTGCTGCGCGAGTTCGACCGGCTGCATCGCACCTATCACGCCTGGCAGCCTTCCGAACTGACCGCGCTCAATGACGCCATCGCCGCCGGCCGGCCGCATGAAGTGTCGGCGGAACTGGCCGAGTTGATCATCACTGCGCAAGCGTTGACCGTGCAAAGCGAATGGTTGTTCGACCCCGGCATTGGCCGACTGGTGGCCCTGTGGGGCTTTCACGGCGACGAGTTCAAGCCGGCGCTGCCAGACGCCGCCGCGCTGGCGACCCTGGTCGCGGCAAAACCCTCGATCACCGATCTGGTGCTCGAAGGCAACCGGGTCAGCTCGAAAAACCCGGCCGTGGCGCTGGATTTCGGCGGCTATCTCAAGGGCGTGGCGCTCGACCGCGCGGCGGCCATTTTCAAGACGCGCGGCATCCAGAATGCGTTGATCAATATCGGCGGCAATGTGCTGGCCATGGGCAGGAAGGGCGACCAGCCCTGGCGCGTCGGCATCCAGCATCCGCGCAGCGCGGAGGCCGGCGGCGCGCCGCTGGCGACTCTGGAACTCCACGACGGCGAGGCCATCGGCACCTCGGGCGATTACCAGCGTTACTTCGAGGTGGACGGCCGCCGTTACAGCCACCTGATCGACCCGCGCACGGGGCTGCCAGTCGTCGGCACGCAGGCGCTGACTGTGCTGATCCCGCCCGCCGCCGCTGTCGGCCTTTATTCCGATGTGCTGTCGAAACCGCTCTTTGTCGCCGGGGAAGACTGGCCGCGCCTGGCGCGAAAAATTGGTGCGGGCCAGGTGCTGCGCGTCGATGCGGCAGGAAAAATCGCCGTCACGGCTGCCCTGCGGCCACGGTTGACCTTTGCACCCGCGAATCCCGATTTGACCGTCGTGCAATAATTGCCTGATTATGATCGGCATCCTTCTCATCACCCATGACACTTTTGGCGAAGCGCTGATTCAATGCGCCTGCCATGTCATGAACAAACGTCCCGCCCAGTTGCTGCAACTGGGCGTGGCGGCAGGCGACGATCCCGCCGACCTGCTGCCACTGGCGCGACAAATGATCAAAATAATCGATGACGGCGCGGGCGTGCTGCTCCTGACCGACATCTATGGCGCCACCCCGTCGAACCTCGCCGCCAAGTTGCTGGACGCGGGGCGTATCGAAGGCCTGGCCGGGGTCAACCTGCCGATGCTGCTGCGCGCCATCAACAACCGCGACAAGGGCATGGACACGCTGCTGACCCGCGCCACCGGCGGCGGCCGCGATGGCGTGCTCAACATGCTCAAACACTGATCAGCCCACCACTTATGCCGCGCGCCGAGACCGCCATTGTCAACAAACTGGGCCTGCATGCCCGCGCTTCCGCCAAGCTGACCGAACTGGCCGGCCGCTTTCCCTGCGAAGTCTGGATGGAAAGAAATGGCCGCCGCATCAACGCCAAGAGCATCATGGGCGTGATGATGCTGGCTGCCGGCAAGGGCAGCAACGTCGTCGTGGATACTGCCGGGGAACAGGCCGAAGAAGCGCTTGGCTCGATCCTTACGCTGATCGCCGACCGTTTCGGAGAGGATGAGTAGCGTGTCTTTCAGCTTGCACGGCCTCGCCGTCTCACAAGGCATCGCCATCGGCCATGCCCATCTGGTTTCACATGCCACGCTCGAAGTCGCCCGCTACACGGTGCGCGAACGCGACATTCCGCGCGAGATCGAGCGTTTCGAGGCGGCGCTGGCGACGGTGCGGCGCGAACTGGGCGTCCTGCACACGGAGGCCGGGGCACCGGGCTCGCCCAGCGAACTTGCGGCGCTCGTCAATGTGCATGCGATGTTCCTCGACGATCCGCTCCTCGCCGAGGCGCCCAAGCGCCTGATCACGGACCGCCGCTGCAACGCCGAGTGGGCGCTGGTGCAGCAGATGGAGCTGCTGGTCGCGCAGTTCGAGGAGATCGACGACAGTTACCTGCGCGAGCGCAAGCATGACATCGTGCAGGTGGTCGAACGGGTCTTGCGCGTCCTCCTCGACAAGCCGCGCCGGCTGGCCAAACTGGGGAGCTACAGCGAACTGGTCATCGTCGCCCACGACCTGTCGCCGGCCGACACCATCCAGTTCAAGAACCTGAAGATTGCCGGCTTCGTCACCGACCTGGGCGGCGCCACCTCGCATACCGCGATTGTCGCCAGAAGCCTTGCCATCCCGGCGGTGGTCGGCCTGCACCACGCGCGGCCGCTGGTGCGCGAAGGCGACCTGATCATCGTCGATGGCACCCGTGGCGTATTGATTGTCGACCCCGGCGAGCGGGTGCTGGAGGAATACCAGCTCAAGAAGCGCGAACTGGAACTGGAGCGGTCGAAGCTGAAGCGCCTGAAGACCGCGCGCTCCGCCACGCTCGACAATGTCGACGTCTCCTTGCAAGCCAACATCGAATTGCCGCAGGACATTGTGCAGGTCAAGGAAGCCGGCGCCGACGGCGTCGGCCTGTTCCGCACCGAGTTCCTCTTCATGAACCGCGACACGCTGCCCGGCGAGGACGAGCAGTTCGAGGCCTATCGCCTGGTGGCGAAGGCGCTCGCCGGCAAGCCGCTGACCATCCGCACGCTCGACCTCGGCGCCGACAAGACGGCGCGCGCCCTGCATGGCGCCGAGCGCCAGTCGCCCAATCCGGCGCTGGGTCTGCGCGCCATCCGCTATTGCCTGGCCGAACCGCAACTCTTTCTCGCCCAGTTGCGGGCGATCCTGCGTTCCTCGCACCATGGCCACGTGCAGATCCTCATCCCGATGCTGGCGCACGCCACCGAAATCGACCAAACCCTGGCGATGATCGAGCAGGCCAAGCAACAGTTGCGCGAGCGCCGCTGCAAGTTCAACGAGAAGATCGCCGTCGGCGGCATGATCGAAATCCCCGCCGCCGCGCTGGCGCTGGGCGCCTTCGTCCGCCGCCTGCAGTTTCTCTCGATCGGCACCAACGACCTGATTCAATACACGCTGGCGATCGACCGCACCGACGAGGCGGTCGCCCATTTGTACGATCCCCTGCATCCGGCCATCCTGCGGCTGTTGTCGCATGTCATCCAGGCCGCGCAAAAGGCCGAGATACCAGTCGCCGTCTGCGGCGAGATGGGCGGCGACCCGAAACTGACGCGGCTCCTGCTCGGCATGGGACTGCGGCAGTTTTCGATGCACCCGACGCAGTTGCTCGAAGTGAAACAACAGGTCGTGATGGCCGACACCGAGCAACTCTCCAGCAAAGTAGCCCGCATCCTGCGCCTCGAAGAGCCGGAACGCATCCGCGAACTGGTGGAGAACCTGTAGCCGCCGTCCTGCCAGCGCCGACTTTCATAAAACCTGCTTATGGGGGTTTACGTCGCGGCCTTTTACCACTAAAGTTCGCCCCCATGCGAAAACTTCTATCTGTTCTGCTGATCGCTTGTGCCGGATTTGTTGTTTCCGCACACGCGGATGAAGCCCCGCTGGCCCAGGTACAGGAACCGCTACAAGCCAGTCTGTCACTCGGTGAGTTGCCACTCTCGATGATGTCGCGTGCCGTCGACGGCGTGCAAAACACCCTCGATCAGGCGCTCGAATTGCTGGGCATCCGCTACAAGCGCGGCGGCAATTCGCCCGATACCGGTTTCGATTGCTCCGGCTTCGTGCGCCATGTGTTCGGCGCCAGCCTTGGCCTGTCGCTGCCGCGCAGTGCGCACGCCATCAGTCAGGTTGCCGACCGCGTCGACCGCGCTGAACTGCAACCCGGCGACCTGGTGTTCTTCAACACCATGCGGCGCGCCTTCTCGCATGTCGGCATCTATCTGGGCGATGGCCAGTTCGTTCATTCCCCGCGCGCCGGCGGCCGCGTGCGGATCGAAAATCTGGGTGACCGTTACTGGAAACGTCGTTTTGACGGCGTGCGGCGCATCCAGCAGTAACGAGTAACGCATGTCCGAGCAGAGCAGTATCGGCCCCGTCAAGGCGCACCGTCTCGCCCTTACCGAGCCGATCACGCTGGCGGCCGGCGTCACTCTGCCGGCTTGGGAACTCGCCTACGAAACCTACGGTACGCTCAATGCGGCGCGTTCCAACGCCGTCCTGATCTGTCACGCGCTGTCCGGCCATCACCATGTGGCTGGCTATTACGCCGATGATCCGAAAAATATCGGCTGGTGGGACAACCTGATCGGCCCCGGCAAACCGCTCGACACCAACCGCTTTTTCGTCGTCGGCGTGAATAACCTGGGCGGTTGCCACGGCTCGACCGGACCTGCCTCCATCAACCCTGCCACTGGCGAACCTTGGGGTGCGGATTTTCCGGTGGTCATTGTTAGCGACTGGGTGCGCACCCAGGCAAGGCTGGCCGATGCACTCAGCATCGAGCAATGGGCAGCCGTGGTCGGCGGCAGTTTGGGCGGCATGCAGGCGCTGCAATGGACGATTGATCTGCCCGAGCGCGTCCGCCACGCCCTGGTGATCGCCGCAGCGCCCCGGCTTACCGCAGAGAATATCGCCTTCAACGATGTTGCCCGCCAGGCCATCATCACCGACCCCGAGTTTCACGGCGGCAATTTCTATCGCCACCATGTGCGGCCGACGCACGGCCTGCGACTGGCGCGCATGCTCGGCCACATCACCTATTTGTCGGACGACCAGATGGCCGAGAAATTCGGCCGCAAACGGCGTCCCAACGCCGGCAGTTACGGTTTTGGCGTCGAGTTCGAGATCGAGTCCTACCTGCGTTATCAGGGTGACAAGTTCGCCGGCTGGTTCGACGCCAATACTTACCTGCTGATGACCAAGGCGCTCGATTACTTCGATCCGGCCGAACCCTTCGCGGACGATCTCGCCGCCGCGCTGGCCGGCGCCCGCGCCAAGTTTCTCGTCGTCGCCTTCACCACCGACTGGCGCTTTTCACCGGCCAGGAGCCGCGAAATCGTCAATGCCCTGGTCAAGAACAAACACGCCGTCAGCTATGCGGAAATTGCCAGCCAGCACGGCCACGATGCCTTTTTGATGGATGACCACTACTATCACGCGGTGCTGACGGCGTATTTGCAGAACATCCAAACATGACGCACACCTTGAAACGCCCCGACTTCGATGTGATCGCCGGCTGGATGAAGGCGGGCGAGACAGTGCTCGACCTCGGTTGCGGCGAAGGTGAACTGTTGCAACTGCTCACCGCGCGCGGACTGCGCGGTTGGGGTGTGGAGCGCGAGCCGGGGCGGGTGCTGGCCGCCATCGAAAACGGCGTCAACGTCATTCAGAGCAACCTGGAGGCAGGGCTGGCCGACTTCGAGGACAACGCCTTCGACCATGTCGTGTTGTCGCGCACGCTGCAAACCGTGCGTCACACCCAGCAGATTCTGGCCGAAATGCTGCGCGTCGGCCACGAAGCCGTCATCTCCTTCCCCAACTTCGCCTACTGGAAGAACCGCATGGCCGTGTTGAACGGCCGCATGCCGGTTTCGGATGATCTGCCCTACCAGTGGTACGACACGCCCAATGTGCGCTTCTTCACCATGCTCGATTTCGAGAGTCTCTGCAACGAGATGGGCATCGTCATCCGCGACCGCCAGGTGCTCGACGAGCACGGCAACACCGTCACCGAAGAACACAACTTTCTCGGTAGCCTGGCGGTTTATCGCATCGGCCGGGACGACTGAATCCGGGGTTTGTCTGTATCTGCTGGTGCCCGGAACCGGAATCGAACCGGTAAGCCTTGCGGCGATGGATTTTAACCCATCTTTAACACCCCACCCCCTAATTTCAGCATTTCCAAAATTGACATATGTATATAATCATATTGTTTAGTTTTTCAATCATTTTGTTGTGCCATAATCTTTTTCGTTAGGCAATTTCACCACTTGCTTTTCGATTAGCATCGGGTGGATGTATATCCGACAAACAAGGACCAACAACAAAGCCACGGGTGAAGCCTACTTCACCTTCCGTCTGGTGCGCGGTGAGCGTATTGGCGGACGCGTGCGGCAGATCACCGTCCTCA
>JAUXWU010000039.1 GCA_030680085.1 Rhodocyclaceae bacterium | reverse complement strand
GATACACCTGGCTGGCGCCGGCGCCCAGCGCCGATTCGCGAATGGCGCGGCGTTCGACCTGGGTCGAGCCGCAGGGCACGCAGATGATGATGCGCGGCGAGGGCGAGAGCAGGCGCGACTCATGCACCCGCTTGATGAACTGCTTCAACATCTGTTCGGTGACGGTGAAATCGGCGATCACGCCATCGCGCATCGGGCGGATGGCGGTGATGTTGCCAGGCGTCTTGCCGAGCATCTGCTTGGCGGCGGTGCCGACGGCCTGGATGGTTTTCTTGGCGTTGGGCCCGCCTTCGGTGCGAATGGCGACCACGGAAGGTTCGTCCAGCACAATGCCCTTGCCGCGCACGTAGATCAGCGTGTTGGCGGTGCCGAGGTCGATGGCCAGATCGTTTGAAAAATAGGAGCGGAAAAAGGAGAACATCGAAGGTCCTGAAAAGCGGAAGACGGCGCTGCCGTAAAAGGTCGCCTATGATACTCTAACGCGCTTCGCGCAATTAGCGCTCCCTACAGCCATTCCAGATAAATCATGTCCTTGAGCCTGGACGACGTCAGCCGCATCGCCCGCCTGGCGCGCATTGAAATTTCCCCCGCCGAAGCCACCCGCACCCGCGACCAGCTCAACGGGATTCTCGCTTTCGTCGCGCAACTGCAGGCCGTCGACACCGACGGCATCGAGCCGATGGCCCATGCGGTCGACGTGGTGCAGCGGCTGCGTCCTGATGTCATTACCGAGTCCGATCGCCGCGACGCTTTTCAGGCCATCGCGCCCGAGACCGAGGCCGGTCTATATCTCGTGCCGAAGGTGCTTGAATGATCAACTCGTCACTCAAGGAACTCGCCGCCGCGCTGGCGGCCAAGAAGATTTCCAGCGTCGAGCTGACGACGCTGTTCCTCGACCGCATCGAGAAGCTCAACCCGACGTTCAACGCCTTTGTCACGCTCGATCGCGACAAGGCGCTTTCCGCCGCACGTGCCGCCGATGAGCGCCTCGCAAAAGTCGGCGCTGGCGGGACGGCGGCCGCTGGCCCGGCGGCGCTGACGGGCATCCCCCTGGCGCACAAGGACATTTTCTGCACGGCTGGCTGGCGCACCGCCTGCGGCTCGAAGATGCTCGCCAACTTCGTCTCGCCCTATGATGCGCACGTTGTCGAGCGATTCAACAACGTCGGCATGGTGATGCTCGGCAAATGCAACATGGATGAGTTCGCCATGGGCTCCTCCAACGAGACCTCCCATTTCGGCCCGGTGAAAAATCCTTGGGACATCACCTGCGTGCCCGGCGGCTCCTCGGGCGGTTCGGCGGCTGCCGTGGCGGCACGTCTGACCCCGGCCGCCACGGGTACCGACACGGGCGGATCGATCCGCCAGCCGGCGGCCCTGTGCGGCCTGACCGGCCTTAAACCCACCTACGGCGTGGTGTCGCGTTACGGCATGATCGCCTTTGCATCGTCGCTCGACCAGGCGGGGCCGATGGCGAAATCCGCCGAAGATTGTGCGTTGCTGCTCTCTGCCATGGCGGGCTTCGATCCACGCGACTCTACCTCGCTGGAACGCCCGGCGGAGGACTACACCCGCGACATCGACAAACCGTTGGCCGGACTGAAGATCGGCCTGCCGCGCGAGTTCTTCGGCGCGGGCATGGACGACGCGGTCCGTGCCGCCGTCGAGGCCGCGCTCGCCGAATACCGCAAGCTCGGCGCAACCACCGTCGAAGTCGGCCTGCCAAACTCCAGTCTGTCGGTGCCCGCCTACTACGTCATCGCGCCGGCCGAGGCCAGTTCCAACCTGTCGCGCTTTGACGGCGTGCGTTACGGCCATCGCGCGCCGGACTATGCCGATCTCAACGACATGTATGCCAAGAGCCGCGCGCAGGGTTTCGGCGACGAAGTGAAGCGCCGCATCCTGATCGGCACCTATGTGCTGTCGCACGGCTATTACGACGCCTACTACCTCAAGGCGCAGAAGATCCGCCGCCTCATCGCCGCCGACTTTGCCGCCGCCTTCAGGGATTGCGACGTCATCATGGGGCCGACGACGCCCTCGCCGGCGTTCAAGTTTGGCGCCAAGGCGGCCGACCCGGTGCAGATGTATCTGTCGGACATCTACACCATCGCCGTGAACCTCGCCGGCCTGCCCGGCATGTCGATTCCCTGCGGTTTTGATCATGGTTTGCCGGTTGGCCTGCAGATCGTCGGGCCCTGGTTCGGCGAGGCGCGAATGCTCAACGCCGCCCACCAGTACCAGCGCGCCACCGACTGGCACGCGCGGATGCCGGAGACAATGAAATGAGTTGGGAAGCTCAGTGGGAAGTGGTGATCGGGCTGGAAACCCATGCCCAGTTGCGCACACAGTCGAAGATTTTTTCCGGTGCGGCCATCGCCTTTGGCGCCGAGCCGAACCGCCAGGCCTGTGCGGTGGATATTGCCCTGCCCGGCGTGCTGCCGGTCTTGAACCGCGAGGCGGTCGTCTGCGCCATCAAATTCGGTCTGGCCGTCGGCGCCAGCATTGCGCCGCGCTCGATCTTCGCGCGCAAGAATTACTTCTACCCCGATCTGCCCAAGGGTTACCAGATCAGCCAGTTCGAGATTCCCGTCGTGTTGGGCGGCGGGCTGAACATCCGTGTGGGTGAGGCCGAAAAATTCGTCCATCTGACGCGCGCTCATCTTGAGGAAGATGCTGGCAAGTCGCTGCACGAGGATTTTCACGGCAAGACCGGCATCGACTTGAATCGCGCCGGCACACCGCTGCTGGAGATCGTCACCGAGCCCGACATGTGCTCCAGCGCCGAAGCTGTCGCCTACGCGAAGGCGCTGCATGCGCTGGTGACCTGGATCGGCATCTGCGACGGCAACATGCAGGAAGGCAGCTTCCGCTGCGACGCCAACGTCTCGGTGCGCCGTCCCGGCGCGCCACTCGGCACGCGCCGCGAGATCAAGAACCTC
>JAUXWU010000161.1 GCA_030680085.1 Rhodocyclaceae bacterium | reverse complement strand
ATCTAACCTTATTCGTTAGATGCTTTTGTCAAATGGCAATGTCTCACCGTGTAACTCCGAAAGAGTAGTACCAAAGGATGGATTATACGTTCGAGCATATTCCATCGTAACCGATGGAATGCTGAACTTCGCATAGTGCTTTTTCCCGAAAGCATCCTCAATAGCGACCTTGACACGAACTACCCCATCGCGAGCCGATGGAAAGCAACCTCCCCAACTGTCTGACTGCTCAAAATACACAACACCGTTGGTTGACTGACCGACTTGAAGGAAAGTCTCGGCACTCACTGGTGCAAGGTGGTTCACTTGCGTGAGGAATGGAAATACTTTGATGTTGTCGCCAATCTTTGCTTGAAAGTCGGTAAGCGAGGCCGCTTGTTTGTGGAGCCAGAACCAACCAACTGAATATCGAAGCCACGCTAGACTGAAGCGGCGAACGTGCCAGTGATAGCCAATCGAGATGTTCACGATGCTTGACGCAGCGGAGCCTATGTTTACAACCGCCAAATATAGCGCAATGCCTGTGCGATGTACTTCGTGTTCGCAGCGCGTTTTACCAATATGGAATGAGCAACAAAATGTTGGGCCTTCGATAAGATTTACTTTGAATTTTGGCTTACGACGTAACGTCGAAAAGATGCCGCTGACCCAACCGAAGCCCATTGTCACAACGAAAATGCTGATACTGACAACACCTTGGTTGTCATTCGACCATTTACTGGCCTGCGCGAAAAGGTCAATCAGAGTGGTAAGCATCTAACGAATTCAAAGCCGAGAGACTTCAGTCGCTTGACGATTTCGCGATAGCGATAACCCGCCAGACGGCCCATCAGCTTGCCACGATCACCGGGTAATCGAAGACCTCGCGTGTCGGCGCCAGCGCGGCAAAGCCGACGCCAGACTTGGACTCGATCAGCTTTTTGGCGACATCGCGAGCAATCTCTATGGTCTCCTGAATCGTGCGGCCCTGGGCTACCAACCCCGGCACCTCATCACTGGTGGCCAGGTAGACGTTCTCTGGCAATTTCTCGATGTGCAGTTGGATCATGTGTTCCATTGTGTTACTCCTCGAAAAGGAAAAATGGGGACCACGGTTTTGTCATACTCAAAAAGCGGAGTTTCACGGTGCCACCGGAGACCTCTACCAAGTAGATGGTAATACTTACACGCATCAAAGTAGATTTCCAGTTGGCGCCGTCCCGCCAGCGCCGACTTTTGCTTATCCCTCGGCGATGCGCTGCTTGATGTGGGCCAGCGCCTCTTCTACCTGATCAACAAGGATCAGGCACAGATCACCGGGTTGCAGTTTGGCCAGCGCCGTATCGATGGCGAGAAATTCGCCGTTGATTTCTTCGATGGCGGTGGTGCGGGTCGCCTTGGCCAAGCCGTCGCGCAGCAGTTTCAGCACCTCGCCGTCGGCACGGCCACGCTGGCAGGCATCTTCATAGAGGATGACGCCGTCAAAGGCATCGCCGAGAATTTCTGTCTGGCCGCGAATGTCTTCATCGCGCCGGTCACCGGCGCCGCTGATCACCACCCAGCGCTGCCTGGCCGGCAGGGCGGCGACGGCCTGCGTCAGCGCGGCAATGGCGTCGGGGTTGTGACCATAGTCAGCAACCAGGGTCGCACCGCGATAGTCAAAGACATTGAAACGTCCCGGGGCGGTGCCGACATCGCTGACAAAGGTTGCCAGCCCGAGGCGAATGGTGTTCCAGTCCAGTCCCAGCGCCCAGGCCGCGCCGATGGCGGCCATGGCGTTTTCGACCTGGAAACCGATGGCGCCATTGCGCGTGAGCGGGATGCCTGACAAGTCGATCCGTTCGACCAGTGCTCCCTCGGCGGCGACCAGCGCGTCGCCTTCGCGGTAAAGCGCGCGCTTGCCTTCGGCACGGTGCGTCATCATCACCGGATGATGTGGATCGGTTGCAAAGAAAATAACCTTGCCGGGACAAACCTTGGCCATGCGCGCCACGTGCGGATCGGCCGCGTTGAGCACCGCGAAGCCCCGTGGGGCGACGTTTTGCACGATTACGCGCTTGACCACGGCGATATCCTCGACCGTGTTGATGTAGTTGAGGCCGAGGTGGTCACCTTTGCCGATGTTGGTAACGACCGCAACATCGCAGCGATCAAAGCCCAGTCCTTCGCGTAACAGGCCGCCGCGCGCGGTTTCCAGCACCGCCGCGTCGACCTCGGGGTGCAGCAGCACGTTTCGCGCACTCTTCGGCCCGCTGCAATCGCCGGTGTCGATGCGTCGGCCGTGCACATACACGCCATCGGTGGCGGTGAGCCCCAGGCGCTTGCCGGTCTGGGCGATCAGGTGGGCGATCAGGCGCACCGTGGTGGTCTTGCCATTGGTGCCGGTCACGGCGACGACGGGAATGCGGCCATCATCACCGACCGGAAACATCGCCTCGATGACCGCCGCGCCGACATCACGCCCTTTGCCAAAAGAGGGGGTGAGATGCATGCGCAGACCGGGTGCGGCATTCGCCTCGACGATGCCGCCGCCCTGCTCGTCCAGCGAGCGACTGATGTTTTCGCAGACAAAATCGACGCCGCAGATGTCCAGCCCGATCATCTGGGCGGCTGTCACCGCGCAGGCGGCAACATCCGGGTGCACGTCGTCCGTGACATCGGTCGCCGCGCCGCCGGTCGATAAATTGGCGTTATTGCGCAGGACGACGCGCGCGCCCTTCCCCGGCGTCGACTCGGCGGAATAGCCTTGCACCGCCAGACAGGCGCGGGCAATGTCGTCGAAGCGAATTTTCGTCAATGAGGTCGCATGGCCGACACTGCGGCGCGGGTCGCTGTTGACGGTGTCGACCAGTTCGCGCACCGTGTGCTGGCCATCGCCGATGACATGCGGCGGGTCGCGCCGCGCTGCCGCAACCAGTTTGTCGCCGACGACGAGCAGGCGGAAATCGTGGCCGGTGATGAAACGCTCGACCATGACGTCGTCACGCACGGCGCGCGCCGCCGCGAAGGCGATTTCGATCTGGTCCTTGCTCGATACATTGACGGTGATGCCCTTGCCCTGGTTGCCGTCCTTCGGCTTCACCACCACCGGCAGGCCAATTTCATTGGCGACCCGCCAGGCTTCGCTGGCATCGTTCACGATGCGGCCAATCGGCACCGGCACGCCGGCGGCATGCAGCAACTGTTTGGTGAGGTCCTTGTCCTGGGCAATCGCTTCGGCGATGGCCGAGGTGCTGTCGATTTCGGCAGCCTGGATGCGCCGCTGCTTGCTGCCCCAGCCCATTTGCACCAGGCTGCCGGAAGTCAGCCGGCGACACGGGATGCCGCGCGCCAGGGCGGCATTGACAATGGAACCGGTCGACGGCCCGAGACGCTCGTCCTCGTCGAGTTCGCGCAACTCGGCCAGTGCCACATCAATGTCGAAGGGGGTGTCGTTCTCGGCGGAGCGGCACAGTTCCTCGGCCAGGGCGAAGGCGCGGCGGCCGACCGCTTCTTCGGTGTATTCGACCACGACCTGATACAGATTGGGCTCGATGGTCGGCGCGCTGCGGCTGAAGGTCACCGGACAACCGGCCTGCGCCTGCAGGTTGAGCGCGGCGAACTGCATGGCATGGGCAACCGAAATGTCGCCTTCATAACCGATCGGCCGCATCGCGCCGATGTGCGGAAAGCGGGCGCGAATGCGCGCCTCGAAGCCCGGCATGCGGCTCAAGGCATTTTCGGTGTCGCGGCAGAGCACCAGCGCCTGAATCGCGGTGTGCCGGCTCCAGAGGTTGGGGCCGCGCAGGGCCCGGATACGTGAGATTTCCATGATGTAAGAATCAGTCAGTCGCGGTGTCGGCGTCAGCATCAGCGCCGGGGAAATGATAGGTCTCGATGCCGGCACGAAGAATTTCCGGGGACAGCCCAAGCGCCCAACCGGCGCCGATGGCGCCGAGAATACCGGCCAGATGTTCAGCGGATTCGTTCAGTAGCGGTACGGCAGCCAGTTCAATCAGCGGCGCCTCGTGCGCGCCGGCTGCCAGCATGATGCGACCGTCGCGCGTCAGCAGGGCGTGACCGCCCTGGCTGCGATGTTCGACAATGACGGGCAGCGCCGCATCGGTGCCAAACAGGATCACCTCGCCGTCGCAGAGTTCAGCCATCGAGGCCACCGTCGGGTCGTCGGCATTCAACACGGCCACTCCACCCATTGCGCCGGGCAGCACCACGTCGATCTGGGTGCGAAATACCTTGAACAGCAATTCGGCGGTGTCGATGCCATGCTCGGGCAGCAAGGCAGCGTTGTCGATGGCGGTGATGACGCCAACCTGGCAACGGTCATAGGCCAGGCCTTCGCTGGCCATGACAGCCGCTGGATTTTCAATCACCACGGCATCGAGGGTGCGATTGATCAGCAAGCGTTCGCCCGGCTCCCGTTGCGTGCAGTCGCCGTTTTGCACCTTGCGGTGGCCAAGGAAGAGACCGGCCGCGGAAGCCAGCCCGGTGCGCCGGCCATCGAGTTGCAGCAAACGCGCGACGATCTGCGCAACCGCCGTGGTATCGCGGCTTCCGGTGATGCCGATGACCGGAATGCGACCATTGTCACCATCAGGGAAAAGATGATCGGCAATCGCCGCGCCGACCGGCCGTGGCTGACCCTGGGCTGGCTTGAGATGCATCAACAGGCCGGGGCCGGCGTTCACCTCGACAATGGCACCGCCCTGCTCGGCAAGCGGGCGCGAAATATCCTCGGCCACCAGATCGATGCCGGCGATGTCCAGACCGACGATGCGCGCCGCGAGACAGGCGATTCTTGCGTTATCGGGATGCACCAGGTCGGTAACGTCGATGGCGCAGTTGCCGTTTTGCTGGATCAATACCTGCTGACCGGCCATGGGCACCGAGTCGGCGTCCATCTTCTGGCGCCTGAGCAGCTGCTGGATCAGCGGTTCGTTTTCCAGAACAATCGTTTCGAGCGGAAATTCCTCGGCTTCGCCACGCCGCGGGTCGGTGTTCAACTGGGTGTCGATCAACTCGCGGATCGTCGCCTGGCCATCGCCCGTGACAAAAATGCGCTCGCCGCGCGCCGCCGCAACCAGCTTGTTGTTCACCACGAGCAGGCGGTGTTCCTCGCCGCGCACGAAGCGCTCGACCATCACGCCGCCACCCTGGGCATCGGCAATCGGGAAGGCGGCCTCGACCTCGGCCTGGGTCATCAAATCGAGCGAGACGCCGCGGCCATGATTGGCGTCGTCCGGCTTCACCACCACCGGCAGGCCGATCTCCTGAGCGGCTTCCCAGGCATCGCTGGGACTGTCGACCATGCGCCCCTCGGGGACCGGCACGCCACAGGGCGCCAGCAGGCTTTTGGTCAGATCCTTGTCGCTGGCGATGGTTTCGGCAATGGCGCTGGTACGGTCAGTTTCGGCCGTCCAGATGCGGCGACTTCTAGCTCCATAGCCGAGCTGCACCAGATTGCCGTCATTGAGACGGATATGCGGAATGCGCCGTGACTTGTCACCGGCCGCCTCGACGATGCAAGCGGTGCTGGGACCGAGCATCAGACGGTCGGCCATTTCGTGCAGTTGCTTGATGGTACCAACGACATCAAAGGGCTGGTCTTCGATGGCCGCCATGACCAGATCGCGCGCGGCGTAAAGCGCCGTGCGCGTCACTTCCTCGTGCCAGGCGCGCACGACCACCTTGTAGTGGCCAGGCTGCGTCATGCCGCGGGCGCGACCAAAACCGCCGGGCAACCCCGCCAGATTTTGTAGTTCGAGGGTGACGTGTTCGAGAATGTGCGCCGGCCAGGTGCCTTCTTCGAGGCGCTTGAGGAAGCCCCCCGGCTCGCCATAGCTGCAGCGGTGCGCGTGCAGTGTCGGCAACCAGGCCATCAGGCGTCCGTTGAAGCCGGGCAGGGTGTTGGAAGGGCAATCCTCCAGCTCACCGATGTCGACCCAGGCCTCCAGCACCGGCCGATAGGTCCACATGTTGGGGCCGCGCAAATGCACTATTTTGAGGAATTCGATGGATTTCATTTCGTTATGTTGTCTGTCGTCTTATTGCGCTCTCGGACGGATAACTCGCAAAGCCTCCGAAAGCTGACATTTTCAGAAAAAATAAAAGTCGGCGCTGGCGAGACGGCAAGCTTTATCATTCAAGCCGCTACATTTACTTCTTGCGCTGTGACTGCACCCGATACTTTACCCGAAGCCTGGCGCGGCCAGTTGCCCGCCAGGCTTGAATCCGGCGAACAACTGATCGCCTGGCTGGAAATCGACCTCGATGATCGCCTCGACTTTCGTCCCGGCCTGGTCGCGCTGACCAACCTTCGCCTGGTCGCCTTTACTGAAGACTACATATCCTGGCCGCTGACGGCGGCAGTCAGGCTGGTCCACCACGACCACGCCGGCGTTGGCACGCTGGAACTCGAAGATACGCAAGGCCGGCTGGCCCGCTGGCGCTACACGCTGGGCAAGAGCCCCGCCGCGCTGCGCTTTGAGCGCGAATTCGTGCGCCAGAGGGACAGCGTCGCGAGCGGACGGCCGCCACCACCCGCGCCCGTCGCCATCTGTCCGATTTGCCAGATGCAGCTTCAGCCTGACGAAGAAGATTGCCCCAACTGCGTCCGCGAACTGCACACCCCTCCGTCGACCTGGACGCTGCTGCGCATCTGGCGTTTCGCCAAGCCCTACCAATGGCGGCTCCTCGCCGGGTTTCTGCTGACGCTTGCCGCGACCGCCGCCACGCTGGTGCCGCCCTACCTAACCATGCCGCTGATGGACGACGTGCTGATTCCCTATCAGAACGGCACGCCCATCGATCCGGACAAGGTGGCCTGGCTGCTCGGCGGCCTGCTGGGTTCGGCCACGCTGGCCTGGGCGCTGAACTGGGCGCGCACCTACATTCTGGCGCTGGTTTCCGAGCGCATCGGCGCCGACCTGCGCACCACGACGTATGAGCATTTATTGAAACTCAGCCACGAATACTTCGGCGGCAAGCGCACCGGCGACCTGCTCGCGCGCATCGGTTCGGAAACCGACCGCATCAACGTCTTTCTGTCGCTACATCTGCTCGACTTCGCCACCGATGTGCTGATGATCGTGATGACGTCCGTCATCCTGTTCTCGATCAACCCATGGCTTGCACTGGTGACCTTGATCCCCCTGCCGATCATCGCCTGGATGATTCACATTGTCCGGGATAGATTGCGCACTGGCTTCGAGCAGATAGACCGTGTCTGGGCAGAAGTCACCAGCGTGCTGGCCGACACCATTCCCGGCGTCCGCGTCGTCAAGGCGTTTGCCCAGGAAGCGCGCGAGGCGCAACGCTTCCGTGAGGCCAACAAACACAATCTGGAAGTGAACGACCGCCTGAACCGCATCTGGTCACTGTTCGCTCCCACCGTCGGCCTGCTCACCGAAATCGGCATTCTCGTCGTCTGGGCCTGCGGCATCTGGCTGGTATCAAAGGACCAGATCACCGTGGGCGTGCTGATCGCCTTCCTCGCCTACATCAGCCGCTTTTACACCCGGCTCGATTCGATGAGCCGCATCATCTCCGTGACACAAAAGGCCGCCGCCGGCGCCAAGCGCATTTTCGACATTCTGGACCATGTCTCCAGCGTTCCCGAACCGGTCAATCCGGTTGCCCTGCCGCCGCTCAAGGGGGGCATCAAGATCGACAATGTGAGCTTCCGTTATGGCAATCGCGCCGTGCTGCACGGCATCGACCTGGCCATTGCACCGGGCGAAATGATCGGGCTGGTCGGTCACAGCGGTTCGGGCAAGAGCACGCTGGTTAACCTGATCTGTCGTTTCTACGATGTCACGACCGGCGCTATTCGGGTTGAAGGCATCGACCTGCGCAGCGTGAAGATCGCCGACTACCGCCGCAATATCGGCCTGGTGCTGCAGGAGCCTTTCCTCTTTTTCGGCACCATCGCCGAAAACATCGCCTACGGCAAGCCGGAGGCCACCCGGGCAGAGATTGTCGCCGCCGCCCGTGCCGCCCATGCCCACGAATTCATCCTGCGCCAGCAGCACGGTTACGATTCGCTGGTCGGCGAACGCGGTCAGTCGCTGTCGGGCGGCGAACGCCAGCGCATCTCGATCGCCCGCGCACTCATTATCGACCCGCGCATTCTCATTCTTGACGAAGCCACCTCGGCCGTCGATACCGAAACCGAATTCGAGATTCAAAGCGCATTGAACAACCTGATCAAGGGCCGAACAACGATTGCGATTGCTCATCGTTTGTCCACCTTGCGCCGCGCTGATCGGCTGGTGGTGATGGATCGCGGCAGGATTGTCGAAATCGGCAACCACGACGACCTGATGGCGCGCGGAGGCCATTACTGGCGACTTTACATGGCGCAGACCAAGCAGTTCGACGCACCGCCGGCACTGGGCGAGATCGGCTCCACGGCATGAAACTCGCACGCAACAGTTTCGGCCGGCTGGTATTTGTCGGCGCTGACGGCACGGCACACGAGAACGTCGTGCCGGTGCGCGCCTTCGGCCTTTCCGCACCCGACCATGGGCTTGCTTTGATGTCCGCCGAAGGCAAGGAATTGCAATGGATCGAAAGCCTGGACAGTCTGCCGCCAGACAGCCGCGACCTGATTGTCGAGGAACTCGCCCAGCGCGAGTTCATTCCCGAAATCCGCCGCATTGTCGCGGTTTCCAGCTATGCCACGCCCAGCACCTGGCAGGTCGTCACCGATCGCGGCGCCACCTCGCTCATCCTCAAGAGCGAAGACGATATCCGTCGCCTGCGCGCCACCGGCGTCCTCTTGATCGCCGACAGCCAGGGTGTGCATTTTCTGATTCGCGACCGCCTGGCGCTGGATCTGCACAGCCAGAAAATTCTGAAGCGTTTCCTTTGAGCTCTCCATTAAAAATAAGTGCCGTCTGGCCTGGCGCACCCTACCCGCGCGGCGCCATCTGGGATGGCGAAGGCGTCAACTTCGCCCTGTTTTCCGAACATGCCGAGAAGGTTGAACTTTGCCTGTTTGACCCGAGCGGCCAGCACGAGGTGCAGCGCATCCCCTTGCGCGAACAGACCGACCTAGTCTGGCATTGTTATCTGCCCGAGGCACGTCCCGGTCTGCTTTACGGCTATCGGGTGCATGGCCCCTATGACCCGGCGCGCGGGCACCGTTTCAACCCCCACAAGCTGTTGCTCGATCCTTATTCCCGCGACATCGTCGGCTCGCTCAACTGGAACGACGCCCATTTCGGCTATCGCCACGCCACCGCAGACGATCTTTCGCCGGATCGCCGCGACAACGCCGCCGACATGCCCAAGTGCCGCGTGACCGACCCGGCGTTTGCCTGGGGCAATGACCGCTCGCCCAACATTCCCTGGCACGCGATGGTGATTTACGAACTGCATGTGGGCGGCTTCACCAAGAATCACCCGGACGTCCCCCCTGCTCTGCGCGGCACCTATGCCGGCCTGGCCTCCGTGCCGGTCATCGAACACCTGAAGCGCCTCGGCGTCACCTCGGTCGAACTGATGCCGATCCATGCCTTTATCGACGACCGCCACCTGGTCGATCAGGGGCGGCGCAATTTCTGGGGCTACAACTCCATCAACTTCTTCGCCCCCGACCAGCGCTACGCGTCCAGCGGCTCGACCAAAGAATTCAAGACCATGGTCAAGACGCTGCATTCGGCGGGCATCGAGGTGATCCTCGACGTGGTCTACAACCACACCGCCGAGGGCAATCATCTCGGCCCCACACTCAGCTTCAGGGGCATCGACAATGCCGCCTATTACCGGCTAATGCCTGACAACCTGAGCCATTACATGGATTACACGGGCTGCGGCAACACGCTCAATCTCCAGCATCCCTGCGTTCTTCAGCTCGTCATGGATTCGCTGCGCTACGGGGTGCAGGAAATGCACGTCGATGGTTTCCGTTTCGACCTGGCCTCGGCGCTGGCCCGCGAACTGCATGATGTCGACCGCCTCGGCGCCTTCTTCGACAACCTGCACCAGGACCCGGTTCTCTCGCAGGTCAAACTGATCGCCGAACCGTGGGATCTGGGCGAGGGCGGCTATCAGGTCGGCAATTTCCCGGTCGGCTGGGCCGAGTGGAACGACCGTTATCGGGATTGCATGCGCGCCTACTGGCGCGGCGATGGCGGCCTGATCGGCGAATTCGCCCGGCGGCTGACCGGTTCGAGCGATCTCTACGCCCACAATGGCCGCCGTCCGCATGCCAGCATCAATTACATCACCGCCCATGACGGCTTCACCCTGCACGACCTGGTCAGTTACAACCACAAGCACAACCAGGCCAATGGCGAGGACAACAGGGACGGCACCGACAACAACCTGTCGTGGAACTGCGGCGTCGAAGGCGCCACCGACCAGCCGGAAATCATCGCCCTGCGCGCCCGCCAGAAACGCAATCTGCTGGCCACGCTGTTTTTTTCGCAAGGCGTGCCAATGCTGCTGGCTGGCGACGAAATGGGCCGGACGCAACAGGGCAACAACAACGCCTACTGCCAGGATAATGCTGTCAATTGGGTCGATTGGTCGCTGACCGATGCTGACCGCGAGCTCCAGGATTTTGTTGCGCGCCTGATTCATCTGCGCCGCGCCCATCCGGTGTTCCATCGCCGCAACTTCTTCCTGGGCCAGACTATTCATGGTTCTGGAAACAAGGACATCCACTGGCTCAAACCCAATGGCAGCGAAATGAGCGACCAAGAATGGGCGCATGACTTCGCCCGCAGCCTGGGCGTCTATCTGTCGGGTGAATTGCTCGGTGAAGTCGATCAGTGCGGCCGGCCGATCCACGATGACAACTTCATTCTGTTGTTCAACGCCCATCACGAACGCATCGATTTTCGCTTGCCCAGGCTGGGTGAAGGCTATGTCTGGCAATCCACCCTCGACACCCACTACCATGCCGGACTGGACGTCGACGGCAACTACACCGGTGGCGACACCTATCCGCTGGAAGGTCGTACACTCGCCCTGTTGCGCCAGCACAATCTTGCGGCACCCACGAAAAGCCTGGCATGACCGACGACCTGAAAACGCTCGCCAACCGTTGCGGCATCGCCGACGCCTACCACGACATCTGGGGCGGCCATCATGCAACGTCGACCTACACTCGCCAGGCGCTGCTCACCGCCATGCACTTTGCGCCCGACCGGGTGGCCGACGATCCGCTCGGCCTGCTCGCCGAGTTCGCGTCCACGCAACCGGACTGCGAACCGTTACCGGACACGCCGCAATGCTGCTACCAGCCGGCGGCGATCCGCGATGGCGGTCGCATCTGGGGCCTGACGCTACAGCTTTACGGTGTGCGTTCGCGGCGCAACTGGGGCATCGGCGACTTTACCGATCTGCTGCGCCTGGTTGAACTGACGGCTGCCGCTGGCGGCGACATCGTCGGCATCAATCCGCTGCATGCCCTGTTCCCCGACAACCCGGCGCACATCAGTCCCTACAGCCCCTCGCATCGCGGCTTCCTGAACCCGCTGTATATCGACATCGAGACTGTGCCGGAACTGGCTCTGTGCACAGCGGCCCAACGCCGTCTCGCCAGCGCCGACTTTCAGAAACAGCTGCAAAGCTTGCGCGAAACTGAAATGGTTGACTACGTCCAGGTGTCCCGCGCCAAGTTCGAGATTCTGGAAATCCTCTTCGCGCATTTTCTTGCCAACGCGAATGAACGCAGCGCGGCCTTCGCCGTCTGGCGAAGGACACAGGGCGAGGCGCTGGAAAGCTTTGTGCGCTATGAGGCCTTGCAGACGCACTTTCGCGCCGCCGACAAAAACATCTGGGGCTGGCCGGCCTGGCCAGTGGAATATCGCGATCCCGACTCGCCCGCTGTCGCCGCCTTCGCACACGAACACGCCACCGCCGTCACCTGGCACGCCTGGCTGCAATGGATCGCCGATCTGCAATTGGCCGCCGTTGCCGAACGCGCACAACAAGTGGGCATGGCGATTGGTCTCTATCTCGATCTTGCCGTCGGCGCCAATCCTGGCGGCGCCGAAATCTGGCGCTGGCAGGAAGTCTTTGCCGCCGATGCCCATGCCGGCGCGCCACCGGATGAAATCAATCTGATGGGCCAGGACTGGGGCCTGCCGCCCTTTGTGCCGCACCGCCTGCGTGAAGTGGCTTACGCACCCTTCATCGACATCCTGCGCGCCAACATGAAACACGCCGGCGCCCTGCGCATCGACCATGTGATGGGGCTCTTGCGCATGTTCTGGGTGCCGGCGGACATTCCCGCCACTGAAGGCGCCTATGTGCACTATCCCTTCGAGGACATCCTGGGGCTAGTCGCGCTGGAGAGCCAGCGCAACCAGTGCCTGGTGATCGGCGAAGACCTCGGCACGGTGCCCGACGGCTTCCGGCCGCGCCTGGCCGAATGCGGCGTGCTCTCCTACCACCCGCTGATCTTCGAACGCTACCCGGACGGCAATTTCCGCCTGCCGGCCGACGTGCCACGGCAAGCCCTGGTTGCCGCCGGCACGCACGATCTGCCGACCTTGCGCGGTTTCTGGCATGGCGAAGACCTTGAAATTCGCGCCGCCCTGCACCTCTTCCCCAGCGAGGAAATGCGCCAGCGCCTGATTACCGAACGCGACTGGGATCGTGGCCGCCTGCTCTGGGCGCTCGAACAGGAAAACCTGCTGCCAGAGGACACAGCCAAGCAACCGGCGACACTGCCGGAACTTTCCGCCGCGGTCGTCACGGCGATTCACGCTTACCTGGCGCGCAGCCCGGCGCAAATCATGGTGGTGCAACCCGAGGACATCTTTGGCGTGATGGAGCAACCCAACCTGCCCGGCACGCTCGAACACCAGCATCCCAACTGGCAGCGCAAGCTGCCGCTGCCCTTGGAAAACTGGGCCGGTTTCAGCAGTTTCACCGAACTCGTGACCGCGGTCCACGCCGCACGTCAACCAGCACAACCATGAAACTGGACGTCAAATCCTTCCGCGCCTGGCCGCACAAAAAGATCACCCTGCTCGGCATGTCGGGGGTCGGCAAGACCTGGCTGTCGTCGCTGCTGCGCCGCCACGACTGGTTTCATTACTCGGCCGACTTCCGCATCGGCAAGCGCTATCTCGACGAGCCGATTCTCGATCTCATCAAGCAGCAGGCCATGCAGGTGCCCTTTCTGCGCGATCTGCTGCGGCGCGACTGGATCGACATCAAAAACAACATCAAGGTGGACGATCTCGGCCCGGTGCTGTCCTTCGTCGGCAAGCTCGGCGACCCGGCGCAAGGCGGCATTCCCTTCGACGAATTCAGTCGTCGCCAGGCGATGTACCGCGAAGGCGAGATCGCCGCCATGCGCGATGTGCCCGAATTCGTCAGGAAAGCGCAAGACATCTACGGTTACGCCCATTTCGTCAACGATGTCGGCGGCAGCCTGTGCGAACTCGAAGACCCAGCGGTCATCGACCTCCTGGTCGAACACACGCTGATCCTCTACATCCAGGTCACCACGGCCGAAGAAGAAGCCGAACTCATCCGCCGCGCCCAGTCCGACCCCAAGCCGATGTATTACCGCCCGGCATTTCTGGCCGAGCACCTTCCGCACTATCTCACCGAACGGCAACTGGCCGACATCAACGCCGCCACTCCGGATGACTTTTCACGCTGGGTATTTCCTCACCTGTTTCACGCGCGCATCCCGCGCTACGAAGCGATTGCCCGGCCGCATGGCTATACCGTGACCTCGGCCGAAGTCGCGCAAATCAGGGATGAAAAGGATTTTCTGGCGCTGCTGGAAACCGCAATCAGCCGCGAGCCTGATCCCAGGCGGCAATAAATTCCCGCCAGTGCGGCAGATCCAGCGCGCCGAGTTGCTCACGCACCACCGCCACTTCGCTATCGTGCGCCGCCGCGGTTAAATTGCCGCGCATCTTCTGGAAGCGCAGATAGACCAGATAGGTATTGATGACATCGGTCTCGCAGTAGTCGCGGATGGCGTCGATCTTGCCATCCAGCCAGGCGCCCCAGACCGCGCCGCCCTCCATGCCCAGCTTGCCCGGCAGTCCCATCAACTTCACCAGTTGATCGAGCGGCGCATTGGCACGCGGCTGGTACATCGCCAGCAAATCCATCAGGTCGAGATGGCGCGCGTGGTAGCGACTGATGTAGTTGTTCCACTTGAAGTCACGATCATCCTCGCCCATGTCCCAGTAACGCACCGCCGTCACACCGTGGATCAGGCCGCGATAGTGCAGTACCGGCAGATCGAAGCCGCCGCCATTCCATGACACCAGATTGGGCGTGTATTTGGCAATGCCTTCGAAGAAGCGCTGGATGATCTCGCCCTCACCCGATTTTGGCTCGGCCAGCGACCAGACCTTGAAACCTTCGTCGTTCCGCAGCGCGCAGGAAATGACGACGACCCGTTGCAGATGCAAGGGCAGGAAGTCGCTGCCGTTCTTCGCACGCTGTTTCTGGAAGGCAAACTCGGCGACCTCGGCGTCAATCAGCGCATCCGGCAGTTCATGCAAACGCCGCAATCCCGCAATATCGGGAATCGTCTCGATGTCAAAGGTCAGAATAGGGATCATGCTGCGGGAATCATGCCGGGAAAACACCCGTTGACAGATAGCGGTCGCCACGGTCACAAACGATGCTGACGATGACCGCATTCTCGACCTCGGCGGCAATCCGCAAGGCCACCACCAGCGCCCCGCCCGAGGAGATGCCGGAAAAAATCCCCTCCTCCGTCGCCAGCCGCCGCGTCATCTCCTCGGCATCCTGCTGGCCCACCGATTCAAGCCGGTCGACGCGCGAGAAGTCGCAAATTTTCGGCAGATACTCGGTCGGCCATTTGCGGATGCCGGGAATCTGCGCGCCGGGCTCGGGCTGGCAACCGACGATCTGGATCGCCGGATTCATTTCCTTGAAGTAGCGCGAGCAGCCCATGATCGTGCCAGTGGTGCCCATGCTGGAGATGAAATGAGTGATCCGGCCATCCGTATCGCGCCAGATTTCCGGGCCGGTGCCCTCGTAGTGGGCGCGCGGATTGTCCGGGTTGGCGAACTGGTCGAGCACGACGCCACGGCCTTCACGCGCCATCTGGTCAGCCAGGTCGCGCGCGCCTTCCATGCTGCCGGCCTTGGACGTCAGCACCAGTTCGGCGCCATAGGCCTTCATGCTCTGCCGCCGTTCGACGCTCTGATTTTCCGGCATCACCAGCACCATCTTGTAACCGCGCATCGCCGCCACCATCGCCAGCGCAATGCCAGTATTGCCCGAGGTGGCCTCGATCAGCGTATCGCCCGGCTTGATCTCGCCGCGCTCCTCGGCGTAGCGGATCATCGACAGCGCCGGTCGATCCTTGACCGAACCGGCCGGATTGTTGCCTTCGAGCTTGGCGAGAAGCACATTGTTGCGCCGGGCGTTGTCCTCACCCGGCAGGCGCTGCAGGCGCACCAGCGGGGTATTGCCGACGAAGTCGTCGAGCGTGTTGGCGTTCATCTGGACAAGTGCTCCACATAGTTCGTCACGCCCTGCTCCACCGTGGCAAACGCATCGCCATAACCAGCCGCCCGCAACGCGGAAATATCGGCCTGGGTGAAACTCTGATACTTGCCCTTTAGCGCCTCGGGGAAATCGACATACTCGACAATGCCCTGCGCGATCATGTCCTGCAGAGAAAGCGCCGGCTTGCCTTCGAGCGCGCGGCAGGCGTTGACAGTCGAATGCGCGATGTCGTTGAACGGCTGCGCCCGGCCGGTGCCGAGGTTGAAGATGCCGGACTTTTTCGGCTGGTCGAGGAAATACATGTTCACCTTGACCACGTCATCGACATAGACGAAATCGCGGCTTTGCTCGCCATTGGCATAGCCGTCGCAGCCTTCGAACAGCTTGACCTTGCCGGTGGCGCGATACTGGTTGAAATGGTGGAAGGCCACCGAGGCCATGCGCCCCTTGTGCTGCTCGCGCGGACCATAGACATTGAAATAGCGGAAGCCAACCACCTGCGAATCGGTGCAGTTCGCGGCCGGGCCGATGCGGCGACGCACGATCTGATCGAAGAGGAACTTCGAATAGCCATAGACGTTGAGCGGCCCCTCGTGCGCGCGCGACTCCTGGAAGATGCGCCCGCCGCCATAGACCGAGGCGCTGGAGGCGTAGAGGAAAGGCACCTCGTGGTCGAGGCAGAAGTCCAGCAGCCCGATGGAATAACGGTAATTGTTCTCCATCATGTAATGGCCGTCGGTTTCCATGGTGTCGGAGCAGGCGCCCTCGTGGAAGATCGCATCGACCGCGCCGTCAAACTGGCCGTCATGCAGCATGTCGATGAATTCGTGCTTGTCGAGATAGTCGGCAATCTCGCAGTCGACCAGATTCTTGAACTTGTCGGCCTTTTTGAGATTGTCGACGGCGATGACCTTGTCGATGCCGCGATCGTTAAGTGCGCGGACGATATTGGCGCCGATAAATCCGCAAGCGCCGGTAACGATGTAATACGAGCCCATGTTCTTCCCTTATTCCTCAAGTTCCGCCAGCGAGCAAGTCGCGGTGCCCAACTTGCCGACCACCACGCTCGCCGCCCGGTTGGCCCAGCGCATCCCCTCCGCCATGGACTGACCGCAGGCCAGCATGACGGCCAGCGTGGCGATGACGGTATCGCCGGCACCGCTGACATCATAAACCTCGCGCGCCTGGGCCGGTTCGTGGGTGACCCCCGCGTCGGAGAACAGGCTCATGCCTTCTTCCGAACGGGTCAGCAACAATGCGGCAAGCCCCAGATCAGCGCGCAATTTGTCGACACGGGCGGTCAGATCGGCCTCGCTGGTCCAGCGCCCCACCACTTCGCGCAACTCGGCGCGATTCGGCGTGATCATGCTGGCTCCGGCATAGCGCGCGTAATCGTCGCCCTTGGGGTCGACGAGCACGGGCTTGCCATGTTCCCGTGCCAGCCGGATCATCTCGGCAATATGCGTGAGCCCGCCCTTGCCGTAATCGGAAAGAATCACGACATCGCAGGCGGCTACCCGTTGCTGGAATTCGGCCAGCTTGGTTTGCAGCACTTCGTGCGCCGGGGCATTTTCGAAATCGATGCGCAATAACTGCTGCTGCCGCCCGAGCACCCGCAGTTTCACGGTCGTGTTGAGCTGCGCGTCTTCATGCAGGCTGGCGTCGATGGACGAACCGGCCAGCAGCCGGGCGAGCGTTTGCCCGGCTTCGTCCGCGCCCACCACCGAAAGCAGGCTCGCCCGCGCACCGAGCGCCGCGATGTTGCGCGCGACGTTGGCCGCGCCGCCGGGGCGCTCTTCGACTCTTTCGACCTTGACCACCGGCACCGGCGCCTCGGGAGAAATGCGCGAGACTTCGCCAAACCAGTAACGGTCGAGCATCACATCGCCAACGACGAGGACGCGGGCGGCTCGGGTATCTGGGGTGTCTGGCAGTTTCACGGATTCAGGTCAAACTCTTCAGTGCGTTTGGGCGGAAAAGTTTCCCATCCGCCGCAAGCCGGACAGCGCCAGTGAAACTGCCGCGCCTTGAAACCGCAATCGTCGCAACGATAGCGCGCGACACGTCGCGTGTGGTTGTGAATGAGGTTCTTGACCAGTTCAAGGTCGGCACGCTTTTCCGGCGGCGCCAGCAGAACCTGGGCTTCCAGCAGCTTGTCGAGTCCCAGCAGGGTCGGGTTGCGGCGCAATTCATCACGCACCAGCACATAGGCCACTTCGGGACCGCTGGCGATCAATTCGGCCTGGAACACCGCATCGAGCAGGTCAATGGAGGGATGGCGTTCAAGATAGCCGCGTAGCAGTTCAGTACCGGCAGCTTCGCGACCGAGTTCACGATAAGCGCCCACCATTTTTTCGGCAGCCAGCGACAGGAAGACCGAGTTCTGCTGTTCGATGGTTTGCCATATCTTGATCGCCGTCTCGCCAGCGCCGACTTTCATTTCCAGTTCGCCCAGCATCAACGTTGCCCGTACGCACTTGCGATTGGCGGCCAGCGCGGCGTCCAAACGCTGACGCGCCATTTCGAGTCGGCCATTGAGCAGATCCGAATTGGCCAGCTCACAGTGAAATTCGGCAATCTCCTTCTGCCACAGATGCTCGGCGTGGCCCGGCATTTCCTCGGCAATGGCGATGGCTTTGGCCCATTCCTTTTCCTGTTGGTAGATTTCGAGCAGGCTGCGCAAGGCCTCTTCGTCGCGCAGGGTGCCACGCAGCTTGTCGAAGATTTCTTCGGCGCGATCGAGCAGTCCGGCTTTCAGATAGTCCTGCCCCAGCTCGGAAAGGGCGTGCAGGCGCTGTTCCTCGGTCAATTGACTCTGCGAGGCGTCACGGTCGATCAGATGCTTGTGTACCCGGATAGCGCGGTCGGTCTCACCGCGGCGGCGGAACAGGCTGCCCAGCGCGAAGTGCAATTCGATGGTTTCAGGGTCGATCTTGGCGGCTTCGAGGAAGGCCTCGATCGCGCGGTCGGGCTGCTCGTTGAGCAGGAAGTTCAGCCCGGTGAAATACGAGCGCGGCAGCGCGCGCGACTCGCGCAACAGTTGATTGATGTCGATGCGCGCGGCGAGCCAGCCCAATACAAAGAATACCGGCAACGCCAGAAACCACCACAGTTCGATTTCCACGCTTAAACGCCTATCGTTGGCAGGTCGATATTATTCGTCGGCAGCGGTGACGCTGGCGGTTTCCCGCTTTCCGCCAGTTCTCGCTTCAGTGCACTCAGGTTGCGCCGTTGGCGAATCAACTGCGGCAGCAGTGCGAGCAGCCCCAGCACAATCCCCAGCACCAGCGCGCCCAATAAAGCCAGCGACAGCGGTGTTTGCCAGCTTGCGTCAAAAAAGAAACGCAGCTCGACATCACCGCTGTTCTTGATGGCCAGTCCCAGCAGGATGACGAACAGCACACCCCGCAGGAACCAGAACAGCGCGGTCATGGGTTATGACAACTACTTGACGTACAGGTCGACGCGCTCACGCAGTTCCTTGCCGGCCTTGAAATGCGGCACGTATTTGGCCGGCACCTGCACCTTGTCGCCCGATTTGGGATTGCGGCCGGTGCGCGGCGGCCGATAATTCAGCGAAAAGCTGCCGAAGCCGCGAATCTCGATGCGATCACCCTTGACCAGGGCCTCGGTCATCGCATCGAGAATCATTTTCACGGACAAATCGGCATCCTTCGCCACCAGTTGCGAAAAGCGCTCCGCCAGACGAGCGATCAACTCTGACTTGGTCATGATGGATGCTTTGCGGTGCCGATTACTGCTGGTTCATCTTGGCTTTCAACAGGGCACCCAGACTGGTGGTGCCCGTCGCGGCGGAAGCGGAATCCGTTGCCAGTTTCTGCATCGCCTCGCTCTGCTCGGCCTGATCCTTGGCCTTGATCGAGAGGTTGATCGAACGGGTCTTGCGATCGACGTTGATGATCAAGGCCTCGACGGCTTCGCCCACTTTCAGATGCTGACTAAGGTCTTCGATACGCTCACGCGAGAACTCGGAAACCCGCAGGTAACCTTCGATATCGCCACCCAGATCAATCACCGCACCACGTGCATCGACACTCTTGACCGTGCCATTGATCAGGCTGTTCTTGTCATGGGTCGCGATGAAACTGGTGAATGGGTCGCCATCGAGTTGCTTGACGCCGAGGGAGATACGCTCTTTCTCGACATCGATGGACAACACCAAAGCTTCGACTTCGTCGCCCTTCTTGAAGTTCTGCTTGGCTTCTTCGCCAGTGGCCGACCAGGACAGATCGGACAGGTGCACCAGGCCGTCGATGCCGCCGGGCAGACCGATGAAGATGCCGAAGTCGGTAATCGATTTGATGGCGCCGCGCACCTTGTCGCCCTTCTTGTGATTGGCGGCAAAGTCATCCCACGGATTCGGCTGGCACTGCTTCATGCCCAGGCTGATGCGGCGACGGTCTTCGTCGATTTCGAGAATCATCACTTCGACCTCGTCGCCCAACTGGACGACCTTGGACGGGTGAATGTTCTTGTTGGTCCAATCCATTTCGGAGACGTGCACCAGACCTTCGATGCCCTGCTCGATCTCGACGAATGAACCATAGTCGGTCAGGTTGGTGACCTTGCCGAACAGGCGCGTGCCGGCGGGGTAACGACGGGCGATGCCCACCCACGGATCTTCGCCGAGCTGCTTCATGCCAAGGCTGACGCGGTTCTTTTCCTGGTCGAACTTGAGAATCTTTGCCGTCACTTCATCGCCGACGTTGAGCACTTCGGACGGATGACGCACGCGACGCCAGGCCAGGTCGGTGATGTGCAGC
>JAUXWU010000012.1 GCA_030680085.1 Rhodocyclaceae bacterium | reverse complement strand
AATAGCTATTCTTACAGGCAAACATGAAGACAGTCAAATATTTCTCTGTCAGGAAATAGGGCGAAAATCTTTACACATGTTTGGTCCGTCGTCCTATGCCAGCCCCCGCCAAACGACAACGCCGCCCCGAAAGGCGGCGCTGTTGTGGTTGCATATGAAGCTTAGATCACCGACTTCAACAGCTTGCCCATTTCGGCCGGGTTCTTTGTGGTCCTGATGCCACAAGTTTCCATGACCACCAGTTTCTCCTGCGCCGTTCCCTTGCCGCCGGAAATGATGGCGCCGGCATGGCCCATACGCTTGCCGGCCGGCGCGGTGACGCCTGCGATGAAACCCACGACCGGTTTCTTGTTCTTGCACTCCTTGGCATACCACTCTGCGGCAGCCTCCTCGTCCGAGCCGCCGATCTCGCCGATCATGATGACGGCGTCGGTGTCCGGGTCGTTCATAAACAGTTCGAGCACGTCCTTGTGCTTCAGCCCATTCACTGGGTCGCCGCCAATACCCACCGCCGTCGACTGGCCCAGCCCCAGATCGGAGAGTTGCCCGACAGCCTCGTAGGTCAGGGTGCCCGAGCGCGACACCACGCCGATGCGGCCCTTCATGTGAATGTGTCCGGGCAACATGCCGATCTTGATCTCGTACCGCGAAATGATGCCCGGGCAGTTCGGCCCGCACAGGACGGTTTTCGAGCCGGCCTTGCGCATCTTTTCCTTCACCTCGACCATGTCCCGCGCCGGAATGCCCTCTGTGATGCAAATGACCAGATCCAATTCCGCCTCCACCGCCTCCCAAATCGCCGCGGCGGCAAAGGGCGGCGGCACATAGATGACCGAAGCATTGACGCCAGTCTGCTGCTTTGCTTCCTTCACGGAGGCGAAAATCGGGATGCCTTCGTAGGATTCGCCGGGCTTCTTCGGGTTCACGCCGGCCACGAAACAGTTCGCGCCATTGGCGTACTCCTTGCACATCTTGGTGTGGAACTGGCCGGTCTTGCCAGTAATGCCCTGGGTGACGACCCGGGTGTCTTTATTGATCAGAATGCTCATGCTCGTATCCCCTACTTGCCTGAAACGGCCGCGACGATCTTCTGCGCCGCATCGGCCATGTCGCTGGCGGAAATGATGGGCAGGCCCGAATCCTTGAGGATCTGCCTGCCGATGTCCTCGTTGGTGCCGCGCATACGCACCACCAGCGGCACGGACAGATGCACCTCCCGGGCCGCCGCCACCACGCCGGTAGCGATGGTGTCGCACTTCATGATGCCGCCGAAAATGTTGACCAAAATACCTTTGACCTTCGGGTTCTTCAGCATGATCTTGAACGCCTCGGTCACCTTCTCGGTCGTCGCGCCGCCGCCGACATGGAGGAAGTTGGCCGGCTCGGCGCCGAACAGCTTGATCGTATCAATGGTCGCCATCGCCAGCCCCGCGCCATTCACCAGGCAGCCGATGTTGCCGTCGAGGCTGATGTAGGCGAGGTCGAACTTGGAGGCCTCGATCTCGTCGGCGTCTTCCTCGTCGAGATCACGATAGGCAACAATCTCTGGCTGGCGGTAGAGCGCGTTGGCGTCGAAATTGAACTTGGCGTCTAGCGCCTTGATGTTGCCGTTGTTTTCAAGAATCAGCGGGTTGATTTCCGCCAGGCTGGCATCGGTTTCCATGTAGCAGGTGTAGAGTTTCTTGAAGGTGTCGATGGCCTGGGCCTGCGAAGCGGCCGGCACACCGATGCCGTCCGCGAGTTGCTTGGCCTGGGCGTCGGTCAGGCCGACGAGCGGATCGACGAAGACCTTGATGATCTTTTCGGGCGTCTGATGCGCGACCTCCTCGATGTCCATGCCGCCTTCCGATGAGGCCATCATCGCGACCTGCTGCGTGGCGCGATCGGTCAGCGCCGCGACGTAATATTCCTTCTGGATGGCGGCGCCATCCTCGACCAGCAGGCGCCGCACTTTCTGGCCCGCCGGGCCGGTCTGGTGGGTTTTCAACTGCATGCCGAGGATGCTGTTCGCGTGCGCACGCACCTCGTCGAGCGATTTGGCGAGCTTGACGCCGCCGCCCTTGCCGCGACCGCCGGCATGGATCTGCGCCTTCACCACCCAGATATTGCCGCCCAAGGTTTCGGCCGCCTTGACCGCCTCATCGACCGAAAAACACGGCATGCCGCGCGGGGTACTCACGCCGAACTTCCGCAAAATTTCCTTGCCTTGATATTCGTGGATCTTCATTGATCTTCCTTAAACCGGGTTGTCGAGCTCGACATAATCGCATACCAGGCCGAAGCGCTCGGCCAGGTGCTTCCCCAGCGCCATCACGCCATAGCGCTCGGTGGCATGATGTCCGGCCGCGAGATAGGGCACCCCGCATTCGCGCGCCAGATGCGTCGTCTGTTCTGCGGCTTCGCCGGAAATGAACATATCGGCCCCGGCGTTGATCGCCGCCTCGAACCAATCTTGTGCACCACCGCTGCACCAGGCAACGCGACTCACCGGCCGCTGGGCGTCTCCGATCAGGAGTGGCGCGCGACCCAGAATCTGTTCCGCCGCCCGGGCCACCGCCCCCGCAAAAGTCGGCGCTGGCAGGACGGCGAGGCAGCCCAGTTCATGTTCGCCAAAGCGACGTTCGACGGTCCAGCCAAAACGCGCCGCCAGTTGCGCATTGTTGCCCAGTTCGGGATGCGCGTCGAGCGGCAGGTGATAGGCGTACAGGTTGATGTCAGCGGCCAGCAAGGCCTGCATGCGGCGTTTGCGAAAACCGGTCACCCGGCCATCCTCGCCCTTCCAGAACCAGCCGTGATGCACCAGGATCGCATCGGCTGAACGCTCCAGCGCCGCATCGATCAACGCCTGACTGGCGGTAACGCCGCAGACGATGCGGCGCACTTCGCCGCGTCCTTCCACTTGCAGCCCGTTTGGGCAATAATCCTTGAAGCGCGCCGTTTCCAGCAAACCATCCATGTAAGCGCCCAATTCGTCGCGCAACATCCTTCTCTCCTTTTCAAAGTTCATTTATGCGTAGATTGTGGCTCATTTTTGCCCAGGCCGTGACGGTCAGCGTCGCCGCGCTGTTTGTCGTCCAGACGCTCAAGCCGGACTGGCTACCGTCCCGCCCCCATGAAATGAATGGCCCGGCCGTCATTGCCGTCCAGCAGGCCACGCCCGCCGGGGATTCGCGCAAGGTGGTCACCTACGCCGACGCCGCCCAGGCGGCGCTGCCAGCGGTGGTGCATATCTTCACCAGCCAGGAGGTGCGGCGACAGCAGCATCCCTTCATCAACGACCCGGTGTTCCGTCACTTTTTCGGCGACCGTTTCGGCCCAGACAGCCAGCGCCAGTCAGGCCTGGGCAGCGGCGTGATTGTTTCGGCCGACGGCTTGGTGCTGACCAATAATCACGTCGTCGAATCCGCCGACGAGATCGAGGTCGCCTTTCACGATGGCCGCAAGACCAAGGCCAAGATCGTCGGCGCCGACCCGGAATCCGATCTGGCCGTCCTGAAAATCATCACCGACACGCCGCTCGCGCCAATTACGCTCGCCGCGGCGGAATCGCTGCGCATCGGTGACGTGGTGCTCGCCATCGGCAATCCTTTCGGCGTCGGTCAGACGGTCACCTCGGGGATCGTCTCGGCGCTGGGCCGCACCCATCTGGGCATCAACACCTTCGAGAATTTCATCCAGACCGATGCCGCCATCAATCCGGGCAATTCCGGCGGCGCCCTGGTCGACAGCAACGGTCGCCTGGTCGGCATCAACACCGCCATCTACTCGCAAAGCGGCGGTTCGATGGGCATCGGCTTCGCCATTCCGGTGTCGCTGGCGAAAAGTGTGATGGAGCAGATCATCAAGACCGGCTCGGTAACGCGCGGCTGGATCGGCGTCGAGGTGCAGGACATGACACAAGAACTGGCCGAATCCTTCGGCGTCAAGCTGGGCCAGGGCGCCCTGATCGCGGGCGTCATGCGCGGCAGTCCGGCCGACAAAGCCGGCATCAAGCCGGGCGACGTGCTGCTGACGGTCGGCAACCAGCCGGTGAAAGACGCCCAGGTCATGCTCGACCTGATCGCCGCGCTGCCCCCGGGCGAACCCGCGCGCTTCGGCCTGAACCGCGCGGGCAAGCCGCAGGAAGTGACAGTGACCATCGGCAAGCGGCCCAAGCCACCCAACTCGCCGCGCTAGTTCCGGCGAAGTAGCCTTTCCGCCGGGCCGCCCCAAGGAAAGGCGGCACGCGGCGCCAGCCGCAATCCGCGCCAAAATCACCACGTAGCGCCCCGTAACGAACGAGCGTAGCGAGCCTCAGTCACCTCCCCGCGAGGGGAGGTCGGGAGGGGCGGGCCGATAGGCGCCGTCAGCGGCGCGGTCGGATTTGCCGATCAGTTGCGCCATGAGAATACCCAGCTCGTAGAGCAGCCACATCGGCACGGCCAGCATGAATTGCGAGAGCACGTCGGGCGGCGTGAAGATGGCGCCGACCACGAAGGCGCCGACAATGAAGTAGGGGCGGATTTCCTTGAGTTTCTCCACCGTCACCAGGCCCACCCGCACCAACACGATCACCACCACCGGCACCTCGAAAGTGACGCCAAAAGCCATGAAGGTCGTCAGGACGAAGGAAAGGTATTTTTCGATATCCGTCATCACCGCCACCCCTTCCGGAGCGAATGCGTTGATGAAGGTGAACACCGTCGGAAAAACGATGAAATAAGCGAAAGCCATGCCGATGAAGAACAACACGACACTGGCAAACAGCAGCGGCACGGCGAGTTTTTTCTCGTGGGCGTAGAGGCCCGGCGCGACAAAGGACCAGGCCTGATGCAGCACATAGGGCAGCGCGATCAGAAAGGCAACCATCATGGTCACCTTGATCGGCACGAAAAAGGCGCCGACCACATCGGTGGCGATCATGTGACCGCCCTCGGGCAAGGCAGCCAGCATGGGCGCCGCCAGCAGCGAGTAAATGTCCCGCGCCCAATGGACGAGGCCGAGAAAAATCACCAGCATCACCACCAGGACGCGGATCAACCGGTCACGCAATTCGACCAGGTGGGAAATAAAACTTTCTTCGCGCGCTTCCATCAGGCGGCAGGGGGCGGTCTGTCGGTGGGTGGGCTGATGGCAGTTTCCGCCGGTGCCGGGGTGTCGGCAATCGCACTATCGGCAGTCGCTGAAGTCGTGTCAGCCGACGGCAGAATCGACTGATTGAGCGAGGCCTCGGTCGCTTTCATCTGTTCATTAACCTGGCTTTCCATGTCGTGCACCTGTGCCGACATCTCGGATTGCAGCTTTTTCAGTTCTTCGATCTGCATTTCGCGTTTGATATCCGCCTTGACGTCACCGACATAGCGTTGCAGGCGTCCCAGCAGATGCCCGACCGTGCGCGCCACCTTGGGCATGCGCTCGGGTCCGATGACGATCAACCCGACCAGGGCGATCACCATCAACTCGGTGAAACCGATATCGAACACGTCGGAAAATTATGAAAGTCGGCGCTGGCGGGACGGCATGTAAATGCGCGACGTCAGGACTTTGTCTGCTCCTTGCGAGCCTCGCCCTCGACGGTGTTACCCGTCTGACCCTCGACCTGCTTGGTCGCCGTAGTCGATGCGGGCGGCGTGCCCGACGCCGCGCCGGTATTCATGCCGTCTTTGAAATCCTTGACCGCGCCACCCAGATCCTGGCCGATATTGCGCAGTTTCTTGGTCCCGAAAACCAGCATCACGATGACCAGCACGACCAGCCAATGCCAAATACTCCATGCACCCATCAGAATCTCCTAGAATTTATTTGCGCGGCAACATGGGGCCGAGTTGCTCGGGCCCGCCAACGATATGGACGTGGAGATGATACACCTCCTGCCGCCCGACCCGACCGGTGTTGATGATGGTGCGAAAGCCATCCGTCAGCCCCTGACTTTTCGCCAGTTCGCCCAGTTTGGCGAACAGCTTGCCCAGCACGGCCGCATGACTGGCATCGGCCTCGGCCAGCGAAGCGATGTGCTGTTTCGGAATGACCATGAAATGCACCGGGGTCAGCGGATTGATATCGTGAAAGGCAAAGATATCGTCATCTTCGTAAACTTTCTTGCAGGGAATCTCCCCGCGCACGATCTTGCAGAAAATGCAGTCGCTCATTTCACTTCCCCCGGCTAGCTTTCTCGTCAATCCCGGAAATCCCCTCGCGACGGCGGAATTCGACCATGATGTCATCGACGCCGATGTCAAAATGGGTCAGCAGCACGAGGCTGTGAAACCACAGGTCGCAGGTTTCGCGCACCAGATGCAGCCGGTCGCCGTCCTTCGCCGCCATGATGACTTCGGCAGCCTCTTCGGCCACTTTCTTGCACATGGTGTCGGTGCCCTTCGCATACAGACTGGCGACATAGGAGGATCCGGGCGCCGCGCCCTTGCGTTCGATCAGGGTTTCCTGAATGCGCCGGATGACTTCGAGATCAATCATTTGTAGATTTCCTTGGGGTCTTTCAAGACCGGCTCGACATCCTGCCAGCAGCCTTTTTCAAGTTTGTGGAAAAAACAACTGCGGCGCCCGGTGTGGCAGGCAATGCCGCCGGTCTGTTCGATCTTGAGCAGCACGACGTCGCTGTCGCAATCGGTGCGGATTTCGAGGACTTTTTGCGTATGGCCGGATTCTTCGCCCTTGTGCCAGAGTTTTCTGCGTGATCGCGACCAGTAAACCGCCTCGCCGAGTTGCGCGGTCTTTTCCAGCGCCTCGCGATTCATCCAGGCGAACATCAACACCGCGCCGGTCTCTGCATCCTGGGCAATCGCCGGGACCAGGCCCTGCTCGTCCCACTTCACTTCGTTTAACCACTTTGTCATAGTCTGACTTCGATTCCCTGTGCACGCATGAATTCCTTGGCCTGTCGCACGGTGTACTCGCCGTAATGAAAAATACTCGCCGCCAGCACGGCATCGGCGCGGCCCTGGGTCACGCCGTCGGCCAGGTGCTGGAGATTGCCGACCCCGCCGCTGGCGATGACCGGAATCGCCACGGCATCGGCCACCGCCCGCGTCAGGCCAAGGTCAAAACCGTTCTTGGTACCATCGCGATCCATGCTGGTCAGCAGGATTTCGCCCGCCCCCAGCGCGGCAACCTGCCGCGCCCAGTCGATGGCATCGATATGCATGTTGTTGCGCCCGCCGTGGGTGAAAACCTCCCATTTGCCGGGGCTGGTCTGTTTGGCGTCGATGGCGACGACGATGCACTGGCTGCCCACCTTGGCGGCCGCATCGGCCACCAGTTGCGGATTCTGCACGGCGGCGGTATTCATGCCGACCTTGTCGGCGCCGGCATTCAGGAGACGGCGCACATCCTCGACCTTGCGCACACCGCCGCCGACGGTCAGCGGAATGAACACCTCGGAGGCGACCGCCTCGACGATGTGCAGGATGATGTCGCGGTCATCGGAGCTGGCGGTGATGTCGAGAAAGGTGATCTCGTCGGCGCCCTGCTCGTCGTAACGACGCGCGATTTCGACCGGATCGCCGGCATCGCGCAAACTCACGAAATTGACGCCCTTGACGACGCGGCCGGCCTTGACGTCGAGGCAGGGAATGATGCGTTTGGCTAGCATTTGTCCGCTTCGGCCTGCGCCATGCGGAAATCGAGCAGGCCTTCGTAGATGGCGCGGCCGGTGATGGCGCCCATGATGCCTTCGTCGGCCACGGCGCACAGCGCCTTGACGTCATCCAGGCTGGCGATGCCGCCGCTGGCGATGACGGGGATGCGCAATGCCTGCGCGAGCTTCACGGTCGCCGCCACATTCACGCCCGAGAGCATGCCATCGCGTCCGATGTCGGTATAGATCACGCCTTCGACGCCGTAATCTTCGAACTTTTTCGCCAGGTCGACAACGTCGTGGCCGGTCATCTTCGACCAGCCATCAACCGCCACCTTGCCATCCCTGGCATCCAGCCCGACGATGATGTGGCCGGGGAACGCCGTGCAGGCATCATGCAGGAAGCCGGGGTTCTTGACCGCCGCCGTGCCGATGATGACGTAGCTGATGCCGTCGTCAAGGCAGCGCTCGATGGTGTCGAGGTCGCGAATCCCGCCGCCCAGTTGCACCGGAATTTCGGTACCGACCTCCTGCAAAATCGCCTTGATCGCCGACTCGTTTTTTGGCTTGCCGGCGAAGGCGCCATTCAGGTCGACCAGGTGCAGGCGGCGCGCGCCCTGCTCGATCCAGTGGCGCGCCATGGCGCCGGGATTTTCGGAAAACACCGTGGCATCGTCCATCACGCCTTGTTTGAGGCGCACACAATGCCCATCTTTCAGGTCAATCGCAGGGATCAGAAGCATGGTAGCCGGTCTTAGTCAGGGAGGTTGGGTAGGAAAATTCTAAGGTTGCCAGTGCATGAAATTGTCGAGCAGCCGGAGACCGACCGCCGCGCTTTTTTCGGGATGGAACTGGACGGCAAAGATGTTAGCGCGGGCCACCGCACTGGTAAAGGCAGGCCCATACAGCGTCGATCCGGCGATCAGGTCGGGCGTCGCCGGTTCGACATAATAGCTATGCACGAAATAAAAGCGTTCGCCGTCGGCGATGCCTTTCCAGAGCGGGTGCGCCGCAGCCTGCCACACCTCGTTCCAGCCCATGTGCGGCACCTTGAGCGGTACACCGGCGGCATCATGCATGGCGTCACTGGGGAACCGTCGCACCTGGCCGGGAAAGATTCCCAGGCCGGCGACAGCGCCTTCATCACTGTGCTCGAAGAGCATTTGCAGACCGATGCAGATGCCCAGAAAAGGCTTGGTCGCCGCGGCCGTCACGACGGCCTCTGCCAAGCCGCATGCCTTGAGTTCGCGCATGCAGTCAGGCATTGCGCCCTGGCCGGGCACGATAATCCGCCCGGCAGCGGCCAGCACCGCCGGATCGGCAGTGACTATCACCTGATGATCGGGCGCGACATGCTCGATGGCCTTGGCCACCGAACGCAGATTGCCCATGCCGTAATCGACGATCGCAACTGTCTTCATCTGGAAAACCGCCTGGGGGCTTAGAGACTGCCCTTGGTTGAAGGCACGGCATCGCCGACGCGGGGGTCGCTGGCGATCGCCATGCGCAATGCCCGGGCAAACGCCTTGAACACGGTTTCGGCCTGGTGGTGTGCGTTGTCGCCACGCAGATTGTCGATATGCACCGTGATGGCGGCATGATTGACCACCGCCTGGAAAAACTCGCGGAACAGGTCGACATCGAACTCGCCAATGCGGGCACGGGTGAAATCGACATTGAACGACAAGCCGGGCCGACCGGAAAGGTCGATCACGACCCGGGACAGCGCCTCATCGAGCGGCACATAGGCGCTGCCATAACGGGTGAGACCCTTCTTGTCGCCCAAGGCCTGGGCCAGCGCCTGACCCAGCGTAATGCCGACATCCTCGACGGTGTGGTGCGCGTCGATGTGCAGGTCGCCGCGCGCATCGACTTGCAGATCGATCAAGCCATGCCGGGCAATCTGATCGAGCATGTGATCGAAGAAACCGATGCCGGTATTCAGTTGCGACTTGCCGGTGCCGGCCAGATCAAGCTTGACGCGAACCTGGGTTTCCAGCGTGGTCCGGTTGACGTCGGCGGTGCGAAGGGCTGTGCTGAGCGGAGTAGCCATCGGTGTTTGCGGTACGCATCCAAGGGTTGCAATCCGCTGCATGATACCATTTTGAATTCTGCGTAACCCGCTTTGACACTCCCGCCATGAGCCGATTCTGGAGCACAACCACACGAACATTGCAGCCCTATGTCCCGGGCGAGCAACCCAAGCTGCCAAATCTCGTCAAGCTCAACACCAACGAGAATCCCTATGGCCCGAGTCCGCTAGCGCTTGAAGCCATACGCAACGCGACCGGCGACAGCCTGAGACTCTATCCCGATCCGGAAAGCACGCAGTTACGGCAAGCCATCGCTGCCTTCTTCGGCAACATCGAACCGCAACAGGTCTTTGTCGGCAACGGCTCGGACGAGGTGCTGGCCCATGCATTCCTGGCGCTGCTGAAGCACGACCAGCCGATCCTGTTCCCGGATATCTCCTACAGCTTCTATCCGGTCTATTGCCGACTCTACGACGTCGCCTATCAAACCGTGCCGCTCGACGCGAACTTCGGCATTCGGGTGGCCGATTACGCCCAACAAAATGGTGGCGTGGGCGGCATCATCTTCCCCAATCCCAACGCGCCGACCGGCCGCGCGCTGCCGCTGGCCGACATCGAAGTCCTGTTGCAGGCCAACCCGGATTCGGTTGCGGTCGTCGACGAGGCCTACATCGACTTCGGCGGTGAGTCGGCCGTGGCGCTGGTGAATCGTTATCCCAATCTACTGGTGGTGCAGACCTTCTCGAAGTCGCGTTCGCTCGCCGGCCTGCGCGTCGGTTTCGCCATCGGCCATCCCGACCTGATCGACGCCTTGCAGCGCGTGAAGAACAGCTTCAACTCCTACCCGCTCGACCGTCTGGCCAGTGTCGGCGCCACCGCCGCCATCCTTGATCGGGAATGGTTCGAGCACACTCGCCAGGCCGTGATCCGCACCCGCACAACACTGACGCGCGAACTGGAAGCACTCGGTTTCGAGGTGCTGCCCTCCGCCGCCAATTTCGTGTTTGCCCGTCACCCCCGACACGACGCCGAAAAGTCGGCGCTGGCACTACGGCAGCGCGGCATCATCGTGCGACATTTCAAGTTGCCGCGCATCGAACAGTTTTTGCGGATTACCGTCGGCACCGATGAGCAGTGCGCGGCACTGGTGGCCGCGCTGCGGGAAATCGTCGGCGCTTCAGGCTGCCGCTAGCGGCAGGCCCCTTTCCCACAATGTTTTAAGCAGCCAGCAGTTCAGCCTCGATTGGCTTGATGCCGGAGAACTTTTCCGGAGTCTGCTGCACCGTCCACAGATCGACGGCTTCCTGCATGCGCAGCCAACTCTCCGGCGTCGTATTAAGCAGCTTGCCGACGCGCGCCGCCATCTCTGGCGTCATGGCGCGCTTCTCGTGCAGTAGATCGGACACCGAGAGCCGCGACACGCCGAGGCGTTGGGCGAACTCGGTCTGGGTCATTGCGAGCGCGGGCAGCACATCTTCACGCAAGATCGCGCCGGGATGCGTCGGTCGACGTTTCGGGTCGCGCAAGGTTTTCATCAGTGATAGTCCTCCAAGTCAACTTCGCTTGCGTCTGCGCCATCGAAGCGAAAGGTGATGCGCCAGTTTCCGGTCACCGTCACGGCGCAGGTGTCCTTGCGGGCACCCGTCAACCGGTGGAACTTGTAGCCGGGAATGCTCATGTCTTCAGGCTTCACGGCGGTATCCAGGCGGTCGAGCAAACGCTCGATCCTGGCCGCGCTTCTGGCCAGAATACCGCGGTGGTCGCCCTTCCTGAAGAACCGTTCAAGACCCCGGTGTTTGAATGTCAGAATCATGGCGCTGTGTAATCAATAGCCATGCATTGTAATCAGTGCGATTACAGTGTCAATGGAACTCGTTCAGGGTGTTGAGCTGTTTGCCCGGAGCACTGGACGACTCCGCCTGCGTGGCGTAAAGTAAGAATTTCTTACTTTCCTGATCAGCCACCGCCATGCTTGCCAAACTTACCTCGAAGAACCAGCTGACCCTGCCAAAGAGCATCACTGCCGCTCTCGGTGCGGCGGAATACTTTGATGTCGAAGCCAGCAATGGCCGCATCGTGCTGACGCCGGTACGCATCCAGCGCGGCGCTGCGGTGCGCGCCAAGCTTGCTGAACTTGACCTGCAGGAACAAGACGTTGCCGATGCTGTTGCATGGGCGCGGCAGGCGTCGTCCGCCAAGCCTGCGCGCAAGAAATGAAGCGTCCGCCGCGGGTGGTGATCGACACCAATCTGGTGTTGTCGGCACTGGTGTTCGCGGGTGGTCGGCTCGCGCCCCTGCGGCTGGCATGGCAGGCTCAGCGGGTGCTGCCACTGGTGTCGCGCGCCACGGCCGCCGAGTTGATCCGTACCCTGGCCTACCCGAAGTTCAAGCTGGCCGCACATGAGCAGGAAGAACTGCTGGCGGACTACCTTCCCTACTGCAAGACCGTGCGCATTCCTGCGGTGCCGCCGGCGACGCCGCCCTGTAGGGATGCATTCGACGTAATCTTTCTGGAACTGGCGCTGGCGGGAAAGGCCGATACCCTGGTGACCGGCGACAAGGATCTGCTCAGTCTTGCCGGCCAATTGGTGTGCCCGATCCTCAGCGCAGAGCAGTTCTTTCGCCGCTTCAATATTGACGGGTGACGACGTCGTTGCGGGTTCCGCATCCAAGCCGGACGAGCCGGGGTGATCAGCCGCATCACTTGATACGCAGCTCCGCCGCGCGGGCGTGCGCCGTCAAGCCTTCGCCATGCGCAAGCGTGGCGGCGATGGGGCCGAGCGTCTGGGCGCCGGCTTCCGAGACCTCGATCAGGCTGGTGCGCTTCTGGAAGTCATAAACACCCAGCGGCGATGAGAAACGCGCGCTGCGCGAGGTCGGCAACACATGATTCGGGCCGGCGCAGTAGTCGCCCAGCGATTCGGAGCAATAGTGGCCCATGAAGATCGCACCGGCGTGGCGGATCTGGTCGAGCAGGGCGCGCGGATTTTCGACGGAGAGTTCGAGGTGCTCGGGGGCGATGCGATTGGCGATGGTGCAGGCCTCGGCCAGATCGGTGACCTGGATCAGGGCGCCGCGTCCGCCGAGCGAGGCGGCAATCACTTCTTTGCGCGGCATGGTCGGCAACAGTTTCTCTATGCTGGCGGCAACGCGGTCGAGGTAAGCGGCATCGGGACAGAGCAAGATGGCCTGCGCCAGCTCGTCGTGTTCGGCCTGGGCAAACAGGTCGATGGCGGTCCAGTCCGGGTCGCCGGAACCGTCGGCGATCACCAGCACTTCGGAGGGGCCGGCCACCATGTCGATGCCCACGGTGCCGAAGACACGGCGCTTGGCGCTGGCGACATAGGCGTTGCCCGGGCCGACGATTTTGTCGACCTGCGGAATGGTCTGCGTGCCATAAGCGAGGGCTGCCACCGCCTGCGCACCACCGATCGTGAACACGCGGTCGACGCCGGCCAGGTGGGCGGCTGCCAGCACCAGCGCATTTTTCACGCCGCCCGGCGTCGGCACCACCATGATGAGTTCCGTGACCCCCGCCACCTTGGCCGGGATGGCGTTCATCAACACCGAGCTCGGATAGGCCGCCTTGCCGCCCGGCACATACAGGCCGACGCGATCGAGCGCCGTCACCTTCTGGCCCAGGCGCGTGCCATCGGCTTCGGTGTATTCCCAGGATTCGATCTTCTGCCGTTCGTGGTAAATGCGGATGCGTTCGGCGGCCTGCTGGAGGGCTTCGCGCTGCGCGTTGGGCAGATTGGCGTAGGCGGCGGCGAGTTCGGCCAACGGCAGTTCGAGCTCGGCCAGCGCTTTCGCGTCCAGCCGGTCGAAGCGGCGCGTGTAGTCGAGCACGGCGCTGTCCCCGTGTCTGCGCACGTTGGCGAGCACCTCGGCGACGGTTTGCTCGATGGCTGCGTCGGTGGAGTTGTCGAAGGCGAGCAGCGCATCCAGCGTGGCAAGAAATTCCGGATCGCGGGAGGACAGGCGGCGGATCATTGAATGGCTCCTTCGATGGCGTCAATGACCGGTTGCAAGGTGCCGCGCTTCATTTTCAGGCTGGCCTGATTGACGATCAGACGCGACGAGATCGGCATGATGTCCTCGACCTCGACGAGATGGTTGGCGCGCAAGGTGCCGCCGCTGGACACCAGGTCGACGATGGCATCGGCCAGACCAGCCAGCGGCGCAAGCTCCATCGAGCCGTAGAGTTTGATCAGATCGACATGCACGCCCTTGGCGGCAAAATGCTCGCGGGCGGTGTTGATGTACTTGGTGGCGACACGCAGGCGGGCGCCGCGCCGCACGGCTGCCACATAATCGAAGCCGGCGGGGGTAGCCACGCACATGCGGCATTGGGCAATTTTCAGGTCGAGCGGCTGGTAGAGGCCAGTGCCGCCATGCTCGATCAGGACGTCCTTGCCGGCGATGCCGAGATCGGCGGCGCCATATTGCACATAGGTCGGCACGTCGGAAGCGCGCACGATAACAACTCGCACATCGGGTCGGCTGGTGCCGATGATGAGCTTGCGCGACTGTTCGGGGTTTTCAAGGGGCACGATGCCGGCGGCGGCCAGGAGCGGCAGGGTTTCCTCGAAGATACGTCCTTTGGAAAGCGCGATGGTAATCATGGGCTTATTTTACCCGGCGGACCTTGGCGCCGAGCGCCACCAGCTTCTGTTCGAGATTTTCGTAGCCGCGATCAAGGTGGTAGATGCGCTCGATCAGCGTCTCGCCACGCGCCACCAGGCCGGCGATGACGAGGCTCGCGGAGGCGCGCAGGTCGGTCGCCATCACCGTGGCGCCATCGAGCTTCGGCACGCCCGTGACGAAAGCGGTATTGCCGTCGATCTTGATGTCGGCGCCAAGGCGGATCAATTCGACCGCGTGCATGAAGCGGTTTTCGAAAATCGTCTCGCGGATCACCGCCGTGCCTTCGGCCACCGTGTTGAGCGCCATGAACTGCGCCTGCATGTCGGTGGGGAAGGCCGGATAGGGCGAGGTGCGGATCGACACGGCCGTGGGCCGCAGCGGCGCTTTCAGGGTGAGCGCATTATGCTCGATGGCAATTGCGCAACCCGCATCCATCAGCTTGTCGATCACCGCGTCGAGGTAGCTCGCCGAAGTGTGCGTCAGGCGAATCTGCCCGCCGGTGGCGGCGGCGGCGCACAGATAGGTGCCGGTTTCGATGCGGTCGGGCATGATGCGGTGGGTGGCGCCGTGGAGGCGATCGACGCCCCTGATTCTGATCACGTCGGTACCCGCACCCGAAATCTGCGCGCCCATCGCCACCAGGCAGTTGGCCAGATCGACCACCTCGGGTTCGCGTGCGGCATTCTCGATGACGGTCTCGCCGTCGGCCAGGCAGGCCGCCATCATCAGGTTTTCGGTGCCGGTCACGGTCACCATGTCGGTGAAGAGCCGCGCGCCCTTGAGCCTGCCCTTGAGCCCCGTGGCCTTGGCATGGACGTAGCCGTGTTCAACCGTAACCTCTGCGCCCATCGCCGTGAGGCCCTTGATGTGCTGATCCACCGGCCGCGCACCGATGGCGCAACCGCCAGGCAGCGACACACGCGCCTCGCCGCAACGCGCCACCAGCGGCCCCAGCACCAGCACGGCGGCGCGCATGGTCTTGACCAGTTCGTAGGGGGCGACGGGATTGTCCAGCCCGGAGGCGTCCAGCGTCGCCGTCCCCGATTTACCCGGCGTGTCGGCTGACGCCGTCCCGCCAGCGCCGACTTTCGAGGTTTCACGCTCGACCCGCACACCCATCTGCGCCAGCAGATTGAGCATCGTATCGATATCGTTCAAGGCCGGCAGGTTGGTCAGCGTCAGCGGTTCGCGCGTCAAGAGCGCCGCGCACAGGAGCGGCAGCGCGGCGTTTTTCGCACCGGAAATGGCGACTTCGCCCGAGAGCGGCGTACCGCCCTCGATCAGCAGCTTATCCACGAGACTCCGCTTCCTCTGGTGTCAGGCATTGCATCGACAAGGCGTGCAGCACCTCGGATTCAAAGTGTGGGTTCAGCACGGCATTGACGCGCTGCTGACGCTGGACGCGGCTCAGGCCCGAGAACACCGGGCTGACGATCAGTGCCTCGAAGTGCCGTCCGTCGCCGTCTACGGCAAGCTGGCTGCACTCAATGCCGGCGCGAATCCATTCTTCGATCTGTTGTGGGGTAAGCATTTTTTATGTCCTCAAGTCGGCCAAGGCCGGGAACAGCAGGGTCAAGACAACGGCAGCAACTCGGCGGCGCCGTAGACCTCTGCGAGACTGACTAAATTGGCCGGCGGATTGGCGACCCGTAGCGCCTTGCCCTCCGCGCTGGCGGCACGCTGCCAGCCAAACAGCACGGCCAGACCCGAAGAATCGACATCGGCGACCGCCGCCAGGTCAAACGCGGCTTCACCGCCAGCCGCTGTTTCGGCTATCGCCGTCACGCCCTCGGCCAGCAACGCGGATGCGGTTTCCAGCGTCATGTTTCCCGAGACGGCCCAACGGCCGCCGGCGCGCTGAATCTGCTGGCTCATTTTGCCTTGGCGTCGGCGGTTTTGTTTTTTTCCTGCAGGCTGCGAATCAGACCATCGATGCCGCCAGCGCGAATTTCCTGGGCAAACGTGCTGCGATAGTTGGTCACCAGGCTGATGCCGCCGACCTCGATGTCATACACCTTCCAGCCTGCCGCGTTTTTTTCAAGATAGTAGTCAAGCTGCGCCGGTTTGCCGCCGGTCTGCTTGATTTCGGTGCGCACTTTCACATCGGTTTCGGTCGCCGCCATCTTGAACGGCTTGAAAGAGATTTCCTGGTCGCGAAACTCGGTGAGCGCCTTGGAATAGGTGCGCACCAGCAGATCGCGGAACTCTCCGGTGATCGTCTTGAGTTGCTCCGGCGTCGCCTGCCGCCCCTCGCGTCCCAGCGCCAACTGGGTCATGCGCTGGAAATTGAAATGCGGCAGCACCTTGGCTTCCACCAGATCCAGCGTTTTTTTCGTGTTGCCCGCCTGGATATCCTTGTCCTTGCGGACGATGTCCAGCACTTCGTTGGTCACATTTCTGACCAACACATCGGGGGCAATGTCGCTAGCCGCGACATTTGTGGCAAACAGCGGGGCAGAAAACAGCAGGGCCGCAAACAGACCAATCAAACGCTTCATCTTGCTTCTTTCGTCGGTAAATAGTGCAAAAAATCAGTCCAGCAGCTCAGTCCAACAATTCGCGTGGCGGGTTGCCGTCATGAATCAAATTGCGGCGGCGCTGCAGATAACCGTCGCGAACATAGGAATACTTGTCCAGCGCGGCTTCCTCGATCACCTTGTCGGCCGGCAACAGATCCGCCCGTGTGTCGATGAGGCGCAGCCCCAGCAGGGTATTGCGCGTCGGCACATTACCGATGTTGGCCAGCGGATCGACAGCCACATCCAGCACCAGACCGGCGGTATCGCGTACCGTGCGCGGGCCGAAAATCGGCAGCACCACGTAGGCGCCATTACCCACGCCCCAGCGGCCGAAGGTCTGGCCGAAATCTTCCTCGTGTTTTTCCAGTCCCGCTTCGGTCGCCACGTCAAACAGGCCCAGAATGCCGATCGTGCTGTTGATCAGCACACGCCCCAGATCGCTCACCGCCTGATCGGGCTTGCCCTGCAACAGGTTATTCACGCCGATGAACAGGTCGGCGATGTTGCCGAAGAAGTTCGTGACGCCCGTCCGCACGGGAGTTGGCAGCACGGCGTCGTAACCCTTGGCGACCGGCTTGATCAGCACCGTGTCGACCGCCTCGTTGAAGCCATACATGGCGCGGTTGAAGCCTTCGATGGGATCCTTGGGATTGCCCGAAGTCGCGCAGCCGCCCAGTGCCCCGGCCAGCGCAACCACGATCACCACCGAACGGATGCGAGCGCCCATATTTTTTGGTTTCATGTCATGTGCCATTTATTTCTTGCCTTCGTCTCCGGATGCCTTGTTGAACATGAACTGGCTGATCAATTTTTCCAGCACCACGGCCGACTGCGTCTTTTTCAATACATCGCCAGCCTTGAGCATATCAGGATCGCCGCCGACCTCGAAACCCACATACTGTTCGCCCAGCAAACCCGAGGTGTTGATAGTGGCGAAAGTGTCACGCGGGAACTGGTAACGCTTGTCCACCTGCATCGACACCAGCGCCGTGTAACTCTCCGCGTCGAAGCGAATCTCGCTGACCCGCCCCACCACCACACCAGCACTTTTCACCGGCCCACGCACCTTCAGGCCGCCGATGTTATCAAAGCGCGCCTGCAGGGAATATGTTTCCCCGATATCCGTAGCACCCAGATTGGCGGCCTTGAGTCCTAAAAACAACAGCGCGGCCAAGCCCATCGCAACAAACAGGCCCACCCAGAGATCGATTACGGCACGGTTCATCAGATTCCCCTGAACATAAATGCGGTCAATACAAAGTCTGCCGCCAAGATCGCCAACGAAGAGGTCACCACGGTACGCGTGGTGGCGCGCGACACGCCTTCGGCGGTCGGATCGGCGTCAAAACCTTCGAAAACGGCGATCCAGGACACCAGAACACCAAACACAAAGCTCTTGATCACGCCATTCATGATGTCCTGGCGGAAATCGACGGCGGCCTGCATCTGCGACCAGAACGCGCCCTCATCGACGCCGATCAACTGCACGCCGACCAGGTAACCACCCAGCACGCCCATCGCCGAAAACAGCGCGGCCAGCATCGGCATCGAAATCACGCCGGCCCAAAAGCGCGGCGCGACGACGCGCGCGATGGGGCTGACGGCCATCATCTCCATGGCCGATAACTGTTCGGTGGCCTTCATCAAGCCAATCTCGGCGGTGATGGCGGAACCCGCCCGGCTGGCGAACAGGAGCGCGGCGACCACCGGCCCCAGTTCGCGCACCAGGGATAGCGCCACCAGAACGCCCAGCGACTCGGCAGCGCCATAGCGTTGCAGGGTATCGTAACCCTGCAGGCCCAGCACCATGCCGACGAACATCCCGGACACCAGGATGATGATCAGGCTCAAAACGCCGGTGAAGTAAATCTCGCGAATCGTCAGATGAAAGCGCTTCAGGGCCGTGCCGGAATACAGCACGGTCATCAGCAGAAAACGGCAGGCAAAACCCAGCCGCCACAGGCGATCGGTCACCTGATGCCCCATCTGGCGCAATATCTGTTGCACGCGGGCGTTGTTCATGACCACCACCGCCGCGGCCGGGAGGGCTGTTCCATCATTTCCTCCCCATAGGGGCGCGCCGGGTAATGGAAAGGCACGGGGCCATCGGCTTCTCCCCAGACAAATTGATGCACATAGGGCGCCTGCGATTCCTTGATTTCCTCGGCGGTGCCCTCGGCGACAATCTTGCCTTCGGAAACAAAATAGATGTAATCGACGATCTTCAATGATTCATGCACATCGTGCGTCACGACGATGGAACTGGCGCCCAGCGCGTCATTCAGCGTGCGGATCAACTCGCCAATGATGGACAGCGAAATCGGGTCGAGGCCGGCGAACGGCTCGTCATACATGATCAACATCGGGTCGAGCGCGATCGCCCGCGCCAGGGCCACGCGCCGCGCCATGCCGCCCGACAGCTCGGCGGGCATCAGTCGATGCGCGCCGCGCAAACCCACCGCGTGCAGCTTCATCAACACCAGGTCGTGGATCAACGCTTCCGGCAGATCGGTGTGTTCGCGCATCTGAAAGGCGACGTTGTCATACACCGACATGTCGGTAAATAGCGCGCCAAACTGGAACAGCATGCCCATGCGCCGCCGCATCCGGTACAGGCCGTCATCATCGAATTCATGCACCACCTGCCCGGCCACCAGCACTTCGCCAGCGGTCGGCCGCAACTGGCCGCCGATCAGGCGCAAGGTCGTGGTCTTGCCGCAACCACTCGGCCCCATGATGGCCACCACCTTGCCGCGCGGAATCGTGATGTTGATTCCGGACAGGATCGAGCGGCTGTCGTAGGCAAAGCTGAGGTCGCGAATCTGGACCAGGGGATCGGCGGATGCGGAGGTGGCTAGCAAAAGCGGCAGGGTAGCGAAAAATAAGCTGTTCATTATACGCAAGCTGGCTAGCGCTGCATTACGCACTTCCCCCCTTTGAAAAAGGGGGGCGAGGGGGGATTTGGCAGTGTATGCACAATCGCCACGAATTCAAATCCCCCTCAATCCCCCTTTTTCAAAGGGGGAAGTCGTGCATCGACCGCCGAGCGCATCGGGTAATATCGACCGCCATGAGCGCCCCCAGTGCAGCCGTGGATAAGCCGGTACTTCTTATCGTCGATGATGATCCGTTGATCACCGACACCCTGAGCTATTACCTCGGGACGGATTTCCAAGTATTTACCGTCGGCAGCCGCCCCGCAGCGATTGACTGGCTGCAAAGTCAGGCCGGGCCGCCGCCGCTGGCGTTGGTTGATCTCGGTTTGCCACCCACCCCGCACCGGCCACAAGAAGGCTTTGCGCTGATCAGCGAACTCCTGACGCGGGCGCCGACGATCCGGATTGTCGTGCTGTCGGGCCAGAACGACACGGCTAACGCCCGTCATGCGCGGGCACTGGGGGCGGTCGAATTCGTCGCCAAACCCGCGATACCCGAGCGCCTGCGGGAACTGTTGCTGCATCTCCTCAATATCGGGCTGGCGCAGACCAGCACGACCGAATTGTCCCTGCTGGGAAACAGCCTGGCGATACAAAAACTGCGCGCTCAACTCAAACAATATGCCGATTCGCCCTTTCCGGTGTTAATCGAGGGCGAATCCGGCAGCGGCAAGGAACTGGCGGCGGCTGCCCTGCACAAGCTTTCGCAACGGCAGCGACAGCCCTATCTGACGCTCAATTGCGCCGCCATCGCGCCAACCCTGGTCGAGCCCGCCCTGTTCGGCCACGCCAAGGGCGCCTTTACCGGCGCCACCGGCATGCGCGCCGGTTATTTCGAGGAGGCCGGCGCGGGCACTTTATTGCTTGATGAGATCGGCGAGCTGCCCCTCGAACTACAACCCAAGCTGTTGCGCGTACTCGAGAACGGTGAATATCAGCGCGTTGGCGACACCCAGTCACGCCACTCGCAGGCCCGCGTCGTCGCTGCAACCAATCGCGACCTCAAGCAGGCAGTGCGCGCCGGTAGTTTCCGTGCCGATCTCTATCACCGCCTGTCGGTATTCACGGTCAGCGTGCCGCCGTTGCGCGCACTGGGTGACGACCGGCTGCGTCTGCTCGACCATTTTCGTCACCAACTGGCCGCACAACTCAAGCAGCCGCCCTTCGTGCTCGCCCCGGAGGCCAAAGCGCTGTGGCTGGCCTATGAATTTCCGGGCAATGTGCGCGAACTGCGCAACATCGTCATCCGGCTGGCCACACGCTTCCCGGGACAGACCGTTTCCGCCGCCGTCCTGGCCGAAGAGTTCGACCCCGGAGAACCCGGCGGCGCGCCGATCGCTGGCAGTCAACCGCCCACGTTGCCAACGCTGCCAATACCGCCAACGTCATCCTCGAATGATCGCGAAGCCTTGATCGAAAACGCCAGCAACCATCTGCGGGGAAGCGTCGGATTCGACCTCAACGCCAACCTGCTGCGCTGGGAAGATGCCTACATTGAAGCGGCCCGGCGCCTGGCCAACGGTAACATCAGCCAGGCCGCCCGCCTGCTGGGCATCAACCGCACGACGCTGTATAACCGGCTGGACGCACTGGCCAAGGAGCGCGCGGACGGCGCGCTGCCCCCCTCTTCCACCGCCGATCCGCTGAATTAACGCAGCCATGTACCTGGAACACTACGGCCTCGGCGAAGCCCCCTTCCGCATCACCCCGCACACGGATTTCTTCTTTGCCGGCGCCAATCGCGGCGCCACGCTGGAAGCGCTGCTCTACGCCATCACCCACGACGAAGGCATCGTCAAGGTCAGCGGCGAAGTGGGCAGCGGCAAGACCATGCTGTGCCGGGTGTTGATGGAACGCCTGCCCGAGCATGTGGTCACCATTTATCTGGCCAACCCCTCGCTCTCGCGCGAGGACATTCTCTACGCCCTCGCCGATGAACTGGCGATCACCGTTCCTGAACACAGCCGCGTCAACACCGTGATGCGCGCCTTGCAGGAAAAACTCGTTGCGCTCTACGCCGCCGGCCAGCAGGTCGTTGTCCTGATCGACGAAGCGCACGCCATGCCGAACGAGACGCTGGAAGCAATCCGCCTGCTGTCGAATCTGGAATCAAACCGGCATAAATTGCTACAGCTCGTGCTGTTCGGCCAACCCGAAATCAACGCAACCCTGGCGCGTTCCGACATGCGCCAGTTGCGCGAGCGCATCACGCACAATTTCGGTCTCGAACCGCTGGTGCGCGACGACATCGCCCAGTACCTGGATTTCCGCATGCGCGCCGCCGGCTACCGGGGGCCCGGCATCTTTGCCCCGGCCGCCATCAAGCTGATCACGGCCGCATCGCAGGGACTGACCCGCCGCATCAACATCCTCGCCGACAAGGCGCTCCTGGCGGCCTTTGCCGCGGGGGGGCATCAGGTCGGTGCAAAAGAAGTCAGGGCGGCGATTCGGGATTCCGAGTTTGCCAACCACCCCGCGCCAGGCGAGGGTCCGCGGCCCTGGCACGCGCTCGCCTGGGCAGTCGGTGGCGCAATCGCGATGCTGGCCAGCGTGGCCGTCTGGCACATGGTTGATCAACCCGTCGAGCTGCCAGCCGCGGAACCACCCGCGACAATCCTGCCGCCGGTGGCGCAAGCCGAAGCCTCCCCCACGGCGGAACAACCGCCACTGTCGCAGCCACCAACCCAGCCACCGACGCAACCCTCACCCCCTCGGCTGGAAAAATTGCTGGCGGAAAGCCAGCCCTGGCTGGACGCCGCCCCGCCACACCGGTGGTTTTTGCAACTGCTCACCACCTCGGCCGCTCGTCCCGAACTGGTCGAAGCCTTCTTGGTCAGGGCGCATGGCGCCGGAGTGGAGCCGGCCAAGTTGCGGGTTTATCGCTCCAGCCTGAGCGGCACGGCCCGCTACGGTGTAATCTACGGCGACTATGCTTCTCGCAATGATGCCATTGACGATTCAAGGAACCTGCCCCCGGCACTCCGGGCCCACAACCCCTACGCCCGGCAAGTCGTCCAGTTGAGATAAGCCAGCCACGCGATCATGAAAAGACCTCTCTTCATTCCGGCCCTGCTGCTGATTACCGCCGCCTGCAGCACGGCACCCGTGCAGAAACCGGGGAGCGGTCATCTGAGCGCCGAGAAAGTCGGCGCTGGCCAGGACAATGCGGCGGCGTCTATCCCGGCCCCGGTCCAGCAAACACTGGTCTTGCCGAAACCCAAAGTGGCGCCCAAGGTCGAGACCTACAGCGTCGTCGTTAGCAATGTCCATGTGCAGGAACTGCTATTTGCTCTCGCCCGCGATGCCAATCTCAACGTGGACATCCATCCCGGCATCGAAGGTCTGGTGACCATGAATGCCATCGACCAGACCCTGCAACAACTGCTGGCAAGAATCACCAAACAAGCCGATATTCGCTGGGAACTGGATGGCGCAAACCTGTCGGTCATGCCGGACAAGCCTTTTTTGAGAACGCACAAAGTCGACTTTGTGAACATGGCGCGCACCGTAAAAAGCAGTATTTCTACATCCACCCAAATTGCCAGCGCGGCAACCGGCGGCGGGTCTGGTAGCGCGGGGGGCAATTCGGCGACAACCCTGGTTACCAGCGACACCAAGAACGATTTGATGGAAAGCTTGATCAACAATGTCTCGGACTGGCTCAAGGAAGAGGATAAGTTACGTTATCGGGCGCAAATTGATACTGAAGTTGATGTCAAAGCCAGGACATCCGGCGACGGGAGAATTTCTGCCGGAATGACTACTGGTGGCGCTGCGACATCCGCCGCCGCAGCCGCAACTGGCAATACCGCTGCTGCTACCTCTACAAAGGCAACCAGCGGCCCAGGTGGGCATGTTTCTGGAAGCGGCAATCAGGAAGCAGAAAGCCGCTCGGCCGCAAAACAGAAAATTGGCGAATACGAACCTGCGGTCTCGGTTTTTGCGAACCGGGAAACCGGGGTTCTAATTGTTCGCGCAACGAGCCGACAACATGAAAAGATTCAAGAATTCATAGACCAGGTAATGCGCACGGCAAAGCGCCAGGTGTTGATCGAGGCCACCATCGTGGAAGTAAACCTCAACAACAACCACAAGCAAGGCATCAATTGGTCAGCCCTGCGCAGTGGCGCGAAAGGATTTGAATTCGTACAAGCGGGAACAGTCGGCCTGCCGAGCGCGAACCCATTGAACATTTTCACCATCGCTTATGACAACCCCACCTCAAGAATTGGCAATCTGGCTGCCAAAATTTCATTGCTGGAGTCTTTTGGCAACGTGAAGGTTTTATCCAGTCCGAAATTGAGCGTGATGAACAACCAGACTGCCACGTTAAAAGTGGCTGATAACAAAGTGTATTTCACAGTATCGGCCGTGATTACTCCGGCAACCGCAACTACCGCCGCTTATGCAACTTACAACACCACGCCCCACTCAATTTCAGTGGGTTTTTTCATGAATGTCACGCCGCAGATCAGTGACGCCGACACGGTAACAATCAATCTGCGGCCGACCATCACCCGCATCGTTGGCTATGCAAACGACCCAAATCCTGACCTGGCAAAAGCAGGTGTCGTCAACCGCGTCCCGGAAATTCAGACAAGAGAGATGGAATCAATCATCAGGATAGGCAGCGGACAAATCGCCGTGATGGGCGGCCTGATGCAGGAGGAGATCAACAACCTGACCGACGCGGTTCCCGCCGCATGGAACATACCGTTGCTAGGCAACCTGTTCAAAAATACTAACGACAAAAGCAATAAAACCGAACTGGTCATTTTTCTGCGTCCGATTGTGATCAAGGATGCCAGTATCCAGGGTGACTATGCGGAATATAGGAACCATATGCCCGGCCAGGATTTCTTCGAAAAAGACAACGTCGGTCCGCAGCGTCAGCAGTTCGATTTCAGGAGCGGGCAACAGTGAGCCTGCTGATGGACGCACTCCGCAAGGCGGAGCAGCAGAAACAGGAAGGCGCCGTGCCGGAGCAGTCGCCTCGGCAGCAGGGGGTTTCGGCAAAACTGGCGCTTGAACCCCTCTCCGCGCCGGTCGGGTCCGAGTCTGGGTCAAATCCCGCCCAGGCGGTGGCGGCGGATGAAACCGCCAAGGCGGGATCGATCCGCCTGCCTGAACTGCCGACCCGGCTCGAAGACCTCGACGCGCAGTTCGTCACGCCAGCGGGCCGCTCGCCGCAGGCCGCGCGCCCGGCCGCCACGGCACGGAAAACCGCGCCCGCCGCCGCCCCGGAAAGCAGCAAAAGCAATTCAGACGCCGCGCGCGAAACGGCGCGCACGCTTTTCGCCGCCAAGCATCCAGCGCCCAAGGACAGCCGCAACTTTGCCATCGCCGTTGGCGCACTCACCTTGATTGCCACGGTGGGCATCGGCGGTTATTTCTGGTGGCAGATGGATCAGATGGGGCAACCCAAGGGCGGACTCGTTGCCAGCGGCGGGGCCGGGGCGCCTTTGTCCGCCACTGCCACGCAGCTTCAGTCTGCCGCAGCGCCAGCGCCCATGGCCGTGGTTGCGACACCGGCTAACGCCGTCCCCACTGTTGGCGGCGTGCCGGCTGCCGCCGTCCCGCCAGCGCCGACTTTTACGGCGCCCGCCACAACGAAGCCAGCCCCTGCGCAAAACCCGATCCGCGTCACCGCGGCGCCGCAAAAGACCAACCCCCTGCTGGAGCAGGCCTTCGCGGCTTTCAATCGCGGCGACATCCCGCTGGCGCAGTCCGCCTGGCTGCGCACCCTCGAAACCGATCCGAAAAATTCCGACGCCTTGTATGGCCTGGCCGCCGTTGCCCTGCAACAGCAACAACCGAACCAAGCCGCCGAGTTTTATCTGCGCGCGCTCGAGGCCAACCCCAAGGACGCGCTGGCGCTCTCCGGGCTCATCAACCTGAAAGGTCATGGCGATCCCCAGCAGACCGAGAGTCGGCTCAAGAATCTGCTGGCCGAACAGCCCGATTCACCATTCCTCAATTTCGCCCTGGGCAATCTTTACGCCAGGAACGCCCTGTGGGGCGACGCGCAACAGGCCTACTTCAAGGCACATGTCGCCGACCCCGCAAACCCCGACTACCTGTTCAACCTGGCCGTCAGCCTCGACCAGTTGCGGCAGGGCCGCCTGGCCATCCAGTATTACAACCAGGCGCTGGCTGCCGCGGTACGGCAACCCGCTGGTTTTGACCCGGCCCAGGTTGCGGTACGGCTGAAAACGCTCCAATCGCCACAGCAACCTTGACCCGACTCGCGTTGCAGTGATGAACACCCACCCCATCGGCCAAATTCTGATCGCGCGGGGCGTCATCAGCGAAGATCAGTTGCGCATTGCGCTGCTGGAGCAGATGAAGTGCACCCAGCCGGTCGGCAAGCTGCTGGTCAGTCTGGGCTTCGTTTCCGAGGCGACCTTGCGCGATGCGCTCGGCGAATCGCTCGGCCATAAATCCATCGACCTCGCCCGCGCCACGGTCGACCCGCAGGCCCTGCGCCTGGTGCCGCGCGACCTCGCCAAGCGCCACCGCCTGCTGCCACTCGATTACGCCCCGGCAGAGCGGCGCCTGACCATCGCCATCGCCGACCCCAACGATATTGTCGCGCTCGACCAGTTGCGCGCCTTGATCTCTCCCGACCTGCAAGTTGACACCTTGCTGGCGGGCGAGTCGGAAATTGCCCGCGGCATCGACCAGCATTACGGCCACGAACTGTCGATCGACGGCATCCTCAACGAAATCGAGACCGGCGAAATCGACTTTCTCAGCCTGTCGGTCACTTCCGACGAATACAGCCAGCCAGTGGTGCGTCTGGTCGATGCGCTGCTCACCGATGCCGTCAAGCGCGATGCCTCCGACATTCACTTCGAGCCGGAGGCAAGCTTTTTGCGCATCCGCTACCGCATCGACGGCATCCTGCGGCAGATCCGCGCCCTGCACAAATCCTATTGGGCGGCCATGGCGGTGCGCCTCAAGGTGATCAGCGGCATGAACATCGCGGAAACCCGCGCCCCGCAGGACGGTCGCATCTCGATGAACATCAGCGGACGCGCGGTCGACTTCCGTTGCTCGGCCCAGCCGACCATCCATGGCGAAAACCTGGCGCTGCGCATTCTCGACCGGCAAAAGGGCATCGTGCCGCTCGACAAGATCGGCCTGGACGAAGCGCAGCAGGAGCAACTGCGGCGCATGATGGCGCGCCCCGAAGGCATCATCCTCGTCACCGGCCCCACTGGCAGCGGCAAGACCACCACGCTCTACTCGATGTTGAACCAGATCAACGACGAGAGTATCAACATCATGACCCTGGAGGATCCAGTCGAATACCCGATGGCGATGATCCGCCAGACCTCGGTGTCCGAATCAACCAAGCTCGACTTCGCCAACGGCATCCGCTCGATGATGCGCCAGGACCCGGATGTCATTCTCGTTGGCGAGATCCGCGATGCCGACACCGCCGAGATGGCGTTCCGCGCCGCCATGACCGGTCATCAGGTGTTCTCCACCCTGCACACCAATTCCGCGCTGGGCGCCATTCCCCGCCTGCTCGACATCGGCGTGCTGCCGGACATCATGGCCGACAACATCATCGGCATCATTGCGCAGCGCCTGGTGCGCAAACTCTGCCCGCACTGCCGCAAGCCCTACCCGGTCGGCAAGGAAGAATTGCGCATGATCGGCACCGAGCGCTTTCACCAGATGCCGATTTTCTACCGGCCCGTCGGCTGCGAACTGTGCGATTACCAGGGCTACAAGGGTCGGCTCGCCATCATGGAGATTTTGCGGCTTGACGGCGATATCGACGAACTGATCGTCCGCCGCGCCACCAGCCGCGAGATCCGCAACGTCGCCAACGCCAAGGGCTTCCGCGCCCTGGCCGAAGATGGCTTGCGGCGCGTCATCGAGGGAGCGACCTCGCTCGAAGAGGTCGCCCGCGTTGTCGACTTGACTGAACGCATGTGATGGCTCTCTACGCTTACAAAGCGATGGACGCCCGCGGCCGAAAGATTTTCGGTCGCATGGACGCGGTCAATCCGGTCGACCTCGAAATGCGCCTGAAGCGCATGGAACTGGATTTCATCAACGGCGGCCCGGTCAAGCCCAATCGCTGGGGCGGCATGCAGATCAACCGCCGCGAGCTGATCACCTTCTGTTTTCACCTCGAACAACTTTCCAGCGCCGGCGTGCCGATCATCGAAAGTCTCACCGATTTGCGCGACAGCCTCGACAACCCCCGCTTCCGCGAAGTGCTGGCCGGCCTGATCGAGAGCGTCGAAGGCGGCAAGACGCTGTCCCAGGCGATGGACGAACACCCCCAGGTGTTTGACAGCGTGTTCATCAGTCTCTTCAGGGCCGGCGAAGAATCCGGCAAATTCACCGAAGTGTTGAAGAACCTCGGCGAAACGCTCAAGTGGCAGGACGAGTTGGCCGCGCAGACCAAAAAGCTCGTCATGTACCCGGCCTTCATGGGCACGGTGGTACTGCTGGTCACCCTGTTCATGATGCTCTATCTCGTCCCCAAGATGGTCGGCTTCATCAAGAACATGGGGCAGGAGCTGCCGCTGCATACCCAGATATTGATCGCCACGTCGAATTTCTTTGTCAATTACTGGTACCTCGCCATCGGCCTGCCGATCCTCATCGCCAGCGCCATCGCGGTCGCGGTGAAAACCAACCCGCGCGCGCGCCACCGCTTCGACGCCGCCCTGCTCGGGCTGCCCTGGATCGGCGAGATTCTCAACAAGATCATCCTGTCGCGCTTCGCCGCCGTGTTCGCCATGATGTATGCGTCGGGCATTTCCATTCTCGATTCGATCCGCACCACCCAGGGCATTGTCGGCAACGTCGTCATCCAGGAAGGGCTGCAGCGCGTCGAGGAGATGATCGGCGAAGGCCAGAACGTCACGGTCGCCTTCCAGAACGTCGGCCTGTTCCCGCCGCTGGTGATCCGCATGCTCAAGGTCGGGGAAAATACCGGCTCGCTCGACACGGCGCTCGCCAACGTCAGCTATTTCTACAACCGCGATGTGCGCGAATCGATCGCCCGCGTCCAGGCGCTGATCGAGCCCGCCATGACCATCGTCGTCGGCCTCATCCTCGGCTGGGTGATGCTCTCGGTACTCGGCCCGATTTACGACACCATCACCAAGCTCAAGTTTTAATGAACATGCGCCACGTTCTCTTCCTCGACGCCAGCCACCTGACTGCCTACCCGGTCAGCGGCAAGGCGCTGCTGGCCGATGAAAGCTTCGCCGCCGACGCGGCGGGCCTGGAGGCTTTTGGCGCATACCTCGCGCGCCATCGCGACGGCGTGTTCATGCTCTTGGCCGATGTCGCCGAAGAAGGCTTCAATCTCGAAAGCATCCCGAAGAGTTCGGGCAGCGATCGCGCCGCCCTCGTCAAACGCAAACTGGCGCAGTACTTCTACGGCACCCACCTCACCCTGGCGATTTCGCTGGGACGTCTGAAAGAAGGGCGCCGCGACGAACGCCTGCTGTTGATGGCGCTGACCCGTCCGCGGCATTTCGAGCCCTGGCTGGCCATGCTCGATGCGGCCGGGGTCGCGCTCGCGGGGGTGTATTCGGTGGCGCAGACCCTCGTCAATCTGTTGCCGAAGGCGGCGCCGCCACAACTGTTGATCGTCACCCTGACGCGAGGCGGCTTGCGGCAGACCTTTTTTGTCGATGGCCAACTGCGTTTTTCGCGGCTGACCGCGCTCGCCACCGGCACACTCGAAGAAACAGCCAGCGCCACCTTGCTGGAAGCGGCCAAGATGCACCATTATCTGCTCGGCCAGCGCCTCATCGATCGCGGCCAGCCGCTGGCGATACGCATCCTGGCGCACCCGACCAAGGTCGCCGCGATGCGCGCGCGCTGTCGCGACACGACCGAACTGCAGTTCGACTTCATCGATCTGCTGCAGGAAGCAGCGCGCGCCGGACTGCGTTCGCCGCTCCCCGATTCGCGCGCGGAAATGTTGTTCTGCCACCTGCTGGCCAGAAAGACGCCCGTCGGCCAGTTCGCACCCGCCGTCGAACAGCAGTTTTATCGTCTCTGGCAGATTCGCCGCACTTTGAAAATCGCCAGCGGCATGATTCTGGCCGGCGCTTTGCTGTTTGCGGGAAAACAGGGGCTGGACATACTCCAGGCGCGAGACGCCATCGGCCAGATCGAACAGCAAACGCGCATCGACCAGCAGCGCTACGACACGACACTGCTGGCGCTGCCGAAAATTCCGCTCTCCACCGAAAATCTGCTCGCGCTGGTCAATCGCTATGAAGCGGTGCTGCAGCGTTCTCCCGGCCCCGCGCCGCTGCTGGTGCAGCTCAGCCAGTCACTCGACGCTTTCCCGGACATCGCCATCGAACGCGTCGAGTGGAGCATCGTCGAGCAACTCGCGCCCGCGTCTGGTCATAAAACCGGGGGCGACGGCGCACCCCCCGCGACGCTGACCATGGGCACCTCTGGCACCTCGGGCCCCTATGCCCAGGCCCTCGTCGAGGCCCGTCTGCCGCCACGCATGGCGGGCGACCAGCGTGGCCAACTCGCCCTGGTGGCCGACTTCGCACTACACCTCGGCGCGACGCCCGACACCCTGGTAACCCTGGTTCAACAACCGGTGGACACCCAGTCCGGTCAGACCCTCAAAAGCAGCGATGGCAAACGCACGCTGGAAGCGCCCAAGTTTTCATTTCGGCTGACGCGCAAACTTCAGGGACCCGCTCGTGAATAGCCCCGACCAGCGCTCCGTCATCAATCTGGCTGCCCTGGGCTGGAGCCTCGCGCTGCTGGCGCTTGCCCTCCTGCTGGGGGCCACGGCGCTGGCCGCCGCCGACCATTTCGGCCGCCAGCTCGCCTCGGCCCACCAACAAGCCCTGACCCGGCAGGCCGAAACCAGCGCCAAACTTAACCGCGTCCATGACGACGAGCGCAAGATCCGCGCCAAGATCAACACCTACCAGGAACTGTTCCGGCAGGGCCGCACCGCACCGGAAAAGCGCCTTGAGTGGGTCGAAACCTTGCGCCAGATCAAGGAATCGCGCCGCCTGCTGGATCTCAACTACGAAATCTCCCCGCAACGGCATCTGGACGCAAAAGCGGACGAAAAAATGCCGCCGACCAGCGGCCACCATTTTTTCGTCAGCCCGATGAAACTGGATCTGCCTCTGTTGCACGAAAACGACCTGCTCGGCCTCATCAGCGATCTGGCGGCGCAGGTGCAGGCGCTGGTCAGCGTAAAAAGCTGCAAGATCGAACGGAGCACGGCTGACCCGCAACACCCCACCGCCACCCTGAAGGCGCACTGCGAAATCGACTGGATCACGCTGGAAGAGAAACCATGAGCAGCGTACGCCTGATCCTCGTCCTGGCCGCCAGCGGACTCGTCGCCCAGACCACATTGGCGGCCGATCCGCCGCTGGGTCGCCTCTTCATGACCCCCGAGTGGCGCGCCAACCTCGAACGGCAGCGCCAACTCAACATCCAGGAAACCCGCAGCCTGGAAGGCGGCGCCATGCGCCTCGACGGCGTCGTGCTGCGCTCCTCCGGCAAATCCACGGTCTGGGTCAACAACCGGCCGCAAACCGAAACCAGCCGCGACACCGGCGTCGCCGTCGCTCCCGCACCCGGCAAACATGGCCGCGCCACGCTCATCACCGGCGAAGAAACCCCGGCCCAGCTCGCCGTCGGCGAAACCATCAACCGCGCCACGCGCGAAACCGCCGGCGGACTCGCCAGCGGCGAGATTCGCGTGCATCGGCCGGCGCCGCAGCGTTAAAAGTCGGCGATGGCGGGACGGCGCTTGCAACGAACTCAACGCGGCGCGGCGCTGCTGATCTTCCTTGTGCTGCTGGTGATGGGCGGGTTGACCTATCTGGTCAGCAGTTTCTCGCCCGAGGCGATCGAGGCGCGACGGGCGCAAACGACCAACGCGGCGCTGGCGCAGGCACGCGATGCACTGATTGGTTACGCATTGAAATACCGCGACGATGAAGCCAGCCAGGGGCGGCCCGACCGCATGTACGGCTATCTGCCGCTGCCCGACCTGGGCAGTTCGCGCAACCAGAACATCGCCCCGGGTTGCATGGATGCCAGCAGTAACCGGCTCGAAGGCTGTGACGCCAACACGCCCACCGGCATTAGCTGCGCCCTCGATCCCAACAACATCTACCCAACAATGGTCGGACGCCTCCCGTGGCGCACGCTGGGCACGGAACCGTTGCGCGACGGCCATGGCGAATGTCTCTGGCTAATCGTTTCCTCGCTCCACCTTAGGAAACACTGTTCTAGCCCAACACTCCCGCCCATGAACTGGGACACACTCGGTCAGCTCGATGTCGTCATCGCCAACGGCACCGGCGCTCTGGTCAGCGCGCTCGCCTCGGCCCACGAGCGGCCGGTCGCGATCATCTTCTCTCCCGGGCCTCCACTGCCCGGCCAAGATCGAAGCCCTCCGTCATCCCCGCCTCCGGTCGGTGACGATGTCAGCCAGTGCGGCGGCAATTACAACGTCGCCAACTACCTCGACCCGACCACCGCCAGCGCGCTGGGTGGTGTCACCAACTACCTGTCCGGCACCAACCTCGCCAGTGGCGCCACGGGTGACTCGGACCCCGCCAACGATCCCGACACGCCAAAATCACTGGTCGCCCGCGGCAAGATTTTTTCCACGGGCAGCGCGTTCCTGCCCAGCGGCTGTCAAGGCAGCAACTGCACCCTCGTCGCCAATGACATTGGCCTGCCGGTCACCAGCGACCTGTTGTTCGGCGCAATCCGCAAAAACGCCCATTTCCGCAGCGACATCAACACCATGCTCGACCGCATGGTCGGCTGCCTGCGCGACCAGATCGCCGCCGGCAGCAGCTTCATCCCGGCGCCAATCACCGGCTATACCCCGCCCGCCGACAAAAGCGCCGGCCGCATTCAGGACTCTTCATGCTACGACGACAACCTCAACCCACTCGGCTACTTCAGCCACTACCGAGATATGATTTTCGTCGCCAAACCGACCGCAGGGAATTTTACGGTCGCCGGCAATCCGAACTGTGCCGCTGTCCTGCTGTTCGGTAGCCAGCGCAACACTACGCAACAACGCATTACCGCCACACAAAAAAACACACCCGACAATTATCTCGAAGCCAGCAACCTGACCAGCTTCACGAGCACGGGCACCACATTCAGCGGCGACCTGCTGCTTGACCGATCCACGCCACAGACTACAGAGCAGGATATCGCGCGCTGCATTCCAACCGGAGCCAGCTTTGCGCCAGTCGCGTCACCGACACTAACAACGCTAGGCTTCGGGCAGCTCTCGTCCTACCAGCCAGGCACACGCATCCTGACGCTGGGACAACTGGGCGTGACTACCGGAGCCGGCGTCCCTGCCGCAGCGCTCTTTGGCTGCAGTTGGAGCGCGGAATCCCGCACGCTCGGCGGCGGTGTGCGCATCTATTATCGTTTCAACATCATCGACGGTGGCGATGGTTATGTCTTCGCCTTGATCGATGACGATCGCAACGGCAACAATGTCTGTGGTGCCGCACGCCAGCATCTGGGTTATTCGGGCGACAATGCAACAACACCCTATGTCAATTGGCCGAAGATCGGAATCGAGTTCGATACCCGGGGTGAGCGCACCGCATACAGCGAAACCGGCGATCTGCTGGGCAACGGCCGCAGCGATCCCTGCTACCGTACCGCCTGCGGCAATCCGACCCAGAACCTGGATTATGACAGCCACGTCGCCATCGTCTACTGGGGCAACCCGGCCGCTGTGGCTGGCGTCGCGAAGCCCCGGCAGGACGACAATGTGCATGGTTTTCCCGCGCCACCAGACACTTCGACCCGACCGGCACCCCGCAACCCGGTGGTCGATCCATGGCCCACCCCGGCCGTGCCGGCGACTTCCGGTGGCGTGACGCCTCTCAACCGACTGAGCGACACCACTCAACCCCGCGATTTCCACGTGCGCATCGAACTGACCCCCGCCTCGACGAATACCGCGACCCGCGGCACGGCCTATAAAATGCAGGCATGGGTCGTGGCGGAAGGCGTCGACACCAACCAGATCGCCGCCTTGAAAAACACCTCGCATCCGATGAGCGCTCTCTATCCCACACTGCCCCCGCTGGTACAGGACACACCCTCGATCTACGACATTCAAGGTGGCCTTTGCAGCGCTGGCTGCGGTGCGAAAGAAGTCTGCAACAGCACTGATGGAATCTGCTATCAGCCTGCCTTCAAGAATATCCGAGTCGGGTTCACCAATGCCCAAAGCTCGCGCGATCAGGTCATCACCATTTCAGACTTTGTAACGACATGGCTCCCCTAAATTCCGCCGTCCCGCCAGCGCCGACTTTTGCGCGCGGCTTCAGTCTCGTCGAAATGGCGGTGGTGCTGGTGATTGTCGCGCTGCTGATTGGCGGTATGTTGCTGCCGATGACCGCGCAAGACGACATGCGCCGCACCGCCGAAACGCGCGCCACGCTGGTCAACATTCAGGAAGCCCTGCTCGGTTTTGCCGTCGTCAATGGTCGCCTGCCCCGCCCGGCTACCTCGGCAGCCGACGGCGCGGAAAATCCGGCCAACTGTGCCAACGATACGGCCTGTAGCGGTTTCATCCCCTGGGCCGCCCTCGGCATCGAGAAACGGGATGCCTGGGGCAATCTGATTCGCTACAGCGTCACGCCGGCCTATGCCAACAGCAATATCACGCTCGCCTCTATTGCCAACCGCACGGTGCAGACCCGCGATAATGTCGGCACTGCCGTCTATTTGGCCGGGCAAGCGGCCTGCGCCACGCCCGGCGCATGCGTCGCAGCGGTTATTTTCTCGCATGGCAAACTGCGCTGGGGCACCACCGAGTCAGGCGCCGCCCTGCCGGATGGCTCGGCCACCAACGCGGATGAAGACACCAACCACATGGTGCCGACCAATTATTTCCAGCGCACGCCGGCCACCGCCACCACTGGCGGCGGCGAGTTCGACGATATTGTCATCTGGCTGCCGACCAACATCCTCATCAACCGCATGATCGCGGCGGGTCGCCTGCTCTGAAGCAAAAAGCCGGCGCTGGCGAGATGACGTCAGGCGCGTTCATGCAATTTCAAGATTGATTTTTGAATCTGCATACGCTAGGCTGGCGGCATGATTCCGCGCCAAATCACCGCCCAGCTCGTCGCGCTGGCCCGCCAGTACCCGGTTGTCACCGTCACCGGCCCGCGCCAGAGCGGCAAGACGACGTTGCTGCGCCAGACCTTTCCCGCCAAACCCTATGTCAATCTGGAGGCGCCCGACACCCGCGCCCATTTCGCGGCCGACCCGCGCGGTTTTCTGGCGCGCTACCCGGATGGGGCGATCCTCGACGAATTCCAGCGCGTCCCCGATTTATCTTCCTGGCTGCAGGTGCTGGTCGATGACGCGCCGACACCCGGGCGTTTTCTGCTCACGGGTAGCCAGCAACTGGAGGTCATGAGCCGCGTCAGTCAATCGCTGGCCGGGCGCACCGCGCTGCTCAAGCTGCTGCCGCTGTCCATCGAGGAATTGGTTAATGCCGGCATTTCGCACGCGGCGGATCACCTGCTTTTCGCCGGCGGTTACCCGCGCATTCATGCCCCCGCAATCGACGCGATCGCACCCGTCGCGCCGGGACAAATGCTGGCGGACTATTTCGAAACCTTCGTGCAACGCGATTTGCGCCAACTCGCGGAAATCCGCGACTTAAGCCTGTTCGAGCGTTTCGTGCGGCTGTGTGCCGGACGGGTGGGGCAGTTGCTCAACCTCAACAATCTGGCGGCGGACACGGGCATTTCCCAACCCACGGCGCGCGCCTGGCTGACATTGCTGGAAGCGAATTTCATTGTTTTCTTGTTGCCGCCCTGCCATGCCAATCTGCGCAAACGGCTGATTCGTTCGCCGAAGCTTTACTTTCACGATGTCGGCCTGGCGAGTTTTCTGCTCGGTATCGAAACCGCGGCGCAAATCGCGGCGCACCCGCTCCGTGGGCCGCTGTTTGAGAACCTGGCGATCAGTGAAGTGTACAAATGGTATTGCAACCGCGGCAAACGTCCGCAACTCAGCTTCTACCGCGATGCCGGCGGACTGGAAGTGGACTTGCTGATCGACCACCCGCGCTCACCCATCGCCATCGAAATCAAGTCCGGGGCGACCATTGCCGGGGACATGCTGACAGCACTAAAACGTCACGCGGAAATCGCCCCGCGCTTATCCGCCGTCCGCATGCTGGTGCATGGCGGCGAACTCGATGCAACGCGCTCGGGCGTCTGGCTCGTATCCCTGCCGCACCTGCCCGATGCGCTTGCCCACGCCAACAGCGCATGAGCGCGGCCGGAACCAAAAGTCGGCGCTGGCAGGACGGCGGAAGCGTCCGACAAGATGCCGTCTTGACCGCCTGCCCTGCTTCCTGAGACACTCCCGGTCATGCATTTAAACTATCCCGGCATGATCCAGTGCGCCGCCGCCACCTACCGCCGCCTCGCCGAGCGCTTCGACTTTCACGCGCCACAGACGACTTACCTGAAAGGCAAAGGCGAAATGACGGTGTATCAGTTGATCAGCCGCAAGGCTTGAGCCGGAAGCGCACGCAACCGTCGCGATTTTCCGCCAGTTCCAGCCGATAGCCGCCCTGCGCGGCAAGCCGCGCGCATTGATACAAACCCACACCCAGACCACTTTCCGAAGGCACCGGTGTGCTGAAGAGTTTTGCGGACAGCGCCGTCGGCAGGGCTGCACCACTATCCATCAGCTCAAACCAGACCTGGCCGGCGATTTCGCCCAAGCGAACTTCAGCGTTAACCTCGGGATGGGCCTCGCGCTTGTTGGCAAGGTTTTGCAGCAGGTTTTCCGCCACGCTCGAAAACAACGCGGCATCAGGCACCCACAGCGTCGTTAAATCACCCACGACCGAAAAAACCGTCTGCGCGTTAGCGTAGCGGTTTTCGAGCGCGGCAAACCAGGGCAACGCCGCCAAGGGCTCAAGCCTGGCCAGCTCCGCGGGGGCGGCGAGTTTGGTCAGGGTCTGGCGCAAGCGCGACGACACTTCAGGCAATTGACGCCGCATCAGGCCAAGCAGGCGGGGCGACGCCGCCTCTTCCTGCTGCGCGGCGGCACACAGCGTATCGAGGGACTGCAACAGATTCTTGACGTCGTGGGTCAGCCGGGCGCCCGTTTCATGGATGGCCTCGACATAGGAAAGCCGCTGCAGTTCGCGCGCCCGCCACTTGCCCAAATGGAATTCGGCCAGGAGTCGCGCCGCCAGATCGTAATGCCAGAGCAGCGATGGGCTCGGCTTGCCGCGGCTTACCAGGCCCAGCGCGAGACGGCCATGCCGAAAGTGTGCGCAGTGCCCGCGCTGCTCGCCAAAGGCTTGCGCCGCGCCTTCCACCTGCCAGGCGCCGCCCACCACGCCGGGCATGCGTTGCGGCAACGCGGCACAGGCTTCCGCCAAAAACTGCTCCGGGTCATCCTCGCGCGCGGCCAACGCCGCCAGCGATTCCAGCCAATCCTCGACCGGCAGGCCCAGCGACATGACATGCTGCGCCACCGCGCTGCCCAGACCACCAAAACCACCCAGGTCGGCGCGTGGATTCCATATCCAGCCCAAGAGCAGCAGCAATCCCGCCACCAGCGCCAGCGTCATCAGCAGCGCCTCGAAATAGCCCGTCTTGAACAACAGGGTAAAACTCAGGCTTCCCAGCGCGATCACCGCCAGCAGCAGAAAAACGAAGATTCCGTAAATGAAATCGACCAGTTCGCCGCGCTCCGGCGCACCCTGCTCGGCGGGCAAAAGGGCCATGACGACAAAAACCGCCGGCACCAGATAAAGCACCAGATTGGCCAGCAAGGGCTCGGCCAGGTTGGCCGCGGGCAGCGCTTGCGGCATGATCAGCGCCAATAGCGCCGTCGTCAGATAGCCCAGCGCCGCCAAGTTGAACAGGCGCTCCCAGCGGTCAGGAAACAAAAACACCTTGCCGCCGACCACGCCCGTCAGCAGCATCACCCAGACCGCCAGCAAAGCCCAGTTGAGAAACCAGGCGAAGATCCCAGCGCAAACCAGCACGGCGCCCACCCCCCCCAGTCTCAGACGCCGCCGGGGCTGCACAAAAGGCTGCCACAGCAAGCCCAGTCCGATATGGGAAAGAAACAGCACCTTGCCGAGCGGGGTTGCCGGCCCGAGCAAAAACACCCAATGCAACGCCGCCAGAAACGCCAGAAAAATCCAGCGGCGGCGGGCAATTGGCGAGAGTTTTGGCAAGACGGGCATGGTTCGCCTGGATTCTAGGATGAAACGTAGTCCTGATGAAAACACGACAGACTGTCCATTTTTCGACAGCTCGATATGATCAGTTGCCGACAACCTGCCCGCGCGAATCCGTCAAATCGACAATTAACCCGGAATAGACCGCCCAATTCAGCAAGGCTCCGGCTTTCCGGGCGGAATAACCGCGTAGAACATGAGTGGCACGAATAATGCTCTACAATTTCATGAATATGTCTTTATATGGAGTACTAAAATGAACAAACAATCCGGTTTCACCCTCGTCGAAATCGCCATCGTGCTGGTCATCATCGGCCTGCTGCTGGGTGGGGTGTTGAAGGGGCAGGAGTTGATCACTCAGGCGAAGATCAAGAATGTGGCGAACGACCTGAATGGAGTGACTGTTGCCATTTATGGGTATCAGGACCGTTACAAGCGACTGCCCGGCGACGACCCCGGGATGACCAGATGGACAGTGGCAGGGGCCGCTTTGACAGCCGCACAGTCAGGCGATGGCAATAATGTCATCGGAACTGCTGGGCAAGACTATCAATCAACGGACAACACAACCGAAAACAGAAAATTCTGGCTGGCATTGCGGCTCTCTGGTTTTGTGGCCGGCAGTACGGCCTCGGTTGCCGAGGGTTCTACGCAACCGCTCAACGCAGCAGGGGGTATCGTCGGCGTTCAAAGCAACGGACTTGGGCTTGCCGGGACTATTGTCTGCACGGGAAACTTGCCCGCAAAAGTTGCCCAAGCGCTTGACTCACAACTGGATGACGGGAATGCAACGACGGGGAATGTAAGGGCCCTGCTTGAAACAACCCCCCCCACAGCGGTTACCACAGCCATCCCTGGTGCTAACTACGCGGATACTGGCACCAATCTTTACGTCCTCTGCAAGAACATATAACCCGACAATTTGCGACAGGACAAAGCCCGCTTCGGCGGGCTTTGTCTTTTGCGCTTTCAGTCGCCGTCCCGCCAGCGCCGACTTTCTTAATCGACCAGCAAATCCACCGCCCGGCGCACATCGCCATGCAGGGCGCGCAGCTTGTTCATGTCGAGCGGATACTGGGGCATGTGTTCCCGCAGGGCTGCCGCAACGGCGCGCGCCTGATCGAGGTCACGCGGTTGCTTGATGCGGTTGCGCTCCGGTTGTTGCGAAAGCCACGCCTTGTGCAGGGCGAAGGCGCGCGGGTCGGGGACGCGCATGACGAAAGGCATTCCCTTCGCATCGATCACGGTTTCCGCAATATGCGGCGAATTGATCAGCCACTGCAGACCGGGCACTTCGGCGGCCACCAGATCGTCCTCACCGAAGCTGATCGCGGCCGACTCCGTCATGGGCCGACGCGGAATGACCAGGTCGACCATGAAACCCTCGTCATTGACCGCGCGAAAAAAACCCTTGTGTGGCACCGTAAACGAGCGATCCGCCTTGCGCAACAACCCCAGCAGTCCGGAACGATCAACTTTTCGCGCCACCAGGGTTACTTTCCGCCGCGCATCGAAAAGCAGGTCGATATCGCCAGATGCCAGCAGTTCCGTGAGAAAAAACGCGCCGGCCGCCGCTTCGTAAGCGAACATCGCTTGCGTGCCGATAACGAGAAAATCCTTGCGCAAACCGGCCTCGTCAAGCACGCGGCAAACCCGCCCCACCAATGTCGGCGCCCGAGCAAGCCGCAAGGCGACATTCATGCGCGCCTGCTCGGCAAGTTTCTCCCTCAAGCTCTCCAGGCGCGCCCTGGCGCGCAGCTTGCCTTGCTGAAACTCCGCCAGTAGCTGCTCGCTGCTCTCGTCGCGCGGCCCAATTACCCTGCCGTTGCCCAGTCGATCCGCCTGGCGGAAGAGCTTGTCGACGCCGTTAACCCGCTTCCAACGCAGCCCGTAACGATAACCGCGCCAGCTTTCAGTCGCGTCCCGCCATGCCTCGCAAAGCTGGCTGGAGTTCACCCAGGCCAAGCGCTGGTTGTGACTGATTGGCGTCATTGAATTCCTTCAGTAGCTACATTTTTTATTATTGAAGGAATATATCATTTATTCATTCTGTTACACAAACATTGCCACACCATTTCCAGCATTGTTTACGTAAAGCGGCTTTTGAAGGAATTCAACCCCGCAACAACCGCTCCTCCCCCGCCGCCACCGCCGTCGCCCCACCCTGCAAGACCACCACGTCATACGCTTGCAACCGTATTTCGCCCGCGACTGGCACTTTGGGCTGCGACCGCCTTCTTACCGCCGTCACGCCAGCGCCGACTTTTGCCAGCGCAATTTCATCCAGGCTGCGACCGACCGCCCAGGCGCCAGTGTCTAGGGTGACGGCGTGCAGGCGGGTTTGCTCGGCATCGGACAGATGCGCGCCGGTATCCGTCGCTCCATGGAAGAAGCCACGCAGCAGCGCATAGTGCTGCTCGCGCAATTCGCGCAGGCGGCGGATGACGCGGTGCATCGGCACGCCGACCAGCGCCAGGGCGTGGGTGGCGAGCATCACCGAGGATTCGAGCGCCTCGGGCACGACCTCCGCCACGCCGGCCTCGAAGAGCTTTTCGGCATCGTCTTCCTCGCGCGAGCGGGCGACGATGGGCAGATCAGGACGCAGCTCGCGCACGCGCTGCACGAGCCGCAGCGTCGTCTCGATGTCGGCGAAGGTCACGATCAAAACCCGGGCGCGCGCGATGCCCGCCGCCAGCAGATTTTCCCGCCGCGTGCAATCGCCCCAGGCGACCGGTTCACCGGCGTTGGCCGCCTCGCGCACCCGGTCGGGATCGAGATCGAGCGCCATGAAGCCGATCTGCTCGGCCTCCAGAAAGCGCGCCAGGTGCTGGCCGGTCTTGCCATAGCCGCAGAGGATGGCGTGTTTTTCGGCCGCCACGGTGTGCGCGGCGATCCGGGTGATCTGCATCGAGCGCAGCATCCATTCCGCGGCGACCAGGCGCAGCACGATGCGGTCAGCATAGACAACGAGCAGCGGCGCGATCATCATCGACAGCACCATCGCCGCCAGCAGCGGCTGCACCAGCGCGCGGTCGACCAAGCTGTTGTTGGTGGCGAGCACCAGCAGCACGAGACCGAATTCGCCCGCCGCGCACAGCCACAGGGCCGAACGCAGCGCCGTGCCCGCGCTCGATCCCATCAACCGCGAGACGCCGCCGACCACCGCCAGCTTGCCAACCAGCAACAGCACCAAAAGCGCCAACACGCCGGCCAGGTCGCGCCAGATCGCCGCCGGGTCGAGCAGCATGCCGGTGGAGATGAAGAACAGGCCGAGCAGCACATCGCGGAAGGGCTTGATGTCCTCTTCGACCTGATAACGGTATTCGGTTTCCGAAATCAGCATGCCCGCGACAAAGGCGCCGAGCGCCGGCGACAGGCCGGCCAGTTCGGTGATGGTGGCAAAGCCGAGCGTCACCAGCAACACGTTGAGCATGAACAGTTCGCTCGATTTGCGGCGCGCCACCAGCCCGAACCAGGCATGCATCAAACGCTGGCCGAAGAACAGCACCAGCGCCAGCAAGACGACAGCCTTCAGCAGCGCCCAGCCCAGCGCGCCGGCCAGCACCTCGACCGGTTGCGTCAGCGCCGGAATCAGCACCAGCAGCGGCACCACGGCGAGATCCTGGAACAGCAGCACGCCCATGACTTCGCGGCCGTGCGCGGCATCGAGTTCGCGGCGTTCGGCGAGCAGCTTGGAAAGAATCGCCGTCGATGACATGGCGATTGCGCCCCCCAGCGCCACGCTGGCCTGCCACGGCACGCCCCAGAGCAGGGCGCCCGCCGCCACCGCCACGAAGGTCAGCAGCACCTGCGCCAGGCCGAGGCCAAAGACGATGCGCTGCATGGCGAACAGTCGCGGCAGCGAAAATTCCAGGCCGATGGTGAACATCAAAAACACCACGCCGAATTCCGCCAGCCGGTGCGCGCTCTCGATGTCGGGCAGCATGGCAAAGGCGTGCGGCCCGGCCAGCGCGCCGACCAGCAGATAGCCAAGGATGGGCGGCAGATTCATACTGCGACAAACCGCCACCGCCAGAACGGCGGCGCCCAGCAGCAGCAGGATCAGGTAAAGGGACATGGTTTGTCAGTCTGGCTATAATTTGCCTCAATCATAACCGCCCCGCCCAATGACCACCTCTCCCGCCGCAGAACGCGCCATCGCCCTGGCCCGCCAGGTACTCGCCATCGAGGCGGACGCCGTGCTGAAAATCTCCGCGCGCCTCACCGAATCTTTCGCCGCCGCGGTGGCCCTGATTCTCGCCAGCCGCGGCCGCGTCATCGTCAGTGGCATCGGCAAGTCGGGCCATATCGCGCGCAAGATCGCCGCCACCATGGCCAGCACGGGCACCCCGGCTTATTTCGTCCATGCCGCCGAGGCCGTGCATGGCGACCTGGGCATGATTACCCATGACGACGTGCTGATCGCGCTCTCGAATTCCGGCGAAAACAACGAATTATTGACCATCGTGCCGCTGGTGAAGCGCCAAGGCGGTCATCTGATCGCGATGACCGGCAACCCGGCCTCGTCGCTGGCGCGGGAGGCCGACATTCACCTTGACGCCCACGTCGACGAGGAAGCCTGCCCGCTCAACCTCGCGCCCACCGCCAGCACGACGGCGGCGCTGGCGCTGGGCGATGCGCTGGCGGTCGCCCTGCTCGACGCGCGCGGCTTTTCGGCCACCGATTTTGCCCGCTCTCACCCCGGCGGCGCACTGGGTCGCAAGCTCCTGACCCACGTCCGCGACGTGATGCAACCCACCGCGCGTGTTGCGGTGGTCGAGGAATCCACTGACATACCCACCGCGCTCAAAGCCATCTCGCAGGGCGGCATGGGCATGGTTGCCGTGCTCGGCGCAAACGGCGATCTGGCCGGCATCTTTACCGATGGCGACCTGCGCCGGGCGCTGGAAAAATTGGGTGATCTGCGCCAGATCAAGGTAGGCGAAATCATGAGCCGCAACCCGCGCGTCATCGGCCTCGACCGCCTCGCCGTCGAGGCCGTCGAGATGATGGAACGCCTCAAGCTGAACCAGTTGCTGGTCACCGACGCCACCGGACAACTCCAGGGCGCCCTCAACATGCACGATCTTTTTCGCGCCAAGGTGGTGTGAAAAATGGCCCCCCACGCTCGCCTCATTTGCCAACAATTCGGCTCGCTGCCCCCCACCCCCAGAGGGGGCAAGCCGCGCATATCGCCTTGGGGCGGCCCGGCGGCGATATGAACTATCTGGAGCAAGCAGCAAATATCCGCCTGATGGGCTTCGACGTCGATGGCGTGATGACCGACGGTCGGCTGTATTTCGGCCCGGAGGGAGATTTCTGCAAGGCTTTTTTCAGCCGCGACGGGCTCGGGCTAAAGCTGCTGGCCAGGTCGGGCGTAAAAATCGCCATCATCACCGGCCGCGATTCGCCCATCGTCACGCGGCGCGCCGCCAATCTGGGCATCGAACTGGTGCGGCAGGGTGTCGAGAATAAACGGCAAGCCATGGCCGAACTGCTGGCGCGCGAAAATCTGGATTTCGCCCAGTGCGGCTACATGGGCGACGATCTGATCGACCTGCCGCTCCTGCGCGCCTGCGGCTTTGCCGCCTGCGTGCCGGATGCTCACGCGCTGGTTCGGCAACACGCCGACTATGTCGCGCGCGCGCCAGCCGGCGCCGGCGCGGTCCGCGAAGTCTGCGAAATGATCCTGCGCGCCCAGGGCAACTGGGAGCGCGTCATGGCGCCGTATCTGGACTAATGTCTTCCCACGCTCGCAACCCCGCCGCCACACTGTTCCCCCTGGTCATTGTCGGCCTCCTGGCCGGCATGACCTTTTGGCTCGAACAGGCCGCGCGCCCGCCCGCCGCAACCAGCGACGGCAAATCGCGGCACGATCCGGATTACATCATCGAAAACCTCACCGTGCGCCGCTTCGATCCCGAGGGCGCGTTACAACACACCTTGCACGCGGCCAGCATGCACCACTATCCCGATGACGACAGCACCGTCATCCAGTCGCCACAACTCACCTGGCACCGGCAAACCCCCACCCTCCTCACCGCCCGCGAGGCCCGCCTCGACAGCGCAGGCAAACATGTGCAATTGATCGGCGATGTGCGGGTAACGCGCGGTGGCCTGGGCGACAGGCCCGCAACCGTGCTGGCCACCGCGCATCTTGACGTCTTCCCCGACGACGAACTCGCCACCAGCCCCCTGCCGGTCACCATCGTGCAGGGACGCTCCAACATCAGCGGCGGCGGACTTTCCGCCAATAACAAAACGTCCATTTACGTCCTTGAGGGGCCCGTTTATGGCATATTCGATCGCGTGGCCGGACGAGCGCCAGCCGTGGCGATTGCCAAGCCCAAGCCCAAACCGCAGCCCCAACCGAAACGCTGACATGACCCCCTCCGCGCACCCATTGCTCTTCCTGATCGCCTGCGTCGCCCTCGCCTCCGGCAGCGCTTTTGCCGAACGCGCCGACAAGGAAAAACCCGTCCATCTCGAAGCGGCGAAGGTCACCGTCGATGATGTCAAACGCGTGCATGTGTTCGAGGGCAGCGTCATTCTGACCCATGGCACGCTGGTCATCCGCGCCGCGAGGCTGGTAGTCACCCAGGATGCCGAAGGATTCCAGAAGGGCATTGCCACCGGCGGCGACAAAGGGCTGGCCCGCTTTCGCCAGAAACGCGAGGGCAAGGATGAGTATGTCGATGGCGAGTCCGAGCGCATCGAATACGATTCGCGCGGCGAAAAAGCCGAGTTTTTCACCCGCGCCTACATCAAGAGCGGACTGGATGAAGTGCGCGGCCACTACATTTCATACGACGGCAAAACCGAGCAATATTTCGTGACGGCCGCCCCCGGTGCCAGCCCGGCCAGCGAGCAGGGGCGCGTCACCGCCGTCATTCAGCCCAAGAACAAACCCGGCGCTGCCCCAACCCCTGCCGCGCCCCGCTGAGAATGACTCCTTGAAAGTTTTTTGTTGCACTGCACAAAAATTACTTGACTTCGGCTTTTGCGTCCCTATAATCAGTTTCATGATGCACTGCAACATAGCGCATCGAAGCTGACTTGGATCATCCAGAGGTGCAGACCGAGTCGCCAAACGGTAATTTGCAACACACTTTCATTTTAGGAGATCGCCATGTACAACACGACCCCCGAACAACTCGTCGGCGCCAGCAAAGCCAACGTCGAAACCCTGTTGACCATCGCCAACACCGCGTTTGCCAGCGCCGAGCGCCTCGCCGCCCTGAACCTCAACGCCGCCCGCATGCTGCTCGAAGACAGCGTGAACAACGCCAAGTCGATGATGGCCGTGCGTGACGGGCAGGACCTGATGGGCATGCAATCCGCCCTGGCCCAGCCGATGTTTGAAAAAGCCGTTGCCTACTCGAAGAGCGTCTATGAAATCGCCACCCAGTCCCAGGGCGAGTTCTCGAAGATTTTCGACAGCCAGTATGTCGAGATGAACAAGAATGTCACTTCCGCGCTGGACAATGTCGTCAAGGGCGCGCCCGCCGGTTCCGACGTCGCTGTCGCCGCTGTCAAGTCGGCCATCGCCGCCGCCAACTCCGCTTACGAAACCATGAACAAGGCCGCCAAGCAGGTTGCCGAGATGACCGAAGCGAACGTCGCCGCCGCCACCTCCGCCACCGTCAGGGCCGTGGGTGCCGCCGCTCCGAAGATGAAGAAGGCTGCTTAATTCGGCCGCCTGATTAGCCGTTACAGTATTACGTCTCCTCCTCCGGTTCCGCAATGGAACCGTTTAAGCCCCGACCTTCGGCCGGGGCTTTTTTTTTGCGCCGTCCTGCCAGCGCCGACTCGGCGCTAAATTTCGTATTTCACGTTAATCAGGGGCGGCGCCAAGCCGTGGCGCACCTTGCGCACGAAGCGCTTCCGCCTGCATGGCATGATGCCAGACATTGACGGCATAACGCGCGTTGTGGCGCGGTGTGCGCGAATGGTAGCGGCCCACCGACTGCCAAAATTCAGGCGTGTTCGGCGCTGCATCGGCTGACTTCATTTCCCGCGCCAGTATCCAGGCGCCCACGGCGACATTGGCGCAGTAATCCCAAACCAGGCGTGATTCATCAACACCCAGCGCGCGCAAGCGCGGCAGCCAAAGCGTATTGATCTGCATGGGTCCGAGATCGTAAGTGCCGTTGGCATTCGCCTTGCGCAGGCCAACGCGCCCGCCCTCGACGCGCAGGATGGCCCGCACCAGACGCACGTCGACGCCATAGTGCGTCGCCGCTTCCCGCACGCAGTCATCCACGGCCAGGCTGCGGCCGGGGAGCGCCAGACTAGCGAGAAAGACGATCCTGAATATGCTTGCGCTGCACCGCATAGGCCGCATTGCCTTCCGTCACGCTCAGGAATCTGTGAAAGCTCTTTTCCGCCTCGGCCTGCCTGCCCATTGCGTCATGGGAAAAGCCCAGATTCAAGTGCGCCTCGGGAATGCGCGGAGCGAGTGTCTCGGCATTGGTGAAAAAACGGATCGCCGCCGCATGATCGGCGCGCTCTTGCGCCGCCACGCCACGCTGAATCCATATCTGCGCCACCTTGCCGTTGCGCGACAGGGCATGGTCGAGCGCCTGCTCCGCCGCCGCCAGTTGGCCGCGCGCCAGCGCCGCCGTGCCAAGCCAGTACCAAGGCTCCCAGCGTTCGGGGAAATCGCGCGACAGGCTTTCCGCCCCTTCCGCCGCAGGTCCGAAAGCGCCCAGACGCAACTGTTCGCGAATCGTATCTGCACGGCCTTCCCAGCGGCGCGCGGCCTCGTGGCTTGCCTCCTGGGCAGGCGTGGGCACCGCCATGACGGCGCTGTCAGGCAGCTTTTTTGCCTCCGGCGTAACCGCAGCCGCGGCAACGCGCGCCTCGGGCTTCTCCTTGACCGCCGCCCTGTCAGCGCCGACTTTCCCAGAGGCTACTGCGGGGCGCGCAGCGGCCGGAGTCGGCGTGGCGGGCAGGACGGTTGTCGCGGCCGGGGGTGTGGCGGCGGCAATGCGACCCTTGAGATACGCCGCGCGTACCAGATCGGCCCGCCCATAGCGCGCATCAACGGCGGCAAGCGCTTCCTGCAGCCCGGCCTGCGGCGCCAGAATCGCAAATCGGTACAGCGGTTGGCCGCCACCCGCTTCGCGGAAACCGAACGCCGCCCATTCCGGCGTGCGCCGGTGGAAGGCGGCATCCAGAACACGTCGTTCCCGATAGGCGTGTGCAACGATCAGCAGGCGGTCGCCTGGCAAGGCGTTCAAGCCGGCCTCCCAGAGCGCGTAGGCCCGGGTCGGATTGCCGTCATCGATTGCCGCCCAGCCAGCCATCAACCAGGGGGGACTGGGTTCCGGCGCAGGCAGCGGGGGTGCCGGTGGTGGCGTGACTGGCGCCGGCGGCGCTTTCGCGACGGCAGGCGGCGTAACAGGCTCCGGCGGCGCTTTCGCGACGACAGACGGCGTCTCCACCGGGGGCGGCGGCGGAACGCTGGGTGCGACCTCGACCACTGCGGGCGGCCTGGGCGTCTCGACCGCTGCAACGATCACCGGGGGCGGCGGCAGCGTGACCGATGCCACCTTGGTCTCCTCCGGCGCCGCGCCGCCGCGCGGCAGCAGAAAATAAGCCGCGCCGCCGACCGCCAGAAACGCCAGACCCAGCCAGAGCGCCAGCGGTCGCCGTGGCGACCGCTGCCCGGCGACGAACAGCAGATCGTTGCCGAGCGTGTACTCCGGGCCCGGCCGTGCACCCGGCCGGGATGCAGCGGCGTCCGCGCCTTCCAGTCGACGCAGTGTGCTATCGATAATGCTCATGGCTTCAATGTCCTCCCGGACCGGATACTTCTTGCGCGGCACGCCGTATCATGCTCACGGACACTTGATTGCGCTGCTCGACAAAGGCGTACAACAGGGCCCGGTCGCAGATCAGGTTGATGCGCCGGGGTACGCCGCCGCTGTAGTAATGGACAGCCGCCATCGCTCCCCGGCTGAAATGAAAATTACCGTTCAAGCGCGCGCTATCCAGGCGATGACCGATGTAACTCGCCGTCTCGCCGAGCTTGAAGGGCCGCAACTTGTGCCACACGCCGATACGCTGGCGCAGCGCGCGCATGTTGTGTTCCTGTAGCTGCTTTTCGAGTTCGGTCTGGCCGACCAGCAGCAAAGACAGCAGCTTCTGCTTTTCCGTCTCGAGATTGGAGAGCAGACGCAGCCCCTCCATCACCTCGGGCGAAAGCCGGTGCGCCTCGTCCACCAGCACCGCCACGCGCACATTCACGCTGGTCAGTGCTTCAAGCAGCTCAAGGATGCGCGCCTGCAATGCCGCCTGACTCTGCTCTGGCGGCAACTCGCCGGTCAGGTCGTGGATGATGCTGCGCAGCAGTTCGACAAACGTCTGCTGCGGGTTGTAGATATAGGCCGTGCGCACATTCTCCGGCAGGTTGCGCAACAGATAGCGGCACAACAGCGTCTTGCCCAGCCCCACCTCGCCGGTCAATACCGTGAAGCCGCCGCTCTGCATGCCGAAACGCAGATGACCGATCGCCGACAGATACTGGCTATGCGGAAAAAAGAACTGCGTATCCGGGGTGATGCGAAACGGCGCTTCGCTCAACCCCAGGGCCAGATAGCAAGCGTTCAGATCGGGGGCATTAACGGTCATGCGCGCGTGATCAATATTCAACCAGATGCGGCGTCAGGAAGATCACCAATTCCTTGCGCACCTTGTTGCTGTATTGCCCCCGGAACAGCCAGCCAAGACCAGAGGGCTTGCCGATGCCCGGCACGCCGCGACCGGTTTCCGCGTCTTCCTCGATGATCAGGCCGCCGATGGCCACCGTCTCGCCGTTCTTCATGCGCACCAGCGTCGACGTCTGCTTCGTCTCCATGCGCGGGGCGTTTGAATTGCCCGATGGCGAGGTATCGATGGCGACGATCTTATTCACCACCGGCGTCACGTCGAGCGTGATGAAGCCGTCGTTGCCGATCTGCGGCGTCACCGAGAGCATCACCCCTTCGGTCACCGTCGTCGGCGACTCCGTCGTCGTCAGCAACGGGGCGCCGCCGGCAACGGGCGTCACCGTCGTCGTCGTCGTGTAGAAGGTGCGCTCCGTGCCCACCCGCACCACCGCCGGCTGGTTGTTCAGCGTACGGATGCGCGGCTGCGACACCACGCGCACGGCGCCCTGCTCCTCGAGGGCGCGCACCGCCGCCGCGATGTTGCTCACCAGGAAGGATGCCGGAAAGGTCTTGGTGTAATCGAAGCTTACCGTGTTCGGCCTGACGCCCGAGCCGCCGGCCGGCGCGGTGACGATGCCCCGCGTCGATGCCGTCAGCGAGGAACCGAAGGAGACCCGCGACCAGTCGATGCCCAAGGCGCTATCGTCGTTGAGCTGCACATCCAGCACCCGCGCCTCGATATACACCTGCCGGTTGATGCCCTTGAGCAGTTTCGCCATATAACTGTCGACGGCGCGCATGCCCTTGGGTGAACCGGTCACATGTACCGTACCGGTCATCTTGTTCATCACCACCCGGCCCTCCATCTCCGCCAGCGGCCGGGTCGTCTGCGTCACCGTGTTCGTCACGCGGTCGGTCGTCTGCACCGTCTCCGTTTGCGGCGGGGTGGCCGAAGCCTCGGTCGCGCCGCGTGTCAGCAACGCCTTGAGCTCTGATTCAAGCTCGCTCCAGAAATTGATCGAGTCGCTTTTCGACACCGAACTGGTGCTGGTGCCGCTGCCGCTGCCGGCGCTGGTGCTCATCGAGCCGCTGCCGGTGCGCGTGGCGCGCAGATAATCGACGTGATAGGTGCGCGTCGCCTGGCGCGTGACCCGAATCAGGCCGTCGTCATTGATCCAGCCAACGCTGATCGGATCGAGCAGGGCATCCAGCGCCCGCTCCAGGGGCAGATCCTTGAACTCCACCGACACGGCGCCGACGATATCCGCATCCGGCACGATATTCAGCTTGTAGGCCTGGGCGAACTGGGCCAGGGTAACGCGCAGCGACTGGCCGTTGGCGCGGAAGGAAAACAGCCGGGGCGCCCCGGTTTCCGTCAGCACCAGGCGCCGATCGAGCGACAAACCACTGGCGGCAGACGCCTTGGCCGGCGGTTTGAAGTCCAGCGCGCCGCTCGGGAAGGTCTCGGGAAAGCGCGACTCGTCCGGCTTGTGCGCCTGGGTGCTGTAACAGCCGCCCAAGAGCAGCGTAACGCTGGACAGCACGGCCAAGGCGATGCGGCTGACATGGCAAGGCGGGCGAAGCAACGTATTGTTAGCGCTCATAATTTCAGCATCTCCAGGATTTTGCGGTATTCGGAATCGAGCTTACCGGCGGGGGGTAAGCCGCCTTGCAAGCCGGGCTTGCCGGGTGCCTGCAGAGCCACCGGCGGTGTTGGCGCGGCCAGCGGCACGGGCGGATCCTTGAACTCGGGGAAGCGCAGCGCCTCGCGGCCGCGCGGCCCTTTCAGCCAGACCGCATCGGCCTCCACTTTGGTCAGGCGGTAGCGACGATGGAACCTGTCGCCTTCCCGGTAAATGCTGCCGTCGATGGTCGCCGTGCGGTTATTCGCGCCGACCAGCAGCACCGATTGCAGCGTGAAGAGATCCTTTGCCGGCGGCGTCACGGCGGGCAGATACTTGCCCGTCACATCCTCCGGCACCACCACGCCGAAGGCGGCCAGGCGGATTTCCTTGGGCGCGCCGCCGCGCTGATAGCCCGTGCCGCCGGTGGCGGACGTCAGTGACGGCGGCAGGCGCAGCACTTCTATCGCCTGCGGCGGTGGTAGCGGCTGGGCCGCTTTTTCCACCGGCCCAAGGGCGTAATAGGCCGCCAGCAGCGTCACCGGCGGCACGGCAAACCAGGCCCAAATGTTCATGGCCGACCCCCCTTGTTGATATTGACGGACGCGGCGGCCGTCACCGGCGCGCGCTGGCCGAGAAACACCTTCTCCCCCTCGACCGTCATGCGGGCTACGCTACCCGCCACGTCGCCCCCGGTCTCCCCCCAGGAAAAAACGAAGCGACGCAGGTTGAAATAGCCGTGATCGGCATACAGACCGGCCAAGAGCAACGCACTCTTCGGCAGTTCGGATGGCAGGAATTTCGCATCGAGCGCCACCGGCTCGACGCTGCCGAGCGACTGCGCCCCGGCCTTCTCCCAGCGCAGCACCTGCTCATTGAGCGTCGCCAGATCCTTTTCCGCCTGCCCGACTCTCTGCACGGCGGTTTTCGCCTGCCCCAGCCCGGCCCCGGCCCACCCGGCAAAGAGCCAGGCGAAGCCCAGCGCCAGCGAAGCCGCGACCAGAAAGATGAATGATTTGTTGTTCGTCATAGTGTTTCTGCCCTCGAAAACGTGGTCTGTCCCCTATTTCTCTCTTCTTAAAACGTGGTCTGTCCCCTATTTCCTGTTCAAAACGTGGTCTGTCCCCTATTTCCTATTTCTATTCACCCGCACCCCTACCATGCCCGTGTTACGCCGCCGCCGGCGAACCAGATGGAAGCCACGCCATCGCCATTGCTATCGGCAGCCGACACTGTGGCCGCTGTAAATGCCGTAGTACAGGCCGCATCGGTCCACAAGGTTGCCCCCGAATCCAGGCAACCGGGCGACGAGCGGGTGTTGATTAAAACCGTTACGGTGGTACAGACTCCTGCCCCGATCCGGTAAGAAAGTGATGCGCTTGGTACTATCTGCGTATTCTTGATCGTCAGATAACGTTTGTCCGCCGAGCAGGCCACGCCGGACTGGTCGCAGCGGGAGGCCAGTTCGGCCAGGGAAACGGAAACCACGGCATCGTCGTAATGGATATCGGGGGCGGCCGAATGCTCATGATTCACCGGCCGGGCCGGGTTTTCGTAGTTACGGACAGGGGTTGCGGCGAGCAGATCAATTGCCGCATGCGCCTTGTCGGGGGTCCGGTCGTTGCCGAAGCTTGCGATGACCAATGCAGCGGGGGATGCCGCCGCGGCACCTCCCGGACACGAGTCGCTCATTTGAGCGTTGTTCGGCACCTGGCATACACGGGGGTCGCTGGTCCCTGTGAGTTTTAGTGCTGTCTTGACGTTGGCGCAGAAGCTCACGCGAGCAATCGATCTGGGATTGGTGAAATCCAGACCCGCCCCGTTTTGATCGAACAAGGGCAGGTAGCATGTTGTACACGCTGCGGGCACTCCCGCGACCAAGTTGATCGTGTAATCGTTCCTGAGCTCGGTGCGCGGGTCATACCAGAAATATTTGCGGTAACTGCCGAAAGTCGGCACGCCCAGCGGGGGGAGATTGACCGCGACCGAAACCATATGCTCGTCCCAGGGCAGATAGGATTCGTTGACTGGGGGCGTCAGATCCCAGCCCGTGGGATAGGTCGGCACATACTCCGGCTTTGTCGTCGCCGCCGCGGACGTCAAGGGCAGCGGCAACCCGCCGTTGGTCAGCGCGTAGCTTACGACGACATCCCTGGCCACGTTGAGCGCCTGCCGGTTGGCGTCTTCCATGGTGCGCGTGTGCTGCGTGCGCAACAGCGGCATCATCCCCGCGGTCAGGATGCCGATCATGATCAGCACGATGACCAATTCGAAGATCGTGAAACCGCTCATACGCTTGTGCATGGTTATCCTCCTATCTTGCCGATGGATTCGTAGATCGGCGCCAGCACGCCCAGCACGAAGAAGGCGAGCATGGCGGCCATGACGATGGCCATGGCCGGTTCAAGCGTCTTGGCCAGCACCTCGACGAGGGCGTTGACGCGGGCGAAATAGATGCCGGCCAGCTTTTTCATCTGCGCTTCGAGGTTACCGGTTTCCTCGCCGATGGCCACCATGCGGATCGCCAGCGGCTCGAATATCCGCGTTTCCTTGATCGATGCCTGCAAGGATTCGCCGTCTTGCAGTCGGGCGTTGAAGTTGGCGATCTTGTCGCGGAAGAAACGGTTTTTCACCGACTTGTTGATGATTTCCATGGCCTGGGTGATGACCACGCCGGCGCCGTACATGAGGCCCAGATACTGGAACCAGAAAGCCATCTGGCTGCCATAGACGATGCGTCCCATGACCGGCATGTGCCAGGCCATGCGGTCGGTCTGGTAGCGGAACCCTTCGTTGGCGCGGGCGGCGAAAAAGCCCATCGGCAGCGCCACCAGGATGATGCCCAGCAGCCACCAGAATTCGCGCACCCAGTCGGATGCGGCGATCATCGCGGCGACATGCCCAGGCATCTCGATGTCGATGCTCGTAAACACCAGCGCCAGCTTGGGCATGACGAAAGACAGCCAGAACAGCGCGCCGCCGATCATCACCACCAGGGTAAAGGCCGGGTAGACAAGCGCCCGCTTGACGGCCGACTTGATCTCCTCGATGCGTTCGATGTGGGCGCCGGCATCCGCCAGCACGCGGTCGAGCGTGCCGGATTCTTCGCCGATCTTCACCAGGGCGAGCACCTCTTCCGGAAACTGGTGCGTCTCCCGCAGCGCCTGCGAAAATGGGTAGCCGTTGAGCAGGCCCGTGCGCACCTGGCCGAGAATCTGCCGATAGGCGATTGACGTGGCATTGCTTTCAAGGTCGGCCAGCGCCGATTGCAAGTCCACACCGCCGCTCACATACATGGAAAGCATGTTGCAAAACTCGGCGGTTTCCAGCGGCCGCAGCCGCCCGAGGGCCCACTGCCGAACCTGATGCAGCGCATCGGGCAGGGCAAGGTAATCGACCAGCATTTCGCCGTGGCGCGCCAGTTCGCGATCAAGCATGGCCGCGTCGGCAAAGCGGCCATTGCGCCGCTCCAGCGCGCCGTCGCGCGTCGCCGCCGTGTAAAAAAGCCAAGGCATCAGACGTCCTTCCTCATCTCGTTCATCCCTAATCCGCCAGCACGCGCAGGAACTCGGCCACATCGGTCACGCCTTCGGCGACCATCCGATGCCCGGCATCACGCATGCGGTACATGCCTTTGGCCTGGACGGCCTGTTCGATCTGGAAGCCGCTGGCGCCGGTGTCGATCAGGCCCCGGATGTCGTTGTCGAACACCAGCACCTCGCCGACGGCCAGACGCCCGCTATACCCCGTATCGCGACAATAGGGACAGCCGACATGGACGAACAAACTGGCCACCGGCAGGCCTTCCCACAGCTCGTCCGCTGTTTCCGGCCGGGCCGGCTGCTTGCAGTGTCGGCAGAGACGGCGCAACAGCCGCTGCGCCACCAGACCGATGAGCGACGTTGACAGGATGTAGTCCGCCACGCCCAGGTCGCGCAGCCGCACGATGGCGGAGAGTGCATCGTTGGTATGCAGGCTGGAAAACACCAGATGGCCGGTCTGCGCGGCGCGCATGGCCAGCGCGGCGGTTTCCTGGTCGCGAATCTCGCCGACCAGCATGACGTCCGGGTCTTGACGCAAAAAGCCGCGGATGGCGGTGGCGAAGGTGACGCCGGCCTTCTCGTTGATTTCCACCTGATGCACCAGGGGCATTTCGTATTCGACCGGATCCTCGATGGTGAGAACGTTCTTCTGCATGGTGTTGATGCGCCGCAACATGGCGTAGAGCGTCGTCGTCTTGCCGCTGCCGGTGGGCCCGGTGACGAGGATGGTGCCGTGCGGATGCACCGTCATGCGCCGCAACAGATCCTGCTGCTCGGCGTTGAAGCCGGCATCTTCCAGAGAGATCAGTTCGCCGCCGCCGGAAAGGAAGCGCACCACGAGGTTTTCGCCGAGCGCGGCCGGCATGGTCGAGATGCGCAGGTCGAACTGGCCATCAAGGAAGGTGAAGCGCATGCGGCCGTCCTGGGCGCGGTTGGCTTCGGCGATATCGAGACCGGAGCGCACCTTGCAAGTGGACACCAGGCGACCGTGCGCGGTGACCGGCAGGGCGTGGTGCAGTTGCAGTACGCCATCGACACGGTAGGAAACGAGGGTGGCGTTGGGCGTCGGGCTGATGTGCATGTCCGAGGCGTGCAGGTCGATGGCCGTGGAGAGCAGCAGGTCGAATAGCCGCTCGGCGGAGAATTCGCGCCCGGCAAGGATGGCGCCGCTGATGCGCTCCACTTCCTCGGCAATCGGGTGCTCGGCCATGTAATAGACCTGCTGGATCATGCGTTGCAGACGCGAGGAAGACGCGACCGTCAGGCGCAGCGGATAGTTTGAGAAGCGACCGACGCGGCTGGCAATCTCGGGGTTGCCGGGGTTGTCCGTGGCCGCCAGCAGACAGCCGTCGACGATCTCCAGCGGCAGGATCACCAGTTTCTGGGCAACGGCGAAAGGTAGCTGGGCGAGCGCCTCCGCCTGTGGAATGCGGCCTTCGAGATTATCAAACGGCAGATTGTTCTGTTGCGCGACGATGCGCCCCACTTCAGTGTCGGTAGCGAAGCGCAGACGCAACAGCACGTCGCCCACGCGCTCGCGCGAGACCTTCTGGATCTTCAGGGCGTAGGTGATCATCTCCTCGGTGACGATCCCCGCTTCCTTCAACAATTCGCCGATGGGGCGCATCTGGGCCATGCCTTATCTCCGGTTCATTTGCTGAAGAGGCCCGGCAGCGGCGCCAGCACGGTGGTCAATCGCGCCGTCGTCTTGGCCGCCTCGCCGGGGGTGTATTCCAGTTTGCTGCCCGTCAGCACGGTGCGCTCGCCCAAACGTTCCGCCAGTTGGGCGGCAAGTTT
>JAUXWU010000010.1 GCA_030680085.1 Rhodocyclaceae bacterium | reverse complement strand
GCCCACCAAGATGGACGCCATGATCCTCAACGAGGAAGGCTACTATTCCGTGCTCGGCAAATCCGGCGCGCGCATGGAAATGCCCGGCTGCTCGCTGTGCATGGGCAACCAGGCGCAGATCAAGAAAGGCAGCACGGCGGTATCGACCTCGACACGCAACTTCCCCAACCGTCTCGGCATCGATACCCGCGTGTATCTCTCCTCGGCCGAGTTGGCCGCGGTCTGCGCACTGATGGGCAAGATTCCGACTCCAGCCGAATACATGGCGCAGGTCAAGACGCTCGAAACCAAGTCGGCCGACGTCTATCGCTATTTGAATTTCGACCAGATTGCCGAGTTCAAGGAAGTGGCCGATAGCGTCACGGTGTAATCTGGCGCCGTCCTGCCAGCGCCGACTTTCAGGAGCCGGGAAATGAAGAACGCTTGAGGTCCCGATAGAAATTCTCGTGGGGCCCGACGGCTTCGAGATAGATCAGGCGGACTTCATCGTCCACGGTGTAGCCGAGCAGGTAGAGCTGGTTCTGGCTGCGGAATTTATGGACGAACAGTTCGGCCAGGTCGCCCTTCTTGCGTTCACCGACGGCGGGGTTATCCGCAACGACCTCGGTGGCCGCATCGACATCGGCGACGACGTTGTCGTGAAGTTTCCTGTAGGCGCGAGCGAAACGTCGGGTCTGCTTGAGCGAATAGCTCATGCCCGCCTGGCCCGGGCAATGAAGGCCGTCGCATCTTCACGAGGCTCTGCCATCGATGCCAGTGATTCGGCAATGAAACCGGCCGGAAGGTCGGGATTATCCAGTGCAGCGCGACCGACCTTGGCCCAGTACTCGACCTGACCGGCAATGCTGCGATGTTCGACCATGGCATCAGCGCGAGCCTGATCGTACAGCGTTTGATCGATACGAATGGAAGTCGATGCAGTCATGGTGGTTCTCCATAAAAAACGTCTGCTTGGCAGAGAAGCAGAACATTACCACAAATGTGGTAATGCCTTCAAGGAGTGCTCATAGCCCCCGTTGACTAACTACTGGCGCCGTCCCGCCAGCGCCGACTTTTAGTTCCGGCCGCTGCGTCAAGGCTACAATGACCTCACTCTTGCGGAGACACACCATGCACATGACTGTCGAACAAATAGCGGATGAAGCACTGGCACTGCCCAGCGAGGCGCGCGCGTTGCTCGCGGACCGCCTGGTCGAAAGCCTCGACCCGGCCGAGGATGGTTACATCCGACAACTCTGGATGCGCGAAGCCCGCCGCCGCATCGACGAAGTCCGCAGCGGTAACGTCAAGACCATCCCGGCCGACGAAGCATTCGCACAGGCCAGACAAGCCATCGCTCGATGAAAATCGAGTTCCACCCGGAGGCGTTGGCGGAATTCCGCGCTGCCACCACGTATTACGAGGCGCAACAGCGCGACCTGGGCAGCCGATTCATGATCGCGGTCGAATCCGCCATCGCGCATATCGCGGAATCGCCTACCGCATGGCGCATCGTCGAAGACGATGTACGCCGCTACCTGACGAAGGTGTTTCCTTACGCAGTGCTCTACTCGATCGAGGACGGATACATCTTGATCGTCGCGATCATGCACCTGCGCCGCGAACCTGGATACTGGCGCAAGCGGGTATAGGTTTCGCCCCCACGCTGGCGGCGGCCCGGCTAGCACCGTCCCGCCAGACTTTTAGTTCCGGCCGCTGCGCTTAACGCCGATGGGACTGGCGTTAGCCTGCTCTGAAACTTCGTTTTGCAGCGCCTCCGTGGAGAAATCCGCCGAGGCGTTTTGCTATATGATCTTGGCAAAATAACTTCACCCTCCACCAAGGGAATTGCAAATGCTCCGCTACGCAATAAGCGCCGCAGTTCTTCTGGCATCCATTTCCATCCACGCCAAGACGCCCGGCGAGGTGTATGAGCAAGCCGCCAAAAGCACGGTTGTAGTGCAGAACCTGGACGGCAAGGGGAAATCCCAAGGCATGGGCAGCGGCGTCATTCTTCCCGACCGGGACGTGGTGACCAACTGCCACGTCGTCAAGGGCGCCAGCCAGATCAAGGTGCGAATCGACAACAAAGAGTATCCGGCAACGCTGCGCTATTCCGATTGGGATCGGGATGTCTGCTCCCTCGGCGTTCCGGGAATAAGCGCTCCCGCGGTGGTGATGGGCAGCAGCAAGTCACTCAAGGTCGGCGCCAAAGTCTATGCCATCGGCGCCCCCCAGGGTCTCGAACTCACGCTCTCGGACGGTATCGTCTCCAGCCTGCGCGAGGTCGCGGGCGGCCGATACATCCAGACAACAGCAGCCATCTCGCCGGGTTCCAGCGGCGGCGGTCTGTTCGACGAGAACGGCACGCTGGTGGGGCTGACCACGTTCTATCTCGCCGAGGGACAAAACCTCAATTTCGCCGTTCCCGTCGAATGGGTGAAGGAATTGCCGAAGCGCAGCGTCAAAACCGCCACAGCCGGCCAAACCGCGACGCAGTGGCTGAATAAATCTATTGAACTGGAAAGCAGCAGGAACTGGCCGGCACTGCTCGAACACAGCCACCGCTGGACAAAGGCACAACCGAGCAGCAGCATGGCGTGGTACAGCTTGGGCGTCGCCTGCGGTCAGGCCGGCCAGCCCGCCAAGGCCATCGAAGCCTACCAGCAGGCTCTACGCATCAATCCGGAACATGCCGATGCGTGGTACAACTTGGGCAACGCCTACGATGAGGTCGGCCAACCCGCCAAGGCCATCGAGGCCTTCCAGCAGGCCCTGCGCATCGATCCGGAATATGCCAAGGCGTGGAATGGCCTGGGCTTCGCCTACGGCAATGCTAGCCAGTTCGCCAAGGCCATCGAAGCCTTCCAACAGGCTCTGCGCATCAATCCGGAAGATGCCTTGGCGTGGAAAAAACTGGGCATCGCCTACCGCAGAGCCGACCAACCCGCCAAGGCCATCGAGGCCTACCAGCAGGCCCTGCGCATCAATCCGGAAGATGCCGAGGCGTGGTACATCTTGGGCATCGCCTACGCAATGTCAGGTCAGCGTGGCAAGGTGCTGGAAGTTTATAAGCGGCTCAAGTCCCTTGATCCTTCCCTTGCGGAAGAATTTTTCAAGAAGGTGGTGATGCCTTGAAACCATAAGGACCGCAGACCACAGGGCCAGATCTTTCATTGACACATCATCTTGCCATGGCACGTTATGTCGAAAGGCCTGACCCCGGCGTGATGCTATTATTTATTCGGTCGCCGGGAATAATATGCTTCTGTCGTTTCGCGAAACAAGGGAGTTTGAATGGGGAGTGAGAACAAGACGGGCGGCAGTTTCCTTTCTGCGGGGTGCGATGAGCGTGACTGGTATCTCGCGCGGATCGATCTGGAGACGAACCGGCTTATGCAGAACGTGGCATCACAAGCGCACACGGCTATTACCCTCGTGTCGGGCGCGAATGCTGGCGGAGCCGTTGCGCTGCTGGCCTATATCGCACAGCTTTCAGCCGACGCAAGTCAAGCAAAAACAATTCACCACTCAACCATTGTATTGACGCTATTTGTTGCAGGCTTCTTCTTTGCTTTGCTACTTGCCGTCTGTGTCTATTACTTTTCTGCGTTCAGGCTTAGAGAATGGAATCACAGCGTAGGGACTTTCTATCGAGGCGACACTCAATGGCGTGGACTGTGGGATGGACGATCGAAGATGTGGGCTGCCGTTTGGCTCCCGCATATTCTCGGCTGGCTATCGTTGCTATTCTTTCTGGGCGGAGCGGGACTGGGACTTACCGAAATGCTCTGCGCTACTTCCGTCCCCTAGCAGCCTGTCGGACTTAATTCGTCCCAATAGCCATCTGATGAATATGCTATAATCATATTCATCAAATTCAGACAAACGCGCACAATGGCCTTTCACCCAATAGATCGAGACACGGACTACCTGCTGCCGCCGTCAGT
>JAUXWU010000001.1 GCA_030680085.1 Rhodocyclaceae bacterium | reverse complement strand
CCCCAGACCTTGCGCTTGGCGTCGGCGTTTGCACCGTCGAGAAGGATCAGCCCGTCTGTCAGCCACGCCTGCAGACGGCTGCGCGAAGGCTCGGGCAGCAGCCGGGCCAGTGCCATATCAAGCCGCAAGCCGACACAATCCGGCGGAACCGCGATTTCCGCTGGGGAGATATAATCGTCACACCTAATTTTTGGTTCTTCCATCATGCGTAGTTTAGCCGCCCTGCTTGCCGTTCTTTCGCTAAGCTTTTTCGCCGGTTGCGGTCTGCTGCCCGAAGAGAGGGATGAAACGGTCGCTTGGTCGGCCAACAAACTGTATGCCGAGGCCAAGACCGCCATGGCCGATGGCGCTTTCGACAAGGCCATCAAGTATTTCGAGAAGTTGGAAGCGCGTTACCCCTACGGGCGCTTCGCCCAGCAGGCCCAGCTCGAAGTCGCCTACGCGCATTACAAGCAGCAGGAAAAGGCGCAGGCCATCGCCGCGTGCGACCGCTTCATCCGCCTCCATCCCAACCACGCCAACGTCGACTACGCCTACTATCTGAAGGGCCTGGTCAATTTCAACGAAGATCTCGGCCTGCTGGGCTACGTCGCCATGCAGGACCTGACCGAGCGCGACCCGAAGGCGGCGCAGGAATCCTTCGAGGCGTTCAAGGCGCTCGTCAACCGGTTTCCCGAGAGCAAGTACGCCCAGGACGCCACGCTGCGCATGGCCTATCTGGTGAATGCGCTGGCCTTGAACGAGGTGCATGTCGCGCGTTACTACATGAAGCGCGGCGCCTATGTCGCCGCCGTCAATCGCGCCCAGACGTCGATCAAAACCTATCCCGACGCACCCGCCAACGAGGAAGCGTTGTTCGTCATGATCAAGGCCTACGCTGCCCTCAACATGACCGATCTGCGCGACGATGCCGAGCGGGTGATGAAAAAGAACTTCCCCAGCAGCGAATACTACAAGCGCGGGCTGAACCGGGTCGAGCCGTGGTGGAAGCTCTGGTGATAACTTGGATGGGAACCCGGCAATGTTGAATCGAATGAAGATTGTCACCCGGCTGGCCAGCGGATTCTCGCTGATGCTGCTAGGTGTCTTGGTGCTGGGTGTCATGGGGGCGGCCAGCCTTGCGCCACCATGGCTGATCGCTGTCATGCTCGTCATGATCCTCATCGGCGGTATCGCCGTGGCATTTCTGGTCACGCGCAGCATCAGGCAGTCGCTGGAGGTCGCCGTCGTGGCGGTCAAGAGCCTGATCAAGGACAGCACGGATAAAGTGCGCGCCGCGCAAGCCGTCGGGGCCGGAGATCTCGGCCGGGAGATAGTCGTCTCCGAACCCCTGCAAATCGACCTCGACAGCTTGCCCAGGGATGAGCTGGGCGTCCTGATGAAGACGGCGCTCAACCTGAGCGAGATTCAATGCGCGCTCGACGAGGCTTTTCTGCACATGACCCAATCCTTGCGGCTGGCGCGCGAGGCCGAGCAGGGCCGCGACTGGCTGAAGACCGGGCGCAACGAACTGAATTTGCTGATCCGGGATGAGCAGAGCACGGCCGGGATGGCAGACCAGGTGCTGGGCTTCCTGGTGACCCACCTCAAGGCCGGTGTCGGCGCCCTCTATCTGTTCGATGAACGTGCCGTAAAGCTTGTCCTCGCCGCCACCTACGCCGTGACCAAGGATATGAAACCCGGCGAGCAGTTCCGCCTCGGCGAAGGGGTGATCGGGCAGGCGGCGCGGGAACAGAAAATCATTTGCCTGGCCGACGTACCGCCCGGTTATCTGCCGATTGGCTCCGCCCTGGGCGAGTCCGCGCCGAAGGTCGTCGTCGCCATTCCGCTGTTGCATGGCAACCGTCTGGTCGGCGTGATCGAGATCGGCAGTTTCCGCGAATTCAGCGCGACCGAGTTGCAGTTTGTCGAACTGGCCAGGGAAGCCATTGCCATCGCCATCGACGCCAACCTCGCGCACCAGCGGACGGCCGAACTTCTCGAGCAGACCGAGCAGCAGTCCGAGGAGCTGCGGGTGCAACAGGAGGAGTTGCAGCAAAGCAACGAGGAACTCGCAGAGCGGGCGCGGATGCTGGAACAGCAGCGCGAGAATATCCGCCTGAAGAGCCAGGAGATCGAGGCCGCCAGCCAGATATTGCAGGAGAAGGTCGCGGAACTGGAACGGGTCAGCACCTACAAGTCGGAATTCCTCGCCAACATGTCGCACGAACTGCGCACCCCGCTCAACAGCCTGATGATTCTGTCCAGCCTGCTGAAGCAGAACAAGGACGGCAACCTGAGCGCCAAGCAGGTCGAATTCGCTTCCACCATCAATTCCGCCGGCATGGACCTGCTCAATCTCATCAACGACATCCTCGACCTTTCCAAGGTCGAGGCCGGCCAGATGCAGTTCAATTTCGCCGCGTTGCCGGTGCCGGATCTTTGCGATTCCATGCGTGCTACCTTCGAGCCGCTGGCGGAGCAGAAGGGGCTCGCCTTCCGCGTGGAGGCGGACGCCGGGATACCGACGATGTTCCATGGCGACGAGCAGCGAGTCCACCAGATAATCAAGAACCTGCTGTCGAATGCCCTGAAATTCACCGAGAATGGGGAGGTCAGCCTGCGCATCGCCACGCCCGCGGAGCAAGAAAACCCGCTGCCGGCGCCGGCGCTCGCGTTTGTCGTCAGCGATACCGGGATCGGCATTCCCGCAGCGAAGCAGCAACTGGTTTTTGAAGCCTTCCAGCAG
>JAUXWU010000193.1 GCA_030680085.1 Rhodocyclaceae bacterium | reverse complement strand
GCGGCCGTGGATAACTCTTCCGCCGTGCCAATCCAACACGATCGTGAACACCCAAGCTACAATTTGGCCCCCGCGCAACCCCGCCTCGACGAGCGTTCACGTTCGTCCGAAATGGGTGTTCACAATCAGCGAAATGCGCACATCTATCCGCGTGGCTGCCCGCAGCCCATCAAGGAGGAATACCTCATCACCGGCCCGCTGGAACCCACCAACCGCCCCTACGCGCTGGCCAATATCGCCGGCATCGAAATGTGCTGTAGCTACAACCGGCAATACGGCACCCAATACCTTGCCGTCATGCCCACCAACCTCTACGGTCCCGGCGACAACTACCACCTCGAGAACAGCCACGTCATCCCGGCATTGATCCGCAAGTTCCATGAAGCCAAGATCGGCGGCGCCTCGACGTTCTCGGCGCCCAGCACGTTGGTGCGAACCGCCTCCATCGGATAGAACTCGCAAGACGGAACCTGCTTGAGCGCTGCGGCGTGAAAAACGTAATCGACGCCGTGCAGCGCCTGCGCGACGCTGTCGTAGTTGCGCACGTCGCCGATATAGAACTTCAGCTTCGGGTTGGAGAGCGCGATACGCATGTCCTCCTGCTTCTTCTCGTCGCGACTGAAGATGCGGATTTCGCGCACATCGGTGGCGAGAAACCGGCTCAGCACCGCGTTCCCGAAGGAACCGGCGCCTCCGGTGATCATCAAGGTTTTGCCTGCAAACATCGGCTTTCCTTTCAACAGCAACCAAATGCCTAATCGGCCATTCCGCGTGGCGGAAGCCACTACGTGCAGCGCTTCGCCGCCACCTGCACCACTACCTTATCCCGCTCAATAATTTCCCTGAACGACGCATGGGTTGTCGCCCAGTCCACAACATCCACCTTCCACGGCAAGTCGGATGCCGAAAAATCATCCGATAAGTTCGCGCTGGTTTTCATGGGCAGCGGCTGGTCGGTGATGACGGCCAGATCGAGATCGGAATAGGGTTTTGCCGCCACCCGCCCACATTTGGCGCGCGAGCCAAATGCCCAGACTTCATACTGCGGCACATGCTTTTGCAGAATATCCCGCACAATTTCCCAGTGATCCAGGCGGATATCAATGCGCGGCGGCTCAGACATTTCGCACTTCCAACCGCGCCAGCAAATCCCGGGCATCGCCGATAAAAACCAGTGTGCCTTGATAAACCTGTTGCGCTTTTTCGTGATCGTATGTGTGCGCGGTGATATTGCGCATCTTGCGATAACTGAACCAGGCATCGACATCGGCAATCAGACCTTTTTCCGCAGCGGTGCGCAACAAATCTCGAAAATCTCCGAAGTCCACCTCGGTCGGGCTTGCCGCATTCTTTTCCATTTCACGGCGCAGCATCTTGATGCACTGCTCGTACACAAACTCGAAATTCTGAATCACTCCCGCAATGAGCGTGTTTTGAACCGCGCAGGATTGGCCGCCAAACCAATCTTCATCGCTGACAACAGCCAAACTCTGCAAAAGCGACTCGATGGCATCACGCAAGCTGCTCAGGTCAAGTTTTTCTATCATGGTTTTCTCCACTTAACAAAGCCATCGGGCCGCAGCGACATGGTACAGGCCGGAAAGCGCCGCCCGGGGCAAAACGCTATCGCGCACGATGCGCGACAGCTCGACCGTCGGCAAGCCGGAAAAGATCGCCCGCCGGTAACCTTTGACGCGGCCTTCCTGTTCAAGGAACCAACCGACCAGCCCATGTGCGCTGGCGAGCTCGTGCCCGATGATCGAGGTTCGTAGCGTGATCGTGTGCGGGTAAGCGACCTCGCCGAGGAACTTGGATTTGCCGTAAAGATCCTCGGCATCGGAGGGATCCGCTTCGCGGTAATTGCCTTTGGCGCCGTTGAAAACGCAATCGGTACTCACATGCACCAGCCGTGCGCCAACCAGATCGCACAGCCGCGCCAGCCGATGCGGCAGCAAGGCGTTGATCGGCAGCGCCATCAGCGGGTCGTCGGCCTCCGCCAGTTGCTTGACCAGGCCGATACAGTTAACCACCGCCGCGGGGCGCACTGCGGCGAAAACGCGCGCCAGCGCATCGGCATTTTCGACATCGACGCCGGCAAGAATCCGCTCGCCCAGTTGCGCCGAAAAATGGCGCTTCACCGCCCCCGATCGTGCCGTACCCCAGACTTCATGCTCGCCAGTCTCGGCCATCACCCGCAGCATGGCGTTGCCGAGCATCCCCGACGCGCCGAGAATCAATATTTTCATGTGCGATTCTCCCTGCGGGCTGCCGTCAGCCCTTCCAAATGTGCGATCAGATCGCCGACAAGGCCTGCAGCAATGGCGAAGGCGCATACACGAACACGGCATCGAACTGCTTTCTGCGCAGCGCGAACGGCGCCAGAAAATATCCCGCAAGGACGAACGCAAGATAGTTGATCGCCAGCCGCAGGCCGGAACAACTGCCGCGCGGCGCAAGGGGCAGCCGAATCACCTCGGCCCCCGCGTAGCGCTCGTGGCGGACGTCCCATGCCTGATAACCGGAAAAGAACTTGCCATCGGGGTAGTTCGGCTTCCCGGTCAAGACGGTAAGCTCCAGGCCATCGGCAACGAGTTGGCTGACCAGCTCGTTGATGCGGAAGTTCTCGGGCCAGAAATACTGGCTAACGACAAGAAGCTTCACGCCCCCAGCGACGTTCATATTTCGCCCACACGCCGCAAAACAGCCGCGATCACTGCGGCGGAAATACGGAAGTCGGAGGCATGCAAACGCGCAAAAACAGCATGCGCCGAAGGTATCAGGCCGCGTGCTTTCGCCATGCCGATGACCGCCGCCGTGCCAGCCACCCGCAAGCCATGCTCCAAAGCCACGGTACGACCGGCGCGCTCATCCATCAGCAGCAGTACGGGTTCGGCTTGCGCCAGGGCGATCCGAATGCAGGCGGCCTCGCCCTCATCCAGATCGGGCAAGGTCGGCAGAAGCGGAGGCCCCCCGGCCAATTTCAACCAACCGGCCGCCTCGGCCTGCAAAATGGATTGTTCGCCCGTCAAACCACGACCGGTCAGCACCTCCGCCCGCACCTCGGACGGAAACCACACCACGCCAAACAATTCGTGCAACCAGGGCAAACCATCCACGCGCGTCAGCCCGATCAGCGGACTGGCATCGGTTATGACGTAGCCAGCCATGCTTCCAAAGTATCCATGTCGCCGTACGCTTCCTGCTCGCTCAGTCGAACCGCCGGAATACCCAGGCGCGACACATGCGCAATGAATTCAGAAACCGGCGTCTCGGCCAGCCGCGCCGACCGCACCAACGACAGATTCCCGTCCTTGAACAAGGCGGTCGCCAGCGCCAGCTTGACACCCGGCGCACCCAATACGTTCATTGCCTCGATCCCGATCATCACCGCATCCGGACGGTCACGATTCATCACCACCACCAGATCACGATGCGCCATGCGCAAGGCTTCGCTGGGGTTGTTTTTGAGGCCGCTTATATTCACTGCTTCCATGGCTATCTTTCATGGGAATGTTTTATGGGCATGATGTTAGCCCACATGGTGGCGCGGTGCAAGCAGCCGGAAAGTCGGCGCTGGCGAGACGGCACTCAAGGGGCGCAGCGGAGGGATCATGGCGACCATGAAAGTTAGCGGAACGGGTTGAACAAGCGGGTCTTACGGCTGGATGACCTGGGTTTGATAGCCGGCGATGAAACCGAACAGGCGCACGTTCTTGTGCAGCTCGGCGAGATGGAATTCAACGTGGCTTCCCTCACCCTGCCCGCTCCCGGAGGGAGAGGGTTCTAAGTCGTACAGGCGGAAGGCGGCGAAGTCGCACACCAGCACAAAGCGCGGCAGGTTGGCCGGCGACAATTAGCCTGACCGGTTGACGACAACTATCTTGGCCGGTTGGGCCGGAAGCCGGGAAGGTCCGGAAGCGAGGGATACAGTGGTCTTCTGACGAATAACGTGAGGAGACGCTGAGTGCCCGGCAAGAAGAT
>JAUXWU010000191.1 GCA_030680085.1 Rhodocyclaceae bacterium | reverse complement strand
ACCCCAAAAAGACAGAAAACTACACAAATCAAGCCCCTGTGAACAGCCCCCTTGCAACGCCTTGATCGTAAACGACTATTTCAGGGGTTCACGACATTGGCATTCATGCGATTGCCCTGTGAACGGTTGCGCTTCTGCTGGTCAGTCCCCCCGAAATCGGCTACAGTGCTCGCTCGTTTTTATAACCATAACCCAGTGAGGTCACCATGAGCGCCAAAGGGCAGATGCTACAAGACCCTTTTCTCAACGCATTACGCCGCGAGCATATTCCGGTTTCAATCTATCTGGTCAACGGCATCAAGTTGCAGGGACAGGTAGAGTCGTTCGAACAGTATGTCGTGTTGCTCAAGAATACCGTCACCCAGATGGTCTACAAGCACGCCATTTCCACCGTGGTGCCCGCTCGCCCGGTCAGCATCAGCACGGAACCCGATCCCGAGTGATTTTCGTGGCAGGGGAGTGGTTGGCCCATGTTTGAACGGCCGGCCGCCGGCGAGGCCGCCGTGCTGGTCCAACTGGATTTCGGTGAGGGCGATTTTGCCGAACGCCTGGAAGAGTTCCGCCTGCTGGCCACCAGCGCCGGCGCGCGGTCGGTCGCCACGATCACGGGGAAACGCGGGCGGCCAGATCCGACTACCTTTGCCGGCAAGGGCAAGGTGGAAGAAATTGTTTTGGCGGCTACCGCGGCCGGCGCCGACCTGGTGATTTTCAATCACGCGCTGTCACCGGCGCAGCAACGCAACCTCGAACGCGCTTGCGAATTGCGCGTGGTCGACCGAAGCAGTCTGATTCTCGACATCTTCGCCCTGCGCGCAAAAAGTCACGAAGGCAAGTTGCAGGTGGAACTGGCCCAGCTCGAACACCTGATGACGCGCCTGGTGCGTGGCTGGACCCACCTTGAACGGCAAAAGGGCGGTATCGGCCTGCGCGGCCCCGGCGAAAAGCAACTGGAAACCGACCGGCGCTTGCTGGGCAAGCGGGTGGCGCTGCTAAAAAGTCGCTTGAAGCTGTTGGAGCGCCAGCGCGCCGTGCGCCGCAAGGCGCGCAGTCGCGGCGAGGTGCTGTCGATCTCGCTGGTGGGTTATACCAACGCTGGCAAGAGCACCCTGTTCAACGCGCTGACCAAGGCGGGCGCCTATGTGGCCGATCAATTGTTCGCCACCCTGGATACCACCTCGCGCCGGCTGTATGTGCCGACCTGTGAGATGGCCGATGGTCGCTCGGGTTGCCAGATCGTCCTCTCTGACACGGTCGGTTTCATCCGCGACCTGCCGCACGCGCTGGTGGCGGCCTTCCATGCCACGCTGGAGGAGACCGCGCAGGCCGATTTGCTGTTGCATGTGGTCGACGCCGCCAGTCCCGACCGCGAGCAGCAGATGGCCGCCGTGGCGCAGGTTCTCGATGAAATTGGCGCGGCCGATGTCCCGCAAATCATCGTCTGGAACAAGCTTGATCTGATCGAAGTAGCCCCAGGATTGGAGCGGGATGAGTGTGATAACATCGCCCGCGTTCGAGTCAGCGCCCGTACTGGCGCCGGTCTCGATTTGTTGCGTAGCGCGCTGGCAGAAATGTCGCGTAAGCTCGCAGCCCCGATTGAGTACGAAAAAAATTTAATCCAAGACGAAAACCATGATTACAGGCATTCTGATGTCTCTCAATGACCACGGCTGGGGTAACGACCCCAAGCGCGGCGGTGGCGGCCGCAACCAGGGCCCGCCCGATCTCGATGAACTATGGCGCGACGTCAACCGTCGTCTGACGGGGATTTTCGGCAAGAAAAGCGGCGGCCCCGGCAATTCCGGCGATGGCGGCGGTGATGGGGGTGGCGGGCCGAGTCTCCCGACCCTGACGCCCGGCCAGTTCGGCGGCGGGGTCGGCCTACTGTTGGGCCTGGTGGCCGTGGTCTGGCTGGCCAGCGGCTTCTATATCGTCGATGCCAGCCAGCGCGGCGTGGTATTGACCTTCGGCAAATACAGCGAAACCACCGATCCCGGTCTGAGCTGGCGCCTGCCCTGGCCGATCCAGACCCACGAGGTCGTCAATCTGACTGGTGTGCGCACCGTCGAAATCGGCTATCGCGGATCCGATAAAAACAGGGTGCTCAAAGAGGCGCTGATGCTGACCGATGACGAAAACATCGTCAGCGTGCAGTTTGCCGTCCAGTATCTGCTGAAGGACCCGAAGGACTACATCTTCAAGAACCGCAATCCTGACGACGCCGTCATGCAGACGGCCGAGACGGCGATTCGCGAGGTGGTCGGCAAGAACCGCATGGACTTCGTGCTCTACGAAGGCCGCGACGTGATGGCCGCCAACACGCAGAAGCTGATGCAGGAAAACCTCGATCGCTATGAGACCGGCATCCAGATTCTCGCGGTGACCATGCAGAGCACGCAGCCGCCCGAGCAGGTGCAGAACGCCTTCGATGACGCCGTCAAGGCCGGACAGGACCGCGAACGGCACAAAAACGAAGGCCAGGCCTACGCCAACGATGTCATTCCGCGCGCCCAGGGCGCGGCTTCGCGTCTGAAGGAAGAAGCGGACGGCTACAAGGCTCGCCTGACCGCCACCGCCGAGGGCGAGGCGGCGCGCTTCTCCAAGCTGTATGCCGAATACGTCAAGGCGCCCGAAGTGACGCGCCAGCGCCTGTATCTCGAAACCATGCAGCAACTGTATGCCAATACCACCAAGGTGATGATCGATACCAAAGGCTCGGGCAATCTGCTGTATCTGCCGCTCGATAAATTGATGGCCACGGCCGGCGCCACCGCGCCCGCCGTCGCCGAGTCCGCGCCTGAACGTGCGTCCGCACCGGCATCCAACCAGGATAGCCGCGACGTGCGCGCCCGCAGCGCGCTGGGTCGTGAGCGGGGAGAACGCTAATGAAACGCCTGCCTGTAGTTCTCGCCCTGATGTTCGCCGTCTTCGTCACGGCTGGCTCGATGTTGTTTACCGTCGATCAACGCCAATACGCCCTCGTGTTCCAGTTGGGCGAAATCAAGGATGTCATCCAGGAGCCTGGCTTGTCGTTCAAGTGGCCGATGATCCAGAACGTGCGTTTCTTCGACCGGCGCATCCTGACGCTGGATTCGGTCGAGCCCGAGCGCTTTCTCACCGCCGAGAAAAAACCGGTGCTGGTCGATTCCTTCGTCAAATGGCGAATTGCCGACGTGCGCCAGTATTACATCTCGGTGGGTGGCGATGAAATGCTGGCGCGCACGCGCCTGTCGCAAACGGTGAATTCCGGTCTGCGCGAGGAGTTTGGCCGGCGCACCGTCCACGATGTGGTGTCCGGATCGCGCGACAAGATCATGGCCGATGTGCAGAAAAAAGCCGATGCGGATGCGCGGGCGATCGGCGTGGAAATCGTCGACGTGCGCCTGAAGCGCGTCGATCTGCCGCCCGAGGTTTCCGAATCGGTTTATCGCCGCATGGAAACGGAGCGCAAGCGCGTCGCCAACGAGCTGCGTTCGACCGGCGCGGCGGAATCCGAGAAGATTCGCGCCGATGCCGACCGGCAACGCGAGGTGATCATTGCCGAGGCCTACCGCGATGCCCAGAAAATCAAGGGCGAGGGCGATGCCCGGGCGGCCTCGATTTACGGCAAGGCTTACGGCGAGAATCCCGAGTTCTATGCTTTTTATCGCAGCCTCGAAGCTTATCGCCAGAGCTTTGGCAACAAGAACGACCTGCTGATCGTAGACCCGAGCGCCGATTTCTTCAAGTACTTGAAGAACAGCGGCAAGGGTGGCGGCAAGTAATTCCCAGGGCGCTGCATGACTACTCTGCTGCTGGCACTGGCCTTGATGCTGGTGATCGAAGGGCTGCTGCCCTTCATTTCACCACGCATCTGGCGTGACACCTTTCGTCGCGCCACTGAACTGGGCGACGGGCAGTTGCGTTTCGTCGGTTTGACCTCAATCATCATCGGTTTGATGATCTTGTTGATATTGGCATGACGCATACCTGGTTGCTTCCCGAGGCTATCGAAGATCTGCTGCCGGCCGAGGCGACGCAGGTCGAGGCTTTGCGCCGCCGCCTGCTCGATGAGTTCGCTCGTCACGGCTACCAGTTGGTCGCGCCGCCCATGCTCGAATTTGCCGATGCGCTGCTCGCCGAGAGCGGGCGCGATCTGGATTTGCGCAGCTTCAAGCTCGTCGACCAACTGTCCGGTCGCACACTGGCGCTGCGCGCCGACATCACGCCGCAGGTTTCGCGCATCGACGCCCACCTGCTGAATCGCCGTGGCGTGACACGGCTGTGCTATTGCGGCAGCGTGCTGCACACGCGGCCGTCCAGCCTGCTGGCGTCGCGCGAGCCCTTGCAGATTGGCGCGGAGCTGTATGGCCACGCCGACATCGAAGCGGATCACGAAGTCATCCGCCTGCTGGCGCGTGCGCTGCGCCTTGCCGATCTGCCGCCCAGTCGCATTGATCTCGGGCATGTCGGTATTTTTCGCGCACTGACTGCCGGTGTGAAGCTGGCGCCGGGTGTCGATCAGCAACTATTTGAAGCCTTGCAAGCCAAGGATGTGCCAACCCTGCGCGAACTGACCGCCGACCTGCCCGCCACGGTGCGCGATGGCCTGCTGGTACTACCCGAGTTGTATGGTGGTGTGGAAGTCCTGACCGGCGCCGCCGCCTGTCTGCCCGGTTTCCCGGAAATCTCCCACGCCCTCGGCGATCTGCTGCGGCTGGCGAACGAACTGTCTGACCTGCCGCTCTCCTTCGATCTGGCCGATCTGCGCGGCTACCACTATCACAGCGGTGTGGTGTTCGCCGCCTACTGCGACGACAGCCCGAGCGCAGTGGCGCTGGGCGGACGTTACGACTCGATTGGCGAGCGCTTCGGCCGCGCCCGGCCGGCAACGGGGTTTTCGCTTGACTTACGCGCACTGGCGCGTCTGTCATCGCCACAAACAACGCCAGGGGCAATCCTCGCGCCCTGGCCGGAAGATATGGTTTTGCACGCTGAAATCGAACGTCTGCGTGCGCAGGGAGAATGCGTGATTGCCGCACTGCCAGGACACGCCGGCAGTTGGCGCGAAGCCGGCTGCGATCGCCAACTGGTGCGGCAGAACGACCAATGGATCATCGAACCTTTAGAGGAAAATTGATATGGCCAAGAACGTAGTTGTGATCGGTACGCAATGGGGCGACGAAGGCAAGGGCAAGATCGTCGACCTGCTGACGGATCATTCCCAGGGCGTGGTGCGTTTCCAGGGTGGCCACAACGCCGGCCACACGCTGGTAATTGCTGGCAAGAAGACGGTGTTGCACCTGGTGCCTTCGGGCATCCTGCGCGACGGCGTGGTCTGCTACATCGGCAACGGCGTGGTGCTTTCACCCGAAGCCCTGCTCAGTGAAATCGACGAATTGCAGGCGGCCGGTGTCGATGTCGAGGCGCGCCTGCGTATTTCCGAGGCCTGCCCGCTGATCCTGCCCTACCATCAGGCGCTGGATGTCGCCCGCGAAATCGCCAAGGGCGTCAACAAGATCGGCACAACAGGACGCGGCATCGGCCCGGCCTACGAGGACAAGGTATCGCGGCGCGGCCTGCGCGTGCAGGACCTGCTGCGGCCCAAGCGCTTTGCCGAAAAATTGGCCGAAATTCTCGATTATCATAACTTCGTGCTGAAGAACTACCTCGGCGCCGCGACCGTCGATTTTCAGAAGACGCTGGACGGCGCCATGGCCATCGCACCGCGCCTGACCGGGATGATCGCCGACGTGCCGCGCGCGCTTTACGATGCCCACAAGGCCGGTGCCAACCTTCTGTTCGAGGGCGCGCAAGGCACGCTGCTCGACATCGATCACGGTACCTTCCCCTACGTCACCTCGTCCAACTGCGTTGCCGGCGCGGCGGCGGCGGGCGCGGGCGTTGGCCCGGGCATGCTGCATTACATATTGGGCATCACCAAGGCCTACACCACCCGCGTGGGCGGCGGCCCGTTCCCGACCGAGCTCTACGATGCCGTCGACAAGCAGGATCCGACCGGCAAACACATGGCCACGAAGGGCCACGAATTCGGCGCCACCACGGGTCGCGCGCGGCGTTGCGGCTGGTTCGATGCGGCGGCGATGAAGCGTTCGATCCAGATCAACGGCGTGTCCGGCCTGTGCGTCACCAAGCTCGACGTGCTTGACGGCATCGAGGAGATGAAGATCTGCATCGGCTACAAACTCGACGGCAACTTCACCGACATCCTGCCGGTGGGGGCTGATGACCTCGAACGTTGCGAGCCGATCTACGAGTCGATGCCAGGCTGGCAGGACAGCACCGTTGGCGTCAAGACGCTGGATGGCCTGCCGGCGGCGGCGCGCGCCTACATCAAGCGCATGGAAGAGGTGTGCAGCGTGCCGGTCGACATGATCTCCACCGGCCCTGATCGCGAAGAAACCATCATCCTGCGCCATCCGTTCAAATAGTATCGATGAGCGATTTTGCATTGACCGCGTAACGACAGATCAGTAGAATGCGCGCTCCTCGGGGTGTAGCGCAGCCCGGTAGCGCGCTTGCTTTGGGAGCAAGATGTCGAAGGTTCGAATCCTTTCACCCCGACCAGGAAGTGTCTACAAATCGGCCTGCACCTCCGACCGCGCGAACGTGCCGAACGTGTCTGCTGCAACTTCAGACCGCCCGTAGCTCAACCGGATAGAGCACCGGCCTTCTAAGCCGGGGGTTGTGAGTTCGAGTCTCGCCGGGCGGACCAGATTTTGCGGTATTGCCGCTTGTCATGTTGTGCAGTTTCACGCAGTTTTTCAAAGTGGTGGCTGTAGCTCAGTTGGTAGAGTCCTGGATTGTGATTCCAGTTGTCGTGGGTTCGAGCCCCATCAGCCACCCCAAAAAACACTAAAAAAACCGCTACTTACGGCGGTTTTTTCTTTTCCTGGGTAAGTTCTAGCCTGTGGATAAGTGCCGTTTTGGCCCGGTGAGTGGGCCCGAATTGTCCCCGTTTGTCTCGCGTAGTCTCGCTCCCGATGGGCCCGGTTTTGGCCTGACCTGAAAGTGAAAGAAAGCAAAATCTGGTTATTGACGCCTTGATTTCCGGTTTCTGGACAGCAGAGGTTGATGCCGGCGACGGTCATGGAGAGTGTCGAGCGCTGCCCTTGTCGCGTCTGTATCGGGCCTCCGATCTGTTGATGAAGCACCGTGAAGAGATAGAGAGCCGGCTGTTTGCCCGGATCGAAACGATGTTTGCCCTTGAGGCGAGCGTGACGCTCTACGACCTGACCAACGACAAACTTGGGTTACGATGGCACCCGCCATTCCCGCCACAACCGCTCCACATCTTCCGCCGGCAGCGGTTTGCTGTAGTAATAACCCTGCGCCTCATCGCAGCCTTCATTACGGAGGAAGTGCAGCTGCTCCACCGTTCCCACCCCTTCGGCGATGACCTTGAGACGCAGCCGGTGGGCCATGGCGATGATGGCGCTGACGATGGCGGCATCGTCAGGGTCGCTCGCGCTATCGCGGATGAAAGCGCGGTCGATTTTCAGCTTGTCAATAGGGAAGCGTTTGAGATAGCCCAATGATGAATAGCCGGTGCCAAAGTCGTCGATCGCAATCTGCACACCGAGCGCCTTGATCTGTCGCAGAACTGCCACGGCGGCATCCGCGCCTTGCATCAGCACGCTTTCGGTCATCTCGATTTCCAGGTCGCCGGCCGCCAGGCCCGACTCGACCAGGGTCACACTGACGAGTTCAACGAGATCCGAATGCCGGAACTGCACCCCGGAAACATTGACGGCCATGAGTATCCGCGGCAAGCCCGCCGCCTGCCAGGCCATGGCCTGCCGACAGGCTTCTTGCAACACCCAGGCACCGATCGGATTGATCAGGCCGCTGTCTTCGGCCACCGGGATGAAGCGGTCCGGCGGCACTTGGCCCAATTCTGGATGGCGCCAGCGCAAGAGCGCCTCCACCCCAACGAGGGTGCCGCTCGCCAGATCGACTTGCGGCTGGTAGTGGAGACTGAATTCGCGCCGCTGCAGCGCACCGCGCATGGCGTTTTCCAGCGCCAGGCGCTCGACGGCGCGCGCGTTGAGCGCCGTCGTGAAGTACTGGTAATTGTTGCGGCCGCTGTCCTTGGCGAGATACATCGCCGCGTCGGCATGCTGGATCAGGGCCGAGGCGTCGCAGCCGTCGTCCGGGCACACGGCGACGCCGATGCTGGGCGTGATGTGCAGTTCGCGCCCGTCGATGGCGTAAGGCTGCGCCAGCGCGGCAAGGATTTTTTCCGCCAGGAGCGCGGCGTCGGCGGGCGCACGAATCTTTGGCATGACGATCACGAATTCATCGCCGCCCAGCCGGCTGACGGTGTCGGAGGCGCGCGTACAGTCGGTCAGACGCTCCGCAACCTGTTGCAGCAGGCGGGTCGCCGCAGGCGTGGCCGAGCGAATCGTTGATGGTCTTGAATTGATCCAGATCGATGAACAGCGTGGCGAGTGTCTCCTTGTCGCGCAGGGCGCATGCCGTGGCATGGTCCATACGATCCATCAGCAAGGCGCGATTGGGTAGCCCGGTCAGGATGTCATATCAGGCCAGTTGGCGAATCCGCTCCGCGTTGGCCAAGCGCCGCGTGATGTCACGAAAGACGGCCACCGCGCCAGTGACACGCCCGCCTTCCTTGATTGGCCGACTCATCATTTCCACCGGCAGCAAACTGCCATCCTTGCACCGGAATTGGGTCTCGCCAGTGAAGCCCGGTCCCGCGAGCACCGGCGAAAAATACGGACACTGATCTAGCGGCATGCCGCTGGCGCAATCATGGAAAAGCTCGTGGCCGGTGCGTCCGATCGCGTCCCCGGCCTGAAAGCCGAGCAGTCGGGTGAAGGCCGGGTTGATCCTGGTGATCGTGTTCTGCGCATCCGTCACGTAGAGTCCTTCGGCGACGGTATCGGTGATGCTCTGCAGTTGCTGCCTTTCCTGATCCAGGTCGGCCCGTGATCTCAGCAGGCGCCAGCCGATCCAGCCGAGCAGGCCGAGCAGCGCCGTGACGAGTAACAGGCTGATCTGAAATTCCTTGCGCAAGGTGGTGACAAACGGCGCCGGGGCGTAGCCGACCACATAGCCAGCATCGCGTTCCAGCACGTCTTGCACCGGCACGAAGGAAACCGCCCAGTCGGCGGCACCATCCGTCACCGGCAGCGAGAACGCCCGACCGGCAGCCATGCCGATCCGCACATTTTCATGCCGCGCGAGGCGAAGATCCAGCGCGCGTAGGGTCGGCGAGGGCGGCGGCGCGGCGGCGGGCAGCTTGAGGTTGGGATCCTCGGCCAGGAAGTCAGCGTTGATCGGCGCCGTATCGTAAAGCGCGCGCCGTTCAGCGAATACCGTGGCGTCCACCATGTCACGCCGCAACACGAAGGCATAATCGCGCGAAGCATCGATACGATCCATGGCATCACGGATATAGCGGAAAGAGACGGCGGTTTCCACGCTGCCAAGGTGATCCGGTCCCTGGAATACCGGAAACACGTAGCGAAAGCCCGCCACGTAGCGGCCGATCTCGAAACCGCGCACGGCGCGCTTTTCGGTATTGGCGATCTTCACCGCGGGACGGACATCGAACAGGGGGTCGCCGAACTTGGCCGGATCGTGCATGCGCAGGAAACTCACGCCCTGGTCGGAATGAAACTGCAACTGCCGGATGCCGTGCGCCTTGAGATGGGCATAGGCCGGCGCGACCCGGGCGTAGAGCCGGCCGCGGCGGATGGCTTGCGTCGCGGCGTCGGGCGCGCGCAAACCCTCGGCGAAGGCATCGATCGTCGCGGGCTGGCGGATCACGTTCTAGAAAATGGTTTCCGTCGCCAGAGCAAACATCTCGATGCTGGCGCGGTAGGTCGTCGCCAGCACTGCGGTGTCGGCTTCCAGCAGCGCCTGGCGAATCTGCGCGAGACGCTCGACCTTGATCGTCTTGGCATTCGCGGCCAGGAGAAAACCCGGCAGCAGCCCACTTTCCGCGATGGAGGTCTTCAGCGCACCGACTTCGAATTCACCGCGAATCACCGCCAGCGCCACGGCGTCATGCCTGCCCAGATAACGGTAGCGGTTGTGCTCCAGCGCGCCACCCGCCTGCCGCAACAGGGTGTCGGCCACAAAATAGCCGCAGGTGGACAAAGGCTGCGTCAGCGCAATGGTTTTGCCCTTGATGGCCTTCGGCGTGATCCGCGTTTCGGCGGACGCGACCAAGGCACAGGTATAGTCCGGCCGCAACATACTTGAACGTTCGCCCTGAGCATGCGTCTGCCGAGGAACTGCTGGCCTGCCTTGATCATGTGCTGGCTGCGGCTGGCAACGCGAGCCTGATGACGCCGTCGCTACGCCATACCTTGTGCGATCACGCCGCTGGCAATTACCGCATCCTGACCACCTTGGCCGCCGAACTGCTGGCGGTGGCGGCGCAGCGTGAGTTGCCGCTGCTCGATGAGAAACTGTATCTGGAGGTGTTTGCGCCGTCGGATCGCGCGCCATCTCGCCGGGCGGGTGCGAGCCGATGAAAACGCCCTCGGTCATGCGTACCCAACCCGATCCCGGCACGGTCACGCTCCATCTGCCCGTGCTCGATGACGCCGCCGCCGTCATGATCTACAACTGCCTCTGCGAACTGGTCGATCGTTTCGACACTCATTACGGCGAACAGATTTGCCGCTTCTACTCGCAGCAGCAGCGCGCCAATAACCGCTCCCCTCCGACCAACAATCCCGACGACTCGCCGTTTTGACTACACCCTGAGCTGCTCCATCATCGACAACGCCGGCTTCATTTGCCGGCGTTGCGCTTTCGACATACCCCACGAATGATCATCACCGAACGCGAACATCGCGCCATCAAATTACGTGACCACACTCA
>JAUXWU010000188.1 GCA_030680085.1 Rhodocyclaceae bacterium | reverse complement strand
CGGATATGCACGGGCGACGAGAGAAAGCCCACTTCCTGCGCGAATTTTTTGCGCAGCCCGCGAATCCGCTTCAGCAGTTCGCCGTCTTGGCCGCGATCGACCAGCGGAATCAGGCGGTAACCGACTTCCAGCCCCAGCACGTCGACCGGCGCGACATCCGCCCAACTGGCCTCGACGCTTTCCTCTGGCGCGGCGGCGACGGCGGCGGGTTTTTCTTCCGCGGTTGCGGCGGCCTGCTTCTGCTTGAGTTTCCACCAGGCCAGCGCACCCAGTCCCGTCGCCAGCAGCAGAAACACAAAGGACGGCATCCCCGGAATAACGCCCAGAATGAAGAGGATGCCCGCCACCAGTATCAGCACCGTCGGATTGCCAAACACCTGCGCCATGAACGAGGTGGTGATGTCCTTGTCGTCGCTGACGCGCGACACCACCAGGCCGGCGGCGACGGAAACGATCAGCGCCGGAATCTGTGCCACCAGACCGTCGCCGATGGCCAGCAGGACATAGGTCTTGGCCGCCGCCCCGGCGCTCATGTCGTGCATCAGGATACCGATGAGCAGGCCGCCGATGATGTTGATGATCAAAATCAGGATGCCAGCGATCGCATCGCCGCGGACGAATTTCGAGGCGCCGTCCATCGAGCCGTAGAAATCGGCTTCCTGGGAGATTTCCTTGCGCCGCGTGCGCGCCTCCTGCTCGCCGATCAGTCCGGCGTTGAGGTCGGCGTCGATGGCCATCTGCTTGCCGGGCATCGCATCCAGGGTGAAGCGCGCCGCCACCTCGGCGATCCGCCCGGCGCCCTTGGTAATGACGATGAAGTTGATCAGCGTGAGGATCAGGAAGACGATGATACCGACGGCGTAATTACCGCCGACCAGGAAGTGGCCGAAAGCCTCGATCACCTTGCCGGCGGCATCCGGCCCGGTGTGGCCTTCGAGCAGCACGATGCGCGTCGAGGCGACGTTGAGGGAAAGACGCAGCAGCGTCGTCACCAGCAAGACCGTGGGGAAGATCGAAAAGTCCAGCGGCTTGAGCGTGTAGAGCGCGACCAGCATCACCATCACCGACAGCGCGATGTTGAAGGTGAAAAACAGGTCGAGCATGAAGGGCGGCAGCGGCAGCACCATCATCGACAGGATGAGGATGATGAGAATCGGCGCCGCCAGCGCCTTCAGATTGTCGGCGCGTAGCAGGCTTTGCCAGGTGAGGGCTTGTGTGGCCATCAGTCAGGAATTCCCGGATCCAGCCCCGCCGGCACGGCCACCGCCACCGGCGCCAGCGGCGGCAACAAGCCGGCAGCGGTTCCCTGCGCCATGAAAGCGTTCATCTGGTAGATGTAGGCCATCACCTCGGCGACCGCCGTGTAGAGCGCCGCCGGCACCGACTCACCGATGTCGACATGGCGATGCAGCGCGCGCGCCAAGGGCGGCAGTTCAATCACCGGCACGTTGTTTTCACCGGCCAGGTCGCGGATTCTTTGCGCCACCAGGTTCATGCCCTTGGCCACCACCAGCGGCGCACCCATCCTGGTGTTGTCATATTTCAGGGCGACGGCAAAGTGCGTCGGGTTGGTCACCACCACATCCGCCTTCGGCACCTCCGACATCATGCGATTGCGCGCCAGTTCGCGTTGCTGGCTGCGAATGCGCGCCTTCAACTGCGGGTCGCCTTCCTGTTCTTTCATTTCCTTGCGGACTTCTTCGCGCGTCATGCGTAGTTGCTTAGCGTATTGCCAGAGCTGGAAGGGTACGTCGATCAGCGCCACCACCGCCAGCACGGCGACAAAGGCCACAAAGGCATACAGCAGCATCTTGCCGAACGCCGGCAGGGCCACTTCGATCGGCTGCGCCAGCATGGCGAACAGGCTGTCGCGCTCGTTCGCCACCACCCACAACACCACGCCGACCAGCATGAAGGCCTTCAGCAGGCCCTTCACCATCTCGGCGATGCTCTGCCAGGAAAACATGCGCGCCAGGCCCTTGAGCGGGTCCATCCGATCGAATTTGAGCGCCAGCGCCTTGGGCGAAATCACCCAGCCGCCCAGCAAAAACGGCGTCATGATGGCGGCAACCAGCGTGGCCAAAAAGAGCGGCGCCAGCATCGTCAGCGCCTCCGCGCCGAGGTGCAGCAGATGCTGCCCGATCGCGTTGGTATCAAAGGCGTCCTGCCGTTCGAGCGTCAGCCCCTGGCGAAAGATGCTTTGCGTGCGCGTGGCGAACCAGCCCGACAAAGCCATTATTCCACCAGCACCAGCCGCCATGACCAGAAACGCCATCAACTCCCGCGACTGCGGAACCTGCCCCTCTTCGCGCGCCTGTTCGATGCGCCGCGCGGATGCGGGTTCGGTCTTTTCGAGATCGCTCTCTTCAGCCATGGGCGGTCGTTTCCTTCATAGCGGCAATTATTGCCGGTGAGGGGTGAACGGGAACCGGGGAAAAGGCGCGGATTGGGCGGTTATTCTTCGGGGGCGCCGTCCCGCCAGCGCCGACTTCCGGGCTATGGCAATGCCTGCCTCAGCAGCAGAGCGGCAAATGTCCGCAGATCGCCCAATCGCTCCGCGAGAATGCCCCGCAAGATGTCGGGATCGAGCTCCTGATAGTTATGCACGGCCACATTGCGAAAACCGACCATGCCAACCAGCTTGCGCCCCAGTTCGCCATCGAGCTTTCCCGCCCTGACGAGAAACTCGAAAGCCTGACGGCTCTCGGTGGGAATACCCAGACGGTGAATGCGCACCAGATGCATGGCCGCGTCGATACACGCCTCGCAGGCGCGCTGCAAATTCAGCACCAGTGCATCCTGCCGCGTGAAGTTTGTCGCCAACTCGTCTTCGTGGCCGACATACTCCTCCGCGATGCGCTTCAGGCAGCGCTCGATGATGGCGGCCTTGCCGAGCAGCACCTCATCCATAAATGCTGCCCCGCGCACGCACGTCGTCCAGGATCGCCTTGCGCGACTCGTTCAAATAGGCATAGTCGGAAAGCACGCGCGAATCATATTCCTCCGCTGCGGCGAAATTCGCCGCGAAGAGACGCCGCCCTCCCGTGACAATCTGCACCCGCAGTGTTACCGGCAGGCGACGCATGTCGTTGAGGTCGACATCCCGGCCCAGCAACCGGGCAAGCTCCGCGGCTAATCGGCATTGGGTTGCAAACTCAAGGGGAGCATCCGCCAGCACCGCCACATCGACATCACTATCCACTCGTTCATAAATGCCGCCCGCGCTGCCGTAGCGATACACCGCCTGAAGGCCGGGCAGGCCGACGCGCAGGATGGCGACGATTTCGTCATCAACGACAGGCGGGAGAGGGTGGGGCATCGATGATCAATGAATCATGGACAGGGAGTCGGATTGATTATAGATGCCGTCCCGCCAGCGCCGACTTTTCATCTTGACGGCCTCACAGGCTCGCGGCGGCGGAATAAAGGGGACGCGGAATAAAGGGGACGCTACCCTTTATCGGGAGGAAACCGGGGACAGACCTCGGTTTATCTCGCTGCATAACAGGCCTCATGGAAGGTTTTCGAGATCGTACCGGTGAAAATCCGCTTACCTCGCCGGGTCGAGCAGCGACAAGCCGGGAACCGACTTGAAATCACACGTATTGCATGTCATCAAGGGCAGGTTCTGGGTCAGGGCGCTGGCGGCAATGATGGCGTCGGGCAACTTGATCGAGATCTGGCTGCGCAGCTTGATTACCTCAGCCACCACTTGACGCAGGATCTCGATTTCACCCATGCCGCGCAACAGGTTCTCGGCATCACGGCGACTTTGCGCGCTATGCCCTCGCCAGCCAAGCAATTCCATCGTGGTGATCACCGATACGACGGAACCGTCGACCAGCGCCTGCTCGACATTTGCAACGAATAACGCCGCATCGTTGCCGCCAAGGTAGTCGATAAGCACATTTGTGTCGATCAAGCAGCGCATGGTCACTTCCCGTAGCCCCGCCCGTCCCACTCGGAGCGCATTGCGCCAAATGCATCACGCAGCCGTTTTGCGTCTTCCCTTGGAAAGCTTGCTCGGGCGACCCGCGCTAAACCCACGATATCAAGATTCCGCGATTCCGCGCTAGCCTCTTCGTACATTACGATGATCTTGGCCTGCACGATATTCGGCGGCAGCCGTTCGCTGCTGAACTCGATGCGGTGATTGACGATAGGCGCTTCGATTTCAATGGCGATCATTGCTGTTCTCCTTGCGGGAATAAATAGGGGACACCCATTAGTCGGCCCGTGTCAAGCGAGCAAACGAATCCATGGCGGCGCCAGCCGCCGGTTTTGAATCCTTCCAACCTCCGTCTGCATGAGGTTTCCAGGTTCAATCTTACTCATTGGCTTGGTCAGAACACCAGCAGATGCTGTCTTTTTGCGCCATGAACCGCACTCAAAGGGATTTTGTCGTCAAAGGTGACCAACCGCCCGCCGTGTCCGACGGCCAGGCCGAGCAGATACAGGTCGGTGATTTGCCGGTGACCATGGACACGCGCGTGACTGAACCGCCCGGAATCGAGCAGGCTGGCATCGTCGGGCCAGAATTCATGGCAGGGATCGGCGCAGAGTTTCATCAGCAACTCGACGACGGTGATGACGGCGCAGCTGTTGGGATAGCCTGGCTGACTGATGATGCGGACACAGCCATTTTGTGTCAGCGGGCAACTGGCCCACCCCGCCTCGCGGTGCTGGAGCCACCAGCGCGTGGCCGCCGCATGCGATACATGATCCGGGTCGATCAGTGCGATCAGCACATTCACATCCAGCAGCGAGCGCATGTCAGACGCCATCCTGCTCGCGTAGCCGGTCGATCAGTTCATTGGTGACGATGCCGCCGCGCGCCGGGAGCGTGCGGAACCCCAGCGCCCGCAAGCGGATGTCGATGTCGTCTTCGGCTGGTGTTCCGGCAGGACTCATGGCCTCGGCGACACGCTGGCCGCCGCCGAGGCCACGACGCATCATCTCGCTGACAATCTGCCCAAGCGTCTTCTTGTCGCGCCGTGCGAGCTCCTTTGCCGCAAACAGCACATCGTCTGAAATATCCAAAGTCGTCCGCATGACAGTAACTCCTCGCCAACCCCAATTATTTTGATGTTTGATGATATTGCATCAAACATCAAAATGCAAACCCAATGGTTCGGTTCGGATCAATGGCACAAAAGTCGGCGCTGGCGGGACGGCGCTCAGAAGGTCACGGTCAGGCGGCGTTCGATGTAGAGGTTGCCGGGGTTGGTGGTGTTGGGGCAGGCAACTGTCGTCGCGGTCCAGCCGGCCAGCGGTTCGCTGCAGGCCGTCGAGGTGACGGTGAAAACGTAGGGTTCTCCTGATACCGCCTGCATGGAACGATCACAGGTTACCGTGACTGTAAATCCGGTCAGCGTGACGGCGGCCGGCGCGAACGAAGTCAGCGAGGCGGGGCAGGCTCGGTCGTTGGGGTTGGCCGTGCCAACGGGGCCGGGCCCGGGACCATAGCTGAAGTTGTAGGCGGGCGCCGCCTGCACCTGATATAGCCCCCACTCAATCCCCGCCCGCGCCGCCTGATAGGCGCGCACGCCCTGCACGTCGAGCGCCGAGCCGATCTGCTGGCTGGACGACACGCTGAGGATGAACGCCCCCAGCGTCGCCAGCACGACGAGGATGAAAATGGCGGAAACGATGGCGAAGCCGCGTGCGGGTTTTCGATTCATGTCAGTCGCTCGGCCTGTTCTCGCAAGCGACGAAACTCTGTCGCGCCGCTGCCCACCAGAGCGGCATAAATCTTGGCCAATTCATCGGGAAGATATTCATGCGCGATGCGATTGCGCACATCGCGCAGCGCCAGCCAGACGCTAATTTCGGAAATGAGGCCAAGCTTTTCCATGCGCAGCAAGAGATCGCGAAAGCTTTCCGATGGAGCCGCTTCACGCACCTGTTCCCATGTGCGGAAAAACCGCAGTGACGATTCGAAGGCGCGCAGAAAGCGATCGGATAGCGCGTCCAGGGGTTCGCTTTCCTTGGGTGTGTAGTTTTGATCCGGATCGAAGCCAGGGTAATCCGCGACCGAGGCCAGGAAGATATCGAGCGCGGCGTTGAGCCGCAAGCGGGAAGCGAAGAGCAGGGGTTCCATTTCAGGCCAGCCTCACGCGTTTGATGCGATTGAGAAATTCCTGCTGTTCGACATTCAGTCTGGCGGGGTCGAACACAACGACATCGATGCGTTCCTCGCAACGGGAAAAAAATCGCGTCGCCACGGTCTGTGATGTTTCGAATGCGGGCTGATCCGTCAGCAGCAACACGTCGACATCGCCGCCACGTCGCGCCTGATCGACCCGCGAACCAAACAACCAGACCTCGCCGGGAATGCCTTGCAGCGCCTCCGCCAATGCAGCGGATTCTTCAGCATCGAGGCGAATCGCACCGGACTGGCGCAAGGAGTCGAGTGCGTTCATGGCGAATTATCGACCTCTTCATCAAGCAAATCCATGACTTGGCGAAATAGCGGGGGCAAGTCGATTTGCAGCGTTTTCCAGACCAGCTCCAGATCAACCTTGAAATAGCCATGTGCCAGGACATTGCGCATTTCGTAAGCCAGGCCCAATGGCACGTCGGGATGTGCCAGCGCCCACGCCGGACAGTCGCGCTCGATATTTCGGCCAGCCTCACCAATCACTTCAAGGTTGCGGATCACCCCATCCTGCACCAGGTCGTTTTGCAGAAAGTCCAACTCGTCAAGATCATCAACGTAACGCTCGATGCGCAAAATGGCATCCCGGATATGCTCAAGATAATCCAGCAGGCGCGGACTTGATTCGCTCATAACGGCACCGCCTGAGCAAGCACCTGGGCGCGGAATTTGTCGGAGAGGGCGCCTGGCGTGAGGATATCGACGGGCAATCCCAACAACACACGCAATTCGCACCGCATTGCGCCAATATCCATCAGGGTGGTCTCGGGAGTCGGCTCGATCAGAATGTCGATGTCGCTGCCCTCTCGATCATCGCCCCGGGCGACCGATCCAAACAAGCGCGGATTGCGGCCATGATGCGCTTCGATGACACGCCGCACGGCGACACGGTGAAGTTCGAGAGTTTCAGCGGGTTTCATGGCGAATTATCGACGTGGATTTGCTGGAACAGGGTGACGGATTCATCGCTCGGCGTATCTGTCAGCTTCAGTTGAATGTAGAGCAGGCCGTTGCGGCCGGTGGCGGTGGGGGCGAAGTCGATGGTGCAGGTCGCAGCCGAGCCTGCCAACTGCGCGCCGGGGGCGGCGCAAGTCGACGGTGTCGCCAGCGTGCAGCCGCTAAAGCGTGTCAGGGTAGTTCCGTCGCACACATAGCGCACCACCAAATCGTTTTGGTCGACCACCTGGAAACGTGCGGATGGAGAAGGCAGCGGCGGCGACTGGGCGGCAAATGGGTTGCTGGTCAGCGCTACCGGATTCGCCGTGATCGCCCCCGTGCCGCCGAGGGTTGCGACGTTCCCGCCGGTATAGGCATCCGCTGGCGTATAGCCCGCGCCCAGGTTGTAGACGACGACGTGGTCACCGCCATTCATGAGGGGCATCGGCCCCAGCACGTCAAATGTCGTTGTTGCGGAAGTGAAGCTCAAAAAGTTGCCGCCGGTAGAGCCATCCGCCGGGTCGCGGTAGCGCCCGCCCGATTTGGTCATGATGAATTCAAATCCATTCGGCACGGTGCGCAGACTATTCGGCAACGCCAGCCGCACATCGCGGGTCATGCGACGCAGCGCCACATCGGCCTGATCGGTAAGTTCCGCACGCCGCACCGAATCGACATAGCCTTGTATCGGCCGGGTGATGAAAACGGCGACCATGCCGGCCAGAATGCCGGTGATGACGATCACCATGATCATCTCGATCAGGGTGAAGCCGGCGAATGAGCGGGGGCGGGACATCATGGCAGCATGTTGGGCGAATGGCGGGTGCGATAGCCTTGCACTTCAATGGTTTCGCCGGGGGCGGTGACGGTGACGGTGATCAACAACGAAGCGTCGACTGCGATGCCGTTCAGCGATTGCTGTGCGACAGCGACAGTCGCGGCATAGGGTGCACTGCCGCCACCGGCGATGTTGGTGGTGGTGGTCAGCCCGTTGTAGTCATTGACGTTGTCAAAGGGCGTGGTGGTGGCGCCACGAGTTTCACCCGCTTCCGCAGTCAGATTGTTTTCTGACACGGTGCAATTGCCCGCCCCGGCATAGCCCGTTGCGGTCGCCGCATTCCCATCATCCGGATCACACCAGGTAAACGGCTGCAACATCACCTCTTCCAATATCGCCTCGGCAATCGCCAGCGCCTGTTTTCTGATCATCGGGTCGGCGGAATGGCGCGTGGTGTGATTGAGCACCGTCAGCACCCCCGCCAGCGCGACGCCGACGATGACGATGAAGACGATCAGCTCGATCAGTGTGAGGCCGCGTTGGCGATTAGCGCACATAGCCGGTTTCCCGTTCCACGGTGATGATCTGAGTCGAATCGCCCGTGATCGTGAAACAAAAATTGACAGGCGTTCCCGTGGGGCAGTTGGCGCTACCCGTTGGACGACCCAAGGCATCGAAATCAAGCGGTGATACGCCGGTGAAAGATGTAACCGCGCTCGGCACCCGTATCGAGCTTGCGCTGCTGCCGGGAAGCGTCAAGGCGACCCAACTCGCCGTACCCTCCCCTTCCGGGGTTTGGCGCTGGACAGCAACTGCCAGGCAGCGATCGCCTGCAGCGCTACACGGAGGCGTTGTGCTCGCAATGGTGACTTGAACACTTCGCCGCTGCGCCACCGCCGCCTTCCGCGCGTATTCCAGCGTCGCCTTCACCTGATCCCGATAACCAATCTCGTCGAACCCGCGCAGCAAATCAAAGCGCGGCAGCACCACGACAGCCAGGATGCCGATGATGACCATCGTCACGATCAGTTCTACCATGGTGAAACCGCGCTGGGCCGGCCGGGTCATCTGCGCTCTCCGACAATCAAATGGGGCGGCGTGGTGAACAAGCGGTTAACCGGCAGGGCAACAACCCGCTCATGCAATGCATATTCATGCCAGCCAGGGGAGAAAGCGCAGTCATCGGCTCGGACAGGCTGGCGAAGCCGACAGGATCTTCAAGATCAAAATAGTTTGCGCTGGCCGGGGCGACCGATACCCGCGCCAGAGTCGTTTTACCCACCTGCCGTGGCCCGACCAACGCCACAATGCGGCTGCGCCGCAAGGCCGTTTGAATGGCAGAAGCGAGAGAGAGCCTTTCGATCATTTGTAGAATATACCGTGAAATTCGGGTAGCTGCAGCAAAGCCCCTCTCCCCTTGCGGGAGAGGGGAGAATGGGTAAGACCACCTGAGTAGTTACCGAAATTCGCAATTAAGATTACGGATTTTCAAGGCAACGGTCATGGCGACTTTCGCCACCCCTGATGATGAAAGCGCTAGACAACCCCATCCCCCCTCCCTGCCTCCCCCTTGAAGGTGGAGGTGATCTGCTCCCTTTATGGGCGCTGACCGGTTATGCCGCAAGTCCGGCCAACCATTGCGCCAGCGGATGCGTTTCGACGCCCGCCTCCTGACTGGCATGGCGCGCCAGCCGTACCAGTTGAACAGCTTTCGCCTCCGGACGGATCTGCGCCATCTGGCGCAGGGCAAAGCCTGGACGCGTGTCCGCCCATTTCACCTCGATGAAGTGCGTGGCCTCGCCGACGGCGTTCGTGAGCACGAAGTCGATTTCCTTGCCGCTGGTCGTGCGCAGGTAGTGCAGGCCGATGGCGTCGCCCGTGCTGTCGTTCAAATAGCAGACATGCTTGAGCAGACTCGCCGCCACCAGGTTTTCCAGGCGCGCTCCGGCGCTTTCGCCGGCTGCGTCCTCAACATAGGCCCAATCGTGAAAATACAGTTTTGGCGCCTTTGCCACGGCGCGCGCAATGTTGCGGTGAAACGGACGCACCAGAAAGACGACATGCAAGGCTTCGAGAATCTCGACATAGCTGCGCACCGTATTGGCCGAAACCCCCAGGTCCCGCCCGAGGGAATCGAACGACAACGGGCTGCCGGTTCGCTGCCGCAGCAAAGCCACCAGATGCCGCATCGCGCGCATTTCGTGAATGCGGCTGAATTCGAGCACGTCCTCACGGACCAGATCGGTGAAATACTGGTTTTGCCAGCGCTGGCGCGCCACATCGGCAGCCGCGAACAGCGGTTCCGGAAAGCCGCCGAAGCGCAGCAAGGCATCGAGTGCCTGCTCTGCGTCGCCCGCATGGGGCAGCAGTTCGCGCACTGAAAACGGCAGCAGACGCCAACTGAAATAACGTCCTGCCAGCGATTCACCCGCCTGCCGAAAGGTATCCAGCCGGGCGCTGCCCGTCACCAGCAGGGATTGTCCGGCCGGTCGACCGTCAAAAACACCTTTCAGATAAGGCTTCCAGCCCGGCATTGCGTGAATTTCATCCAGCACCACATGGTCGTGTGTCGGCAGCCATTGCGTTTTCTCGATCACCGCCCGGTCGGCCAGGGTGTCGTAATTGAGATAGAGCGGCAAAGCGAACGCCTCCCCGATCCGCCGCGCCAGCGTCGTCTTGCCCACCTGCCGGGGGCCGGTGAGCAAAACCATTTTCTGCCGCACATCGGCAGCGAGATGAGGTAAGAGGTGACGATCCATTCTTGATATTTTGATATTGGTTTGAAGATTTATCAATGTAAATCTTCAAAATCACACTGAATTGTCGTCATTGTGTCGGCCATACCCCGCCGGCTACGGGGTACGCCGTCCCGCCAGCGCCGACTTTTCAGATCAATACCGTTCGCGCAGGTAGATGTAGGGGGCTTTGGGGGAGCCGAAGCGGAGTCTCGACGTGGGATTCTGCGGCCAGGGCGTGCCGGTGCCGCCTTGCAGCCAGGCCGGGACCGTCAGCGTCAGATCGACGCTGCCTGCTGCGGCGGGACTGGGCCGGTCGAAAACGATCACCCCGATGCCGGGGGTGACGCCGCTTCCCGTGCCGAGGGGACTCGTCCGCGATTGCGCGGCATTCCAGCGCGTCAAGGGGAAGTTCGTCGCGTTGAGCGCGCCCTGATAGTTGCCGAGGCTGGCATCGATGGAAGAGAAGCTCGTGCAGGTATCGAGGGTGTTGGTGCGCCAGTCTGTGCAATTCGTGCCACTCACTGCGTTGCAATACATGGCCCGCACCGGCACGCGGATCGGCAGCAATTCCGAGCCATAGGCATTGTCGAGGCGCAGCACGCCGAAGTGCAACAGAACATTACCAAGGGCTACAGCCGCAGGCACAGCGGTGCCATCCTCATCTAGCGGCGACGCACTAATTGTGGCTGTAACCGGAGCCACGGGGGTGACAGGACGGCTCGCCCGATGCCTGGGTGGCGTCGTGAAAGTTCCCACGCCATTACTCCAGGAGCCGACTGGTGCCGTGGGGCCTTCCAACACCGACAACGGACTGACCGGCAAACCGGTAGCGGAAAACCGCAGCCCCGAAGTTGCCGACGAATCCGTCCATGTGTTCAGGTCCAGCCGCGCCCATACCCCCTGGTAGTTCCTCGTCGTGCAGATACAGGCCGGCAGCGTCAAGTCGGTACAGGTCTCAGTGCAGCTACCACGCTGTGCGGTGACTGAAAACGGAGTTGTAAACCCGTCCTGGCCGAAATAGGTGAAAGGCGTAACTCCAGAACTGCAAGCCGCCGTCGGAGCGGCTGGAGTGATGGCAAAATGATCCGGGATGAAACGCCCGAAATAGCCGGTCGTGCCGGCATTGCCGAAATTGCAGGCGTATTTCCCCCCGCTATCGGCAAAGCCGCTGGCGCAATCGCCCGCCGCCGAATCAACGAGGGTAAAGGTGTCGTCATAAACCCCATGGGCGGCGAGATTGAAATAGCCCACCTCGGAATAGGTGAAGGCCGCGCCCGTGGCCGTGCCGGTGTCCGGGTCGGCATTGCCGAAGACGCCCGCCAGCGCGCCGACCTGCGCCGCGCCGCTGTGCGCGGCGACCTTGCTCGCATCCAGCTTGGGCGCATAGCCGTACCCCATCGCGCCGCTGGCGGCGGTCAGCGTGAAATTCGCTCCGGCCTTAACGACGGGGGGCGGGGCACTGGGGTTGAGGCCAGTCAAATCGGCGCTGGCGCTGGAGGTAATGGTCAATCCGGTCGGTCGCACCACGAAATTGTCGGCCGAACAAGCGACGACGCTGGGCGTCTGGTTGGCGTCCGTCACCCGGCAGCGCAGGTTGGGGTAGGCCTTGCCGACCGTCATGCTGGCCGCCTTGCGCCCCAGATCGGTGGGCTGGCCGGTCTTGAGGAAGGTCAGCGTCTGGCTGACGGCGGGGTTGACGGCGGCCCGGCTGGCGCAAGCCGTGGCGCCGCTGCCCTCCACCAGTTCGACAGTAACGGGTTTGTCGGCGTCGGAGGCGAACTGAGTTTCCACCGTGCCGTCGGTTTTCAACGCCACTACGTCGAAGGCGAAGGCGGTGCCCGCGAGCTTGGTAAAAAGCCGCCCGCTCGAATGATTCGCGCCAACCTCCACGCAATTGAAGTTGGCGGGATTGACGACCGGAGGTGTCACAACGCCCATCACATCGAACTCCCGCAGCGCCGGGTAAATGCCGCCGTATGTATTGATCGTGTTCAGCCGCAGCGCCGTGATGTTGGTGAGCCTGCCGACGTTCGCGGCCGCCGGAACGCTGATCGCCTGCCGCGTCGCGGCCAGGCTGGGCACCGTGAACACGCCGCTCACCGCATTGCCGTCGCCGAGTATCTCGAACTCCCGCAACGCCGGGTAAATGCCGCCGTATGTATTGATCGTGTTCAGCCGCAGCGCCGTGATGTTGGTGAGCCTGCCGGCATTCGCGTCCGCCGGAACGCTGATCGTCTGCCGCGTCGCGGCCTGGCTGGGCACCGTGAATATCTCATTGCCGGCAGCGGAATAAAGCACTTGCCACGGCCCGTTGTTCTGCTGCACGAACAGCCGGAAATCCTTCACCGTTTGGGTGTCGCCGACCCCCGTCGCCGCCACCCCAGTCAGCGTGAACTGGTCCGCTGCGTCTCCGCTTGCCCCCGTCGTGCCGTTCAGGTTCGGGTCGAAGGCCAGGTCG
>JAUXWU010000182.1 GCA_030680085.1 Rhodocyclaceae bacterium | reverse complement strand
CTACATGTGGCGCTTCTGGCGGCATGTGCCGCGCGTCGGCCGCTTCACGATCTTCGACCGTTCCTGGTATGGCCGCGTGCTGGTCGAACGGGTCGAGGGTTTCTGCGCCGAGGCCGACTGGCTGCGCGCCTACACCGAGATCAACGACTTCGAGCACGAGCTCTCCGAAGCCGGCGCGATCATCATCAAGTTCTGGCTGCAGGTCAGCAAGGACGAGCAACTGCGCCGCTTCAAGGAACGCGAGAAGATCGAGTTCAAGCGCTTCAAGCTCACTGACGAAGATTGGCGCAACCGCGAAAAATGGGATGCCTATCACCAGGCCGTCTGCGACCTGGTTGACCGCACCAGCTCCGGCGTGGCGCCGTGGACGCTGGTCGAGGCCAACGACAAGGGTTATGCCCGCGTCAAGGTGATCCGCACCATCTGCGAACGCCTGGCAGCCGCGCTCGATGCCACGACACCCGCGGCCGTCCCGGCCAAAAAGAAAGGCAAGAAGGGCTGACGCATGGCCGAACCTGCAACCAATGCCTTGACCGACGCGCGGCTGGTGGCCTGGGTCCGCCAGGCCGCGCCCTACATCCACGCCTTTCGCGGCCGCGCCTTTGTGATTGCCTTTGGTGGCGAGGTGCTGCAAACCGGCGTCGCCCAGGCGCTGATTCACGACATCGCGCTGCTCGACAGCATGGGCATCCAGTTGGTGCTGGTGCATGGCGCCCGCCCGCAGATCGACGCCGAGATGCAAGGACGCGGGCTCACGCCGCGTTTCCACAAGGGTCTGCGCGTCACCGATGCCGTGGCGCTCGAATCCGTCAAACGAGCCATGGGCGTCACGCGCATCGAGATCGAGGCGCTGCTGTCGCAGGGGCTGCCCAACACGCCCTTGGCGGGCGCCTTCTTGCGCGTCACCGGCGGCAACTTCATTTCCGCCAAGCCGGTCGGCGTACTGGACGGCGTCGACATGCAATACGCCGGCGCGGTGCGCAAGGTCGAGGCGGATGAAATTCGCGCCGATCTGTCGCAGGAAAACGTCGTCCTGATCACGCCGATCGCCGCCTCGCCCTCTGGCGACATTTTCAATCTCGCCTGGGAAGAAGTCGCCGATGCGGTTGCCGTCGCCATCAAGGCCGACAAGCTGATTTTTCTTTGCGACGCGGCGGGGCTGGTCGACAAGAAGGGTCAGCACCTCGACGCACTGACCGTCGAAGAAGCCGAGCAACTGCTCGCCAAGAAAGTCAAGCAGGCGCCCGAAGTGGCCCGGGTGCTGCCCGGCGCCATGCGCGCCTGTCGCAACGGCGTCGGCCGCGTGCATTTTCTCGACCGCGGGCTCGACGGCGCCATGCTGATGGAATTGTTCACGCGCGACGGCGTCGGCACCGTGATGACGCGCGCGCCGCTGGCCAAGCTCCGCGAAGCGACGCCGGACGACGTCGGCGCCGTGCTGGCGCTGATCGCCCCGCTGGAAGCGGACGGCACCCTGGTCAAGCGCAGCCGCGAACGGCTGGAAATGGAAATTTCCCGCTTCACGCTGCTCGACCATGACGGCGTGGTGGTGGGTTGCGCCGCGCTCTACCCGCTGCCGCGCGTCGCCGGCGAGCCGGCTTCCGCCGAACTCGCCTGTCTCGTCGTGATGCCCGAATACCAGCGCGCCGGCTTTGGCGATCAGTTGCGCCGCCACCTGGAAACGCTCGCCAAAAAGCTGAAGATCAAGCGCCTGTGCGTGCTGACCACGCGCGCCGCGCACTGGTTCACCGAGCGCGGTTTTGTCGAGGCCGGGCTGGATGCCTTGCCCAAGGCGCGGCGCGATCTCTACAACTTTCAGCGGCGCTCCAAGGTCTTCGTCAAGTCCCTGTAAAATTCCGTTTTTCCAGACTGAAGGATTCCAACATGGCACGAATGGTTAATTGCATCAAGCTCGGACGCGAAGCGGACGGCCTCGACTTTCCCCCGATGCCGGGCGCACTGGGCATGCGGATTTTCGAAAATGTCTCGAAAGAAGCCTGGCAGCAGTGGATCCGCCTGCAAACCATGCTCATCAACGAAAACCGCCTGAACCTGGCCGATGCCCAACATCGCAAATATCTGGCCGAGCAGGTCGAGAAACATTTCTTCGGCGGCGGCGCCGATCAGGTGGGCGGCTTCGTGCCACCGCGCGGCTAATCTTTCAGCATTTCTCGTTCCAGCCCTTCGAGGCCGAGATGGCGGACATCGCGGCCTTTTTCCATGTAGACCACGTACTCTGAAATATTCTTGGCGTGGTCGCCGATGCGCTCGATCGACTTGGCGATGAACAGCAGTTCCAGCGCGCGCGAGATGGTGCGCGGATCTTCCATCATGTAGGTGATCAACTGCCGCGTCGCCGCCTTGAATTCGGCGTTGACCTCCTTGTCGCGCCGCGCGACTTCGGCGGCCACCGAGCAGTCGTCACGGGCAAAGGCGTCAAGCGACTGGCGCAACATGGCCACCACGATGTCGGCGGAATACCGCAGTTCGATCCCCGGCACATAGGTCAGGTCGCTGGAATACATGGCGCGCGTCTTCTTGGCGATCTTCTTGGCCTCGTCACCGATGCGTTCGAGATCGGTAATGGTCTTGATCACCGTCATGATCATGCGCAGGTCGCGCGCCGCCGGCTGCCGCTTGGCGATGATATGCACACAGTCCTCGTCGATCTCGACTTCCAGCCGGTTAACTTCATGGTCGGTATTGATCACCTGCTCGCACAGGACTAAATCGGCGTTGCCGAGAGCCGTCATGGCCTGGGTGATCTGGCGCTCGACCACGCCGCCCAGCCGCAACACCTTGCTACGCAGGTCCTGCAGCTCGGTGTCGAACTGTTTGAGGGTGTGTTCGGTCATGACGTTGATCTCCTGAGTGAATCAGAATGATTTTAAGGCGAATTGATGACGGAATTATTTCAGCGCGTGATCTGTTTCACGCCGGTCGGCGTGGCGAGCAGCAGCAGATCCGCGCCACGCCGGGCGAACAGGCCATTGGTGACGACGCCGACAATGCCGTTCAAGGTGGTTTCAAAACCGGCCGGATCGCCGATCCGCAAGCCATGCACGTCGAGGATGAGATTGCCGTTGTCGGTGGTAAAGCCAGCGCGCAGTTTCGGCTGGCCGCCCAGCTTGACGATTTCGCGGGCCACGTACTCACGCGCCATCGGGATCACCTCGACCGGCAGTGGAAACTTGCCCAGCGTGTCGACCAGCTTGCTCTGGTCGCAAACGCAGACGAACTTGTCGGCCACCGCCGCGACGATTTTTTCGCGCGTCAGCGCTCCGCCGCCGCCCTTGACCATTTCCAGCCGGGCCGTAATCTCGTCGGCGCCATCGACATAGACGGGCATGCTGCTCACCTCGTTGAGGTCAAGCACCTTGATGCCGTGGGCTTCGAGGCGCTGCTTCGTCGCCTCGGAACTGGCGACGGTCGCGCCGATGCGCTCCTTGATCTTCGCCAGTTCGTCGATGAAACAATTGGCCGTCGAGCCAGTGCCGACGCCGACGATGCTGCCCGCCGGCACGTTCGCCGCCACGTAGTCGGCCGCTGCCTTGGCCACCGCCTGTTTGAGTTCGTCTTGAGTCATGCTGCCTCCGTAAAAGTTAGCGTTTGCGCTCATTTCCTGCGTAATGGCGGTAAATCCGTGCAACTGCCGTGCGCCACCTCGGCCGCCAGGCCGATGCTCTCGCCGAGCGTCGGGTGTGGATGAATGGTCTTGCCGATGTCGACGGCGTCGGCGCCCATTTCGATGGCCAGCGCAATCTCGCCGATCATGTCGCCAGCATTGGGGCCGACAATCGCGCCGCCGACGATGCGCTGGGTTGCGGCATCGAAAATCAGTTTGGTGAAGCCATACTCGGCGCCGTTGGCAATCGCCCGGCCGGAGGCCGCCCAAGGGAATTTCGCCACTTCGACCGGGCGACCGACTGCCTGCGCCTCGGCTTC
>JAUXWU010000172.1 GCA_030680085.1 Rhodocyclaceae bacterium | reverse complement strand
ATGGCATGGCGCGCCTGCTTCCCGAAAAAGTCGGCGCTGGCGGGACGGCGATGAATCGACTGGACGCCCTGCGCCGGCATGGCGCCCCGCTGCTCCTGTTCGGATGGGCGCCAATAATCGGCGACGCCCTGTGCGCCGCCGCCGGCTGGTTGCGACTGCCACCACTGACCTGCGCACTCTGGATGGCGACCGGCAAAGCGGCCCGCTACGCGCTGGTAATTGCGGGAGCCGGAATGGTTTGAACCGGGCTACGTCCGGCAAGTTGACGATTCAATTTTTGCCGTATCGGACTCTGTCTGCCGGGGATTCCGCTTCGCGGGCCGGCAAGCGCCGACTTTTCCGGGAATCTCAATCCTCGCTCGGTCCTCGCGGGCCGGGCGTCCGTAGTAGCGCGTCGCCGGGTTGGCCGACAGCCGGTTTCAATCCTCGCCCGGCCCTCGCGGGCCGGGCGTCCGCCAACGCCAGCGAGTTCGGCGCATATTGAGAGGTTTCAATCCTCGCCCGGCCCTCGCGGGCCGGGCGTCGGCGAATCCGGGCTGGTGTTCAAGAGCTACGACCAGTTTCAATCCTCGCCCGGCCCTCGCGGGCCGGGCGTCCATTGTTGAGTGCGATCAGCAGTATCCAGCGAATGTTTCAATCCTCGCCCGGCCCTCGCGGGCCGGGCGTCCCTGCACTCGTCGGCGCGGGCAGCCTCCCCGACAAGTTTCAATCCTCGCCCGGCCCTCGCGGGCCGGGCGTCGCGTTCGCTACGCGCTTGTCGGGGACGTTTATGAGGTTTCAATCCTCGCCCGGCCCTCGCGGGCCGGGCGTCGACTTCGGGGGCATTGCCGACCGGGGTTGTGGCTGGTTTCAATCCTCGCCCGGCCCACGCGGGCCGGGCGTCCACAAGAGCCGGATAACCATCATGGTTGACGGAGTGGTTTCAATCCTCGCCCGGCCCTCGCGGGCCGGGCGTCAGCTCGACCATCGCGTCGCCGCGCAACGCAAAATCGTTTCAATCCTCGCCCGGCCATCGCGGGCCGGGCGTCCTGGTCGAGGGCAACTTCAGCGGCTACGAGCAACTCGTTTCAATCCTCGCCCGGCCCTCGCGGGCCGGGCGTCAGGTCGCGCGCAACACCTTGAATATCAACTGCGTTTTCCGGCATGCGCGCGAACCTTCGATCACTCCGGTTTTCTGGAGCGCACTCTATTCTGCCCGCTCCAACTTCAATCTGCAAAATCAAGGTCTTTCGCCCCGCGCGAACCTGCCGGGGGTTTTCCGTTGCTTGGGTTCCGCGTGTCATATCACCAGCGGGCCGTCAAAATCGATGGCCTTGAACTTGCCGTGCTCGCGCACATGGAGTTTCACTGGCTCGGTCAGACGGTAGAAGCGCAGGCAGTCCTCGTCGGGCCTGATTTCGGCGAGCAGGCGGCGTTCCAGTTCCTCGAACTGCGCGGCATCGACCCGGCATTCGAATACCGATTTCTGCACGCGCTGCCCCGTGCTTTCGCATACCCGCGCCACCCGCCGCAGCCGCTTGCGGCCGGCGGCGGTTTCTGTCGATACGTCGTAACTGACTATGACCAGCATGTTCATCTCGGTGTGTTTCAATCCTCGCCCGATTCACAAGGGGTGGGCGTCATTTCGGTGTAAATGGCAGATAAATTTCAGCGTCGCCGCGCACGACGCGAGCTAGTAGGCGGGCCTGCACAAACGGCGCAAGTCCCAGTGCAATGGGCATTTCCAGCAGCGGATGACTCAGCGTCTCCTGTTTACGTTCCTGGTAGGCCGTGACAACGGCCTTGCGCGCCGCGTCGCCGAGGAGGACGGCGCCACCGGGCCGTTCGACGAAGTCGCCGGCGTTGATTTGCCGGCGGTTGATGAGCGTGAGTGCCAGGCGGTCTGCCAGCAGCGGGCGGAACTCTTCCATCAGGTCCAGCGCCAGCGCGGCGCGGCCGGGGCGAACGGCGTGCAGCAGGCCGATCTGCGGGTCGAGGCCGACACTTTCGACGGCGCTGCGGCAATCGTTCATCAGCATGGCGTAGAGGAAGGAAAGCAGCGCGTTCATGCGGTCGAGCGGTGGCCGGCGCGTGCGGCCGGCGGGGGTGAAGGCGGCGCGCGCATCGGGGCGAACCAGCAGGCCGAGCACGGCGAAGTAGCGCTTGGCGGCATCGCCTTCGATGCCGCGCACGGCGTCGAGGTCCGGCGCGCGCTCCAGCCGCGTCAGGGCGCGGGCGAACTCGTCGGCGACGGCGGCAAGTTGGGCGTTGTCCTCTTCACGCCCGGTCTCGCGCGCGCCGCGCAGCAGCACCTGGCGGCCGTTTTTCAGTTTACCGGCGATGCAGGATTTCGCCGCCGCCACGCAAAAGTCGGCGCTGGCCGCAGTGTCCAATAAGCGGCGATGCTGGGCTTGGCGTAGCAGCACATTACCCGAGACGGGGCCTTCGAGCCGCGCCTTGAAGCGACCATGGCTGTCGAGCAGCACCAGGCTCTTGCCCTCGTCGGCCAGGCGGTGCATGAGAATGGGCGAGACCATCACATGGCCGAAACAGACAACGGCGGACAAGTGGTGCAAGGGCACGCGCAGCCGGGTTTCGCGCTCGATCTCGACGCGTAGCGTGTCGTTGTCCAGGTGCAGGTAGGCGTCCGGCGTGGTGACGTAGAGGGTGTTGAGCAGTTGCATGGAGTCAGGCCTCGCTGTCGAACAAGCCCGCGGCGGCTGGCCGCGCCGCGGGCTGGCAGATGTCGGCAAGCGAACATTTGTCGCAGCGTTTGTCAAAAGTCGGCGCTGGCAGGACGGCGGCATCGAGCAGCGCGCGCACGGCGGCGACGGCTGCCGCGACACGGCCGCGCAAAGCGGCGTCGATGACAACCGCGCGGCGGCGCTTCGAGCTGGCGTAGAACAAGGCGCCCTCCGGCACGGCCTTGCCGGTCATATCCTCCAGACACATGGCTTGTGCGGCGAGTTGCAGGTCATCGCAGGCGGCGATCCAGGCCGCCTTGTTGCGGCTGCCATGTTTGTATTCGACCGGATAGGGTGTGCCGTCGGCCTCGAACTCGACGACATCGGCCTTGCCAATCAGTCCCAGACGGTCGCTCCAGACCGGCAGCGCACGTTCGACGCGCACGCCGGCGCGCGTCTCCACGCCGGGCTGATCGACTTGTTTGTGCACCGCCTGGCCGCGCAGGGTGTATAGGTTGTCGGCGAACACCTGCTCGACATGGATCAGCGCGCACTGGCGCGGGCAGTAGCACCAGTGCTGGAGGGCGGAGAGCGGGATGGGGTCAGGAAATTCGGTCACGCTCGGTTCTTCAGCCCAGCAACCGATTCAGCAGTTCGTCGCGACTGACGCCATGGTGGGCGGCAACCGCCGCAAGAATCGATGCCAGGGTGCCGATACGCAACGGGTCGTGATTGGGAATCGTGACGTGATGTGTAAGCGGATCACGCCCGGTTTACCGTCCTCGCCAAAATGGCAACGCACGGCATCGCGCACCTGCGCGTGCAGGCCGGGCAGGTCGTCGGCTTCGGTGAAGATGCCGGCACCGACGGCGCGGGCCGTGAAGCCGCCTTCGGGAGCTTCTTCGACGATGAAATGGATTTCGGTCATGGTCAGCACCTCCGGATCAATTTGACGTTGGGCGCGACGTCCAATTCCTGTCCGACGGGAACAGACTGGCCGTCAAAGCACACCGAGTATGCACTGAAGTCGCGGGCGACGTCATCACCCTGGCGTTCCACCGTCAGGCGGTCGAACAGCGCGTGGGCCGGGGCGTTGCCCAGTTCCGAATCGTGCTTGAATACATACAGACCGCGCGTCGACATTTCGCCCCGGGCCGCCGAGCGGTCATGCTCAAACATCTGCTCAAGCGCTTTGAGGAAGAGTTCGAGATCGTCGTCATCGAAGCCTGTCTGGCGGGCAAGGTGAGCAGAAATGAAACCGTGGGAACGATAGATGCCGTAAGGGACAGTGAACTTGCGGCCCATGGTGCGCTCTTTCTCCAGGTCTTTCTCGTTGGTCACCGCCATGCGCGTGATGGAGTGCTCGGAACTGACCACCGGATCAATGGAGCGCGCGAAGGTCATCTGCACCGGACCGCGTACCTGCCCGCAGTTGATCTCTGTGCTCATTACGGCGCCGAAGGTCCGAATGTCGAAGAAGTTGGCGCACATTGACCCGATGACTTCCCTCGCCTTTTGCATATCTTTCGGCAGCTTCTTTTCTTCCGGCGTTAGCTGATACTTGGCATAGGCACGCTGATGCTGGCGGTTGAGCACCGCTTTTTCTCGCACATAGATTTCATTGCGTTTGCCCTCAGCCAACGCCGGATAACTCCCCTCCACGTCCTGATCCGTTACATGGGTCATGGCAACGAAGTTGCGCACCTTGCGTTTCAGGCAGACGTCCGTCACCAGACCCTTGCCCGTTTCGGCGTCCAGGCGCGGCAGGTTGCCGGCGTCCGGGTCGCCATTGGGGTTGCCATCCTTGACGTCGAACAGCAGGACAAAATCGTAGCGGTGCTTGAGGCTCATGATCATTCCTTTGCGGTGAGGGATGGATCAGCGACGACCGATTCGCGTTTGGCGGAAAAGTCCTGACGCTGGTGGTAGTCGCCGATGGCGAAACGGCCTTGGTCAGCCAGCGGCAGATGCGCGGGCAAGGTCGGCATCAGGCCGTCGACGATTTCACCGACCAGCTTTTCGAGATTGACGCGCCGGCCTGGGTTGTCGAGCTTTGCCAGATGATGGTTTTTCATCCGCATCAGTGTGGCGAACACCGTGGCGGGCGTGGCCGAAAAAGCGCCGTAGTAACGGTCGCGGATGGTGGCGTTAATCTTTCCGGGGCCTCCTGCCGCCTCCTCCTGGATGCGTTCCAGCACAGCGAACAGTCGGCCAAGACGGTAGCCGGGGTTGGTGTTGTCCTTGTCGAGCGACACGGTAATCTCCTTTTCAAACGGGTTGCCGGTTTGGCGAATGCGGCGATTGAGGCAGGCTTTGAGAATGGCGGCGCGGGCATACGTGACGTTCATCACCAATTTGCCGGTGCGTGAGTCCTTCTTCGACTGTTCAGCACGGATGCGACGAACGGCGCCACTGAACAGTGTCTCTGGATACGGCAAGCCTTCGAGAATCGCCCGCAGCACATCGCCACCCAGATTCGGCGGAATGTTGTCGGCGTCACCCTGTGCCGCAACGGCTATGAGCAATTGCCTGATCGGAAGGAAAGGCTTGGCCGCCGGATGGCGGTCGATTTCCAGATCGGTGAAATGGCGCACGATCCGCGCCGCCATCTCGGCTACCGTGCCCACCTGCCAGAAACGGATGGCGATGCGCGCGGCGTTGGGGGCCAGGCCGAGTACGAAAAATCGGGTCTTGTCGTCCAGCACCGGGCCAACGCCCTGCCGGGCGGCGTCGAGCAGAGCCGCGACCGCACGGGTGCCACGATCCGGGTCGGTATCGTCCTTGCGCGGTTCGTCAAACATGGCGGCAAAATCGTTCTCCAGCGACGTTTCGTGGTCGGCCCAGAACACCGTGGTGGCATCGCCGACTTGCATCTTCTGGGGGCTGTCGTGACGCAAGAGAAAATTCAGTGCCGTGGTGTAGGCGAACGCTGCGCGCTTGCCTACTGGGGCGTTCTCGCCTTGTCGTTTGCGCTTTCCGTAAGACTCGAATGCGCGCTCGTTAAAGGAGTGGAGTTTTGCGGTCGACTTGGCACCTTGAACCGGCGTGGCCGCGTGCAGCACCTGAATACGTGCTACCTCGCCAGAAATAAGACATATTCCTTGCGGCGCATCCGCATCCCGCTCGAACAGTTCCGCCGCCCGCTGTCGGACCGCCTCTGATTGGCAAACGAGATCGCCGGTCGATTTGCGAAGGCGAAAGCTGACGTTGCCTGTGGTTCTCGCGATTTCCGGCCAGAGTTCGTGCCGCCGCAATTGTTCGAGGTTTGCCGGGTTGCCGTAGAAGCAGCTAACCGCCAGCGCGCCCGCATCTACCGCCGGATCGGGGAATGCATCCGCGAGACATTGGCGAAACACACCGATTCGCTTGTCCGCCATCTCAGGCGCGTCGTTTTCGCCAAGCACGCCGAGAACATAGCGCGGGTGATCCCAAAGCAGAAAAGAGGTCTGCCAGGCATTGGTTCCCGTGCGATCGCGCGACATAGGCACGATCTGTGGTCGCCCATGCTTCGACCGCCTCTCGCCGACACGAACGTCTTCGAGGTTGATGAAATTGCCATCCGCGTCGAGGACGATCACAAACGAGATCGCGTTTTCTTCGAGGCCCGGTGGCGACAGGCCCTGATCGCGCGATATTCCCGGCTCACCGACTTTGGGTTTGCGTTCGTAGTAATCGTGGAGCGCCTGAAGAATCATCCCCGTACCTCCGCACCGTCGAGTTCAATCACCCCGCTTTCCATGTGCGCCCGGAAGAATCGTGGCGTCGGATCTTTCGGATTTGCAAAATCCATATCGTGGAGCATCCAGCCCAGATCACGGCTGTCGGCAATCGGCGGGGGGCCGTCCGCCGGGTTTTCGATCAGCTGGAAGTCGCAGGCGAATTCGCGGCAACCCAAGTAAGGCTGGTTGATGCACTGGCCCTTGGCAGCACGGCGCAAGAACATTTC
>JAUXWU010000156.1 GCA_030680085.1 Rhodocyclaceae bacterium | reverse complement strand
GAAAGTCATGCCCGTTTTCCCTCTCCCCCAGCCCCTCTCCCGCAAGGGGAGAGGGGAGTGCGGTAGGGGAGACCGGCTCAGAACAACCCGAGCAGCGACAACCCGAGCAGCGACAGGCCGACGACGGCAACCCGCTTGACCACCAGCGGATTGACCCGCTTGGCGATCTTCGGCGCAATCCAGCCGGCCAGAATCGCCGCCGGGAACATGACCAGGAACAGATCGAGGTCGAAGTTGCCAAACCCGTAGTGCCGTGCCGAGCTCATCATGGTGTTGAAGAAGATGGCGAGCAATGAGCTGCCGACCACCACATACATGGGCAAGCCCAACACCACGGCCATCAGCGGCACCATGAAGGGGCCGCCACCGAAGCCAAACATCGACGACACCACGGCGATGAGGAAGGCGCCGATACAGCCAACGATGACGTTGATCTTGAACTCGTTGCCCCAGAAATTGATGTGCATGTACATTTTCTATCTCCTGTTCGATGATGGCCGGTCAGGCCTTGGCGGCCTTGGCGGCAATAGCTTCCTCGGCGCGCTTCTGGAATTCCTTGAGGATGGCCTGTTCCTTCTTGTTCTTGGAGATGTAGCCCGGCGTGGTCTGCCAGAACATCAATGCCGCGAGAATGAAGAGGATCCAGCCGAAGACGAACTTGAATTCGTCGACGCTGACCATCGTCGTCAGCACCGGCCCGATGAAGCCGCCGGCCAGCATGGCCAAGCCGAGCGTGACGCCCACCTTCCAGCTGATGAACTTGATCTTCGAGTAGTTGATCACGCCGCTGGCCTGCGAGAACAGCACGGTGGGAGTGACGGTGCCGGCCACCACGTTGTGCGGGATCGGGAACAACATCAGCAGGACCGGATTGATGATGAAACCGCCGCCCGCGCCCATCAGCACGCCGAAAGTAGCCATCGCCAGCACGATCAGGAACGGATAGAAGACGTTGAGGCTGGTGCCGGCGTTTTCCATATAGACCAGCGGCAGGGCGATCGTGTTCTCCACCACGACCGGCACGCTGACTGCTTTCTTGCTGGTGGCGGCGGTAATGGTGTATTTGCCCGGCGCGGAACCTGCGGGGATCGTGATCAGGGCTGTGAAGCTGCCGTCTTCTTTCTGATCGATGTTGGCCGCCAGCAGTTTGTCGACCGTGCGGTAGCGCGCCTTGATGATCTGCATCGAGCGGCGCACCCGCTCCTTGTCGTCCAGTGTCGGCAACACCTCGCCGCGCGAGCCGACGATGCTGGCCTGCAGCGAGGCCTGGTAAGCGGTGATCGGGTGCTTGCCCGGCTCGCGATAGACGACCTCGCCGCCGGTATTCGAGAGCGCGCTCGAGTAGGACCAGGGCCGACCTTCCTTCTTGAAATCGTCAAGGATGGGCTGTGTTTCCTTGGGCACGTGAATGCGATAGTAGGCCGGGATCTCGCTGGCCATGTAGAGCTTGTAGGGAATCTTGCCGGTTTCCTTGTTCGGCTTGCTGTCGAAGAATGATCCGGTCACCGGGTTTTCGTTGAACACCTCGATATACACAATCTTGCCGGGCGCGGTCTGGCCGGTAACGGTAATCACACCGCCGTTGCTGAGGCTGGTTTTATCAACCGTGAATACCGGCACGGCCGGCGGCGGAGGCGCGTCTGCGGGCGCCGCTTCGGGAGTTGTGGCATGCGCCACCGGGTAACCGAGCAACAGGCTGGCGGCCAGCGCCGCGAGCAATTTATATGACATATCCAGATTCCTCCACAAGGTGAGAGAAGCACAACCATCACAACGCATTGATGCAGCGCACGAAGGCTACGACACTCAAACCGGCGGGGGAATTGTGGAGATACTGTAGCCCCCTACGCAATTCTGCGTAGGGGGCGGCGGGGTTAAACCCGCAGCTTGCCCACCAGTTGCTGCAGTTCGTCGGCGATATGGGAAACATCGTCGGCGGCTTTGCCGGCCTGGCGGATGCTGGCGGAATCTTCTTCGGTGAGGCCGGAGATTTCTTCCATGTTGCGCGCGACATCCTCGGTGGCGGAGGTCTGCTCCCGGGTGCTGGCGGCAATGCTGCCGACCAGGCCGGTGACTTGGTTTGCCGCGGTAACGATCTGTTTCAGGGCGCTGTCGGTCTCTTCGTTGAGGCGGGCGCTGACCTGCAAGTCCTGCTTGACCTCGCCCATGGAAGCGACGGCGGCCTCGGTTCCCTCGCGGATGGACTTGACGACGCCGGATATTTCGCTGGTACTGTTGCTGGTGCGTTCCGCCAGCTTTCTGACTTCGTCGGCAACCACGGCAAACCCCCTGCCCTGCTCACCGGCGCGCGCCGCCTCGATAGCGGCATTCAGCGCCAGCAGGTTGGTCTGATCGGCGATTTCCCTGATCACGGTGGTGATCTGGCCGATTTTCTGGATGGATTCGTTCAGGTTGCTGACAATAGCTACCGAGTGATTGGCGGTATTCACCACCTTTTCCATGGCGGCGCGGTTTTTGTTCATGTTCGCATCACCGTCCCGCGCGTATTTTTCATTGCGATGAACCGCTTCGCCGGCATCAGCGGCGGCGCTCGCCACTTCGGAATTCGCCACGCTGATTTCTTCCATTGCCGCCGCGACCTGCATGACGCGGCCGTCCCGCGTTGCGCTCCGGGTGATCACCTGTTCGAGCTGATGCGACAAGCTTGCCGCGGCACCCGCTGCCTTGTCGGCAGCACTCTTGACGCCTTCGACGATTTGCCGCAAGTGCGTCGTGGTGTTTTCCAACGAACGCCCCATGTCGCCAAATTCGTCGCTGCGCTTGAATGGCACGACGGCGGTCAGGTCACCCTCGGACACCCGGGCCAGCGTCTCTTTCAGTGCCTGGACGCCGCAATTGATGTTCTTGGAAAGGAAAATGATGCCCGCCAGCAAGACCAGAGCGCCAACCGCGAAGACGCCGAGGACAAGATAGATCAGTCGTTTGCCGTTGGCCTGACTGGTTTCGTAGGTCTGTTTGACGGAGGCCTCGCTGGCAGTCACCAGCTTCGCAATCGGCTTCAGCATTTTCGAGTGAAAAACCGGCCAATCGTTCGCCAGCAAACCGCCGATCGTGTTTACGTCGTCAATGGCGTAAGCACTCCCCAGTTTGTCCGTGAGCTGCGGCAACAGTTCAAGCTGCTTCTCGAAGATCGCGATTTGCTCGGCAACTTCGGCATCCTTGGCGCCGTCGCGGGTCTTTTCCTTGTAGGTTGCCCACTGCTTGGGGATTTCCACCTTGGCCTCGTTCAGCGCGTTGTTGCTGCTGGCACCAGGCAGCACGCCGAGTGAGGTGGCGGCCATGCGGTAACGCGTTTCCTTCAGGTGACGATCCACCTCCTTCAAAGCGGACGACGCCAGCACCTGCTTTTCGTAAACCGTGGCGAGCGCTTCCGTTCCCTGGTTGGTGCTATACACCCCGACCACTGCGAGAATGAGGGAAACCAGTACCGCCAGGATGCCGCCCAGGAATATTTTCGCCTTGATGCTGTTCATTGACTGCTCCGCGGAAGAAGATTGACCACAAAAAAGACCGCCCGACCCTCGAACAAGTGGCGAGTGCCGGGCGGGGTAAGGCGGTTAATGCCGCTACTTATTCAGTCGGAAAGCCTTTTTTCTTCCACCCGTCAATGCCCTCGCGCAGCCAATAGACTTTCTTGTGGCCAGCTTTCACGGTGAGCACGGCAGCCTTGTAATGGCGCCATCCGGACGGGCCATTGCCCTGGATAATGACGGGCACGGCCTTGTCGGCGGGCAACTTGCTCACATCCCAAAGGTCTTTGCTGGCGTCGAAGCTGGGGTTGTTCTCACTCTTGTTGGTGTAAGGCAGGCTGATAGCACCCTTGATGTGTGCTTCGGCATAGTCGCCAGGAACGCGCACGTCATACATTTTGACGCCCTTGCTCATAAGATCCTTAACTTGTACCGAATCGATGATTTCGACACCGGGCACCGCGCTGGGGGTTTCCTGCGCCAGCGCCGGGGCCGCCGCAACAAAAGCGCACGACGCAAAAGCGGTCAGAAGCAGATTGCGACTGAAATCAAACATTTTCATAAAGATCTCCTTGGTTGAAATTCGAACTTACTTTCTGCACAGAAACGGGAAAAGTGTAGCACCGCAAATATTCGTCTGGCGGTGTGTTTTCCCTGCCTTGTGCCATCGACAAATTACGACACTCGCGCCAGCAGGGGAACTGTGGAGATGCCGTAGCGACCTACGCAAAACTGCGTATATTTCGGCTGATGACAGCTCGTCGCCTTCTCGCCGCCGCCTCGTGTCTATTGATCCTGCTGATCATTTGGCCCATCTGCGCCCTAGCGACCAATGCGGCCCCGATACGCATAGGGGTGCTGGCCTACCGGGGAACCGGCGAAGAATTATCCAACTGGGATGATCTGCCGGCGCAGCTCGCTGCGGCCATTCCAGGCCGCACTTTCGAGGTGCGTTCTTTGGCCGGCCCGGCCATGCGCGAGGCCGTCCAGGCCGACGAACTGGCGTTCGTGATCACCAACAGCAGCCAGTATGTGGCGCTGGCCGCCGAATTCGGCATTCAGCGCATCGCCACGGTGACGCTGCGCGAGGCGCTGTCGTCGAAAGAGTCCTTGGGCTCGGTGGTGTTGACCCTGGCCAGCCGTGACGACCTGAGGCAACTGACAGATCTGCGCGGCAAGCGCATCGCCGCCATGGCCCCCGATGCCTTCGGCGGCTACCTGGTGGCGGCGCGCGAATTTTTGCGCGTCGGCGTCGATCTGGAAGTCGGCGACGCCCGGCTGCTGTTCATCGGTTTTCCGATGCGCCAGGCCATCGAGGCGGTGAGTAGCGGCAAAGCCGACGCCGCCATCATCCGCACCTGCCTGTTCGAGCAGTTGGCGGCCCGTGACATGCTGCGCGCCGCTGATTACAAAGTGGTGGCAGAGCGCCCGACGCCCGGCTTCCCCTGCGCCACCTCGACCCCGCTCTACCCCGACTGGCCAATTGCCGCCGCGCGTCGCGTCGATCGCCAACTGGCCAAAGACGTGGCCATGGCGCTGCTGTCGCTGCCGCCATCACCCTCGGGCATGACGTGGGACGTACCTGCCGACTACCAGCCGGTGAGCGAGCTCTACCGCGAAATGATGCTCGGCCCCTACGCCGACCTGCGTACGTCCACGTTCCAGGGGGTGCTCAAGAACCACCGCTTTTTTCTGCTGGCAGTCCTCCTGATTCTCGTCGGTGGGGTCGTCCACGCCGTGCGCGTCGAGTATCTGGTCAGGCGCCGCACCGCCGAGTTGCAGGCCGCCAGGGCACAGGCCAGCGAGTTGCAGAAAGATGCCGAACACATGGCGCGCCTGTCCATCCTCGGCGAGATGGCCGGTACCCTGGCGCACGAACTCAATCAGCCCCTGGCCACCATCGCCGCTTTCGCCCAGGGGCTGGCGCGGCGTTGCGCCGCCGGACCGGTCGACGCCGCCCTGGTGGCCGAGACCAACCGGGAAATCGTCGCCCAGACCGAGCGCGCCGACGGCGTGATCCGTCGCGTGCGGGCCTTCACCAAGAAACGCCTGGCCGTGCGCGAATGCAAGTCCATCGGCAGCACCGTGAATGAAGCGGTCGCCCTGTTTTCCCACCTGCAACCCGACCTGCCCGAGATCACGATCGACGACTGGTTGCCGCTGGGTGCGCAGATCGAGGCCGATCATTTGCAGTTGCAGGAAGTGCTGCTCAACCTGATGAAGAACGCCGCCGACGCCATGCGCGAACTGCCGGCCGACGAACGCGAAATCGATATCAGCCTGGCGAAGGGCGATGGCGTCGTCTCGATCGCCGTCGCCGACTGCGGGCCGCCCGTGCCGGCCGAGACTTTCGCCCATCTGTTCGAACCCTTTTTCACGACCAAGCCCGACGGTCTCGGACTGGGACTGGCGATCTGCAAGAGCATTGCCGAGGCGCACGGCGGCCGCTTGCAGGTCGAGCCGCGTGATCCGCCTCCGGGTCTCGTCTTCCGTTTCAACCTGCCCGACGCACGCCATGCCAAATAACACCCCGCCACCGCTGGTTCATGTCATCGACGACGACGCCGCGCTGCTGCGCGCCCTGACCTTTCTGCTCGAATCGGCCAGTTGGCGCGTCGCGCCGCACAGTTCGGCCGAAGGCTTTCTCGCTGCCTGGACCGACCCGGCGCCGCCCGGCTGCCTGCTCCTCGACATCCGCATGCCGAAGATGAGCGGGCTTGAGCTGCAGCGCGTCATGCATGAACGCGAGATTGCGCTACCGATCATCTTCATGACCGGCCACGGCGATGTGTCGATGGCCGTCGAAGCAATGAAGCTCGGCGCCAGGGATTTCATCGAAAAACCGTTCCGGGACCAGACGCTGCTCGATGCAGTCGCGATGGCGGTGCGCTGCAGTGTTGCTCACCACGAGGAGGACAGCGTGCAACGCGCGTTGTGCGAGCGACTGCAGCGGCTGTCGCCACGCGAGCGGCAAGTCGCCCGGCTGGTCGCGGAGGGGCTGCCCAACAAAACGATCGGCCAGCGGCTCGAAATCAGCGAACGGACCGTGCAGGTGCATCGCCTGCACCTGATGGAAAAACTCGCCATCCACTCGGCCGCCGAGCTGTCGCAGATGATGCTGCGCGCCAACCCCGGCTCTTAAGCCGCCGTCCCGCCAGCGCCGACTTTCAAACATGGGCTATCGACTCTCGAAAATTTATACCCGCACCGGCGACGCCGGCACTACCGGCCTGGGCGATGGTTCGCGCGTCGGCAAGGATGCCCCGCGCGTTGCCGCGCTCGGTGATGTCGATGAACTGAATGCCATCCTCGGGGTGCTGCTCTGCGAAGAAATGCCGGATGAGGTGCGCAGCTTGCTCACGGGCGTGCAGCACGACCTGTTCGACCTGGGCGGCGAACTGTCAGTGCCCGGCGGAGTCTTTCTCAAGGCCACGCAGCCGGGACGACTGGAAACCGCCATCGACCGTTTCAACGCCGAACTGGCGCCCCTGAAGGAATTCATTCTGCCCGCCGGCACGCGCGCCGCCGCGCTGGCGCATCAGGCCCGCACCGTCTGCCGGCGCGCCGAACGCGCCGTGGTCCTGCTGGCACAAACCGAACCCGTGGCAGAGGCTTCCCGTCAATACCTGAACCGGCTATCCGACCTGCTGTTCGTGCTGGCGCGCTGGCTGAACAAACACGCCGGCCGTGGCGACGTGTTGTGGCAGAAGGGGGTCAACGCTTGAAGCGCTGAACGCTCAAACGGACGCCTTATGCCAGCAGCCAGATGACCAGTGTGAGCCAAAGCGCAAATATTCCCAGCAAATGCGGATCGGTCAGCAATTCGCGCGCGGGGTCGCCGCCACCGCCGGCACGGTGCAAGCGATACAGGTAGCGCAACAGGCCGTAAAGCACGCAAGGCACGGTGGCAATCAGCCAGGGTGTGCCGTGGAGCGCGATGGTTTCCGCGCTGACCGTGTAGAGGCTGTAAGCCATCATCGTCGCGCCGGCCGACAGGGTGGTGAATTGATCCAGCATGGCCGGCGTGTATTGATCGAGCACGCGCCGATGCTGCCCGCTGTCCGCCACCAGGACGTTCAATTCGGCGCGGCGCTTGGCGAAGCCAAGAAACAGCGTCAGCATCAGGCCGCACAACAGCAACCAGTGCGAAGGCCAGATGCCCAGCCCGAGCGTGCCGGCGAGGAGTCGCAGCATGAAGCCGGCGGCGATGATGAAGACATCGAGCACCACGACATGCTTCAAGCCAAGGCTGTAGGCGACGTTCAACAGGAAATACGCGACAAAGATCCACGGCGCCTGCGACGCGGGCGCCACAAACAGTCCAAATGCAAGCCCCAGACCCAGCAGCAGGCAAACACCGCCCAGCACCAGCGCCGCCGGCACGCTCACTGTGCCGCTGGCGAGCGGGCGGCGGCATTTTTCCGGATGGCGCCGATCCTGCTCGCGGTCCAGCAGATCGTTCATCACATACACCGCCGATGAAATCAGGCAGAAAGCCACAAACGCCGCGAGCGCCTGAGTCACCAGCGCGGGGTCGTTCCAGGAATGGCTGAAAAGCAGGCCGGCGAAAACAAAGCCGTTTTTGACCCACTGGTGTGGTCGGAGCAGTTGGATCAGCGGGTGCATGTGGCCCCTTGGAAATAGCGATCACAAAAATAGCAACTCGTCTGCGGCAACCAGTGCGGCAGCGCGTAATAGCGGCGGCGCACTTCGAGGAGCACGCTGTCGCGGTAGGCCGCGTAATCGAAACCGCGCCCGCGCACCACCCAGTAAGGCGCGCCGCGATATTCGAAGCTGTCGGTGGTGACGCTCTGGAACCAGGCCGTGTATTCATCCGGGTTAGGCGCCGTCTTGCGCAAAACAGTGATGTCGCGCCCATCCTGCAACCGCCAGTCGGTGAGAATGTCGTCATGCCGCGCGTGGCTGGACGCCATGCCCAGCACGGGCACATAACGCCGCAGGTTGTAGCCGAGGATCACCGCATTCGAATAGCCGTCGGAAACCAACAGGCTATCTCCCGGCGCGGCACGCTCTACGAGGGTGCGACTTTCAAAGGTGAGCACCAGGCCGGGATAGAGCTTGGACGAGCGCCAGGTCTCCAGCGGCAACCGCGAAACGACGAGGGCGACGGCCAGATGCAGCGCGGCGAAGCCCATGAAAAACCACGCCAGTTTCGGCAAGGCGGGGTCGGACAACCGCCGCACCGCCAGCAACAGGGCAAACGGCACAAAGGCCAGCACCCAGTGCAGGCCGACGGTTCTGAAGAGCGACAAGGCGGCGAACAGCAGCAAGGGCACGGCCACCAGCGTGGCCAGGCTGCGATCGACTGTAGAAAAGTCGGCGCTGGCGGTGGTTTGGTGTCCCGCCAGCGCAAAGTCGGCGCTGGTGGGACGGCGCCTGAACAGCAACCACAGCACCGGCGGCGTCAGCACATAGGCCAGCGTTGCCGCATAAATCAAGGGATTTTCAATGCCGATGCCGGAGTGCGCGCCATGCCGATTGACGAAGTTGAACATGTAGTTCGGCCAGCAGTTGCCGGCGTTCCACCAGGCCATCAGCAAGAGGGCCGGCACGGTAGCGGCATAAGTGATAGCCAGCCAGGCAAAGGCTCCTGCCGTCCGGCGGCACAGCACATCGATCAGGTAGGCAAACCCCAGCAGCGCGGCAAAATATTTCGACAGCACCGCGCCTGCAAGAAAAACTCCCGCAATCACATACCAGCGCCAGGCATTGCCGCCCTGTTCACGACTGGCGAAAAGCCAGGCCAACCCGGACAGCACGGCGCAATAGATCAGCGCGGTGTCGGTGGTGACAAACACATTCCAGACATTCACGGGGGCCAGCAGCACCAGCAGCGCTGCCCAGTCGCGTCGTTCCGACTGCTCCGGCCACAAGCGCGGCCAGGCCCAGCGCACCGCCAGCGCCAAGAGCACCGGCTGCACCACCTGCGGCAGACGCAGCCACCACTCGGCATCGCCAACCGCCAGCAAAGCCGCCAGCCACCAGCCGATCATGGGCGGGTGATCGTAGAAGCCCCAATCGGGAATCCACCCCCACCAGATGAAATAGGCTTCGTCGCCGGTGATCGGCATGGCTGCCGCCAGCCACAGGCGAAAGACCAGCGTCAGGCCAACGACCGTGTAGAACAGACGCTGGGCAGCGTGCGCCACGTTTATTTAGCGCGCGGCCAGCGCCAGGCGGCGTTTTTGCACCGCCTCGGCCAGTTGATCGAGCACCGTCACGGTATCGTCCCAACCCAGGCAGGCATCGGTGATCGACACGCCGTGGGCGAGCGGCTTGCCGGGATGCGGGTCCTGCCGGCCTTCGTTCAGATGCGACTCGATCATCACGCCGAAGATGCGATCCTCGCCGGCCGACAGTTGGGCGGCGACATCGGTCGACACCTCCATCTGTCGCTTGAAATCCTTGCGGCTGTTGCCGTGCGAAAAGTCGACCATCACCCGCGCCGCCAGGCCGGACTTGCCCAGATCGATGCAGGCAGCCTCGATGCTGGCGTGATCAAAATTGGTTTGCTTGCCGCCACGCAGGATGATGTGACAGTCCTCGTTGCCGTTGGTCGACACGATGGCCGAATGCCCGGCCTTGGTCACCGAAAGAAAATGGTGCGGCGACTGCGCGGCGCGAATCGCGTCGACGGCGATCCTGATATTGCCGTCGGTGCCATTCTTGAAACCGACCGGACAGGAAAGACCGGAGGCCAGTTCGCGGTGCACCTGCGATTCGGTGGTGCGGGCGCCGATCGCGCCCCAACTGATCAGGTCGGCGGTGTATTGCGGAATGATGGTATCGAGAAACTCGGTGGCGCAGGGCAGCCCCATGCCATTCAGTTCCCACAGGAGCCGCCGCGCCAACCGCACGCCCTCGTTGATCTTGAAGCTGCCGTCCATGCGCGGATCGTTGATCAAACCCTTCCAGCCCACGGTGGTGCGCGGCTTCTCGAAATAAACGCGCATCAGGATCAGAAGATCGCCGGCCAGCCGGTCATGCTCGGCCTTGAGGCGGCGCGCATATTCCAGCGCCGAATCGAAATCATGAATCGAGCAGGGCCCCACCACCACCACCAGCCGGTTATCGGCGCCGTGGAGAATGCGATGAATGCCGCTACGCGCCTCATAGGTCGTCGCGGCAGCAGGCTCGGTGGCGGGATATTCGCGCAGGACGTGGCCAGGCGGTGAAAGTTCCTTGATCTCGCGGATGCGTACGTCGTCGACGATGTGTTTCATGGTGGCTGCCCGGAACGGAAAACGGGCGATTTTACCGCAGCGCAGCGAACAGACTCACCCCGTGCCACCAACAGTCAAACCGTCAATCCGCAGGGTCGGCTGACCAACGCCAACCGGCACGCTTTGGCCTTCCTTGCCGCAGGTGCCTACGCCGGGGTCGAGGGCGAGGTCGTTGCCGATCATCGAAACCCGTGTCAGCACATCCGGGCCGTTGCCAATCAGCGTCGCCCCCTTGACCGGGGCGCCGATCTTGCCGTTTTCGATCAGGTAGGCCTCGGCGGCGGAGAAGACGAATTTGCCGCTGGTGATGTCGACCTGGCCGCCGCCGAAGTTGGCGGCATACAGCCCCTTCTTTACCGAGGCGATGATTTCCCGGGGATCCTTGTCGCCGGCTTGCATCGTCGTGTTGGTCATGCGCGGCAGCGGCATGTGGGCATAGGATTCGCGGCGGCCGTTGCCGGTCGGCGCGACCTTCATGAGACGCGCGTTGAGGGTGTCCTGCAGATAGCCGACGAGGATGCCGTCCTCGATCAGCACGGTGCGCTGCGTCGGGTTGCCTTCGTCATCCACCGACAGCGAGCCGCGCCGGTCGGGGAGGGTGCCGTCATCGACGACGGTCACGCCCTTTGCCGCGACGCGCTGACCGATACGGCCGGAAAACGCCGAACTGCCCTTGCGGTTGAAATCGCCTTCGAGACCATGGCCGATGGCTTCGTGCAAGAGGATGCCCGGCCAGCCGTTACCGAGCACCACGGTCATCTCACCGGCCGGGGCGGGACGCGCCGTCAGGTTGATGGCGGCCTGATGCACGGCCAGCCGCGCATATTCCTTGAGCACCGTGTCGTCGAAATAACCATAGTCGAAACGGCCGCCGCCGCCGGCCGAACCCTGTTCGCGCTTGCCGTTTGCTTCGAGGATGACGGTGACCGACACCCGTGACAACGGTCGCACATCGGCGGCCAGATGGCCGTCGGAGCGGACGATCAGCACGGTTTCCCAACTGCCGGCGATATGCGCCATGACCTGCGTGACGCGCGGGTCGGCGGCACGGGCGAATTGTTCGAGGCGCTCCAGCAAGCTGACCTTGTCCGCGTCGGGCAGCGAGACGAGTGGATCGGCGCCAGCATACAAGGCAGGCACGCCGCGTCCGGTCAGAAGTGGTGCGCGGCCACTGCCCCCATGGGCGGCAATCGCCCGCGTCGCCCGCGCAGCGCCCAAAAGCGCCGGCAGGCTGATTTCGTCGGAATAGGCGAAGGCGGTCTTCTCGCCGCTGACGGCGCGCACGCCGACGCCCTGTTCGATATTGAAACTGCCGGACTTGACGATGCCCTCTTCGAGGCTCCAGGCTTCGGAACGGGCAAACTGGAAATAGAGATCGGCGGCATCCAGCCGGTGGCCGAACATCTCGCCAAACACGCCCGACAATTGCGGCGTGGAGAGGTTGTAGGGCGTCAGCAGGTGCTGCTCGGCGGTGCGTAAAAGGCTGTCTTGATCGATGCTCATGGGGAGGTCCAAAGATTTATCCGTGAGGCGCCACTTATTTGCCAATGAGGCCAGCGCCGACTTTTGCGTGCGGTCGAGTTTACAGCCTGCGGTGCCTGAGCGCCGGCAAGCTTTCCCTGACTTCGGCAATCCGCGCGGGATCAAGTTCCGCGACGATGACGCCCTCGCCCTTGTCGAGCCGCGCGAGCACCTCGCCCCAGGGGTCGATGATCATGCTGTTGCCATGCGTGACGCGGCCACCGGGATGCCGACCGCCTTGCGCCGCCGCCAGCACATAGCACTGATTTTCGATGGCGCGGGCGCGCAGCAGCGCCTCCCAGTGGGCGCGGCCGGTGGTGTCGGTGAAGGCGGCCGGCAGCACGATCAGGTCCAATTCGCCCAGCGCGCGAAATTGTTCGGGAAAACGCAGGTCGTAGCAAATGCCCAGGCCAACGCGCAGCCTGCCGACGCCGCATGAAACGTCGAAGGCCATCGGCGTCGGCGCGCCAGCCTCGATGATCGCCGCCTCGTCGTAGGATTCCTCGCCCCTGCGAAAACCGAACAGGTGAATCTTGTCGTAGCGCGCCACCTGGCGACCGGACGGATCGAACACGAGACTGCTGTTTCTAAATTTCAGCGGGTCGTCCGCCAGGAGCGGAGTGGAGCCGCCAACGATCCACAGGCCATGGCGCGCCGCCAGTTCGGCCAGCAAGTCTTGAATCGGGCCGTGGCCCTCGGTCTCGCGCACCGCCAGGCGCGTGGCAGCGCTGGCTTCGATGATGGGGAAATATTCGGGCAGCGCCACCAACTGCGCGCCCTGCCCCGCCGCCTCGGCAATCAGTCGCGCGGCGGTGGCGAGATTGGGCGCCAGTTCCGGGCCAGAGATCATCTGCAGCGCGGCCAAACGCAATCTGTTTGTCATGGCAAACGATTCTCCGCGGGCGGTAGACGAATTAGTTTTTCCACTTTCGGATCACTCCAGGGGCCGCTGACGGCGTATTCGAAGGCGAAGGCCTGATCGAGCGGGTCGCCCAGCACTTTCTGGGCGGCCCAGGCGACCGCGCCGGCCACGGGGTTCACGATCATCGCGCCGACGGCAATGCTCTCCCCGACGGCGGGCTGCACCCGCACCTTGAGGTCCTGCGTCTCCTCAAGCAGATTGACCTGCCCCGCCAGCAGTACCCGCCCCGCCGGGCCGCGAATATTCAGTTCGTCGGTTTTCATCAGGCCACGATTGATTTGCGCCGTGCCGGTAATGCTGTCGAAGGCGAAGCCCTCGCTGAAAATGTCGCGGAAGTCGAGGGTGATGCGGCGCGGCAGGGATTGCAAGGAGAGCACGCCCAGCAGCCGACCGACACCCGGCTCGAGTCTCTTGAATTGTCCCTTGGTGGCCTCGATTTTGAGATTGCCCGCGAGACTCGGCAGATCGAAGGCAAACGGCGTGCCGCTCCAGTTCACGTCACCTTCGATAATTGCCGCGCCGCGCCGCATGGCGTCGGGCAGGCCCAGCCGGCCGAGCAGTTTCTCCGCATTGTTGGCGTCGAGCTTGAAGCTGAGCGCGGTGTGACCCGGTCGCCAGCGCCCCTCGCCCGTCAGGTGAGCGGCGTCGTTTTTGACGTCCAGCCGCGCGCGCCAGGCGCCCGCGCGATTTTCAGCGGCCACCTTGACCTCGCCCAGACTCATGTCGCGCAATTTGAAATTATCAATCTGCAAGTCGATCGCCGGCATCTCCTGCCCCGCATCCTCGACCCCGGTCGCGGCGGGCTGCATCTGCTCGGACGCCGGCAGCGTCAAATGCGCGAAGCGTCCCGTGATGCGCCCGGCGCCGGCCACATCCCCATCCCACTGTAATTGTCCCTGCGCCTCGCGGCTCGCGATAGTGAAGCGCCAGCGCTCCGCGGCGCGCACGCCGCTTAACCTAACATCATGGAGCGTGCGGCCGAAGGCAAGCAGTTCGGCGCTTTGCAACTCCAGCGCGGCCAGGCTCAGGGCCGGCACGGCAGGCTTGGCCTCGCCAGCGACTGGTTTGTCTTGCAGGCGCCGCCAGGCGTCGAGATCAAGGCGGGGCTGGGTAATGGCCAGCGTCACGCCGCGCGCCGGCAGGGTTGGCGTCTGCTCTGCCGCCGCCTCGCCCAGCGCAATCCGGCCGCGCCAGGCCTCCTTGCTCCCCGCCTGCTGCAAGCGCAGTGACGCGCTCTGGCCCAGGCGCGCCGTCCAGTCGTCGCGATTGGGTTCGATGCGGCCGTCGACACGCAGGTTCAAGCTGTCGCGGGCGGATTTGTTGAAGGGTTCCGGCAGGCTCGAAGCCAGTCCGACGAGATTCGATTCAATACGGATTTCGGCGCCCGGCTTCTTCACCTCCACGGTGGCGCGCCAGGCCGTTTCGCCGGAAAGATGTTCGAGCGCCAGCCCGCCACCGTATTTCTGCCCATCTTGCTGCCCGTATTCCTGCCTGAGCGCCTGCGCCGACAGCGTGCCGACCGCGGTGACGCGGACCACGCCACCCGGCGCCGAAGACACATCCAGAGTCACCGGCGCGCCAAGCAGTCGCGCCAGCAAATTCTTGGCCTGCAGGCGATCACCGGTGAAGGAAAGCTCGCCCTGGGCGGCGGTAAAGGGCGGCAACTCGGGCAACACGCGCAACTGATTGTCGGCGAAGCGGTAGCGCCCCTGCACCTGGGTATCGGCCATATGACGCAGGGGAAACACCAGCTTGAGATCGAGTTCGCCACGGCCGCTCGCGGTCATCGTTTGCGTAAAATGGTCGATGCGTTCGCCCACCGGGCTGGCCTCGATGAAGTCGAAAAACTGCTGCGTCGCCCCACTGGCCCGGCCATTCACGGTGAGGATTTCCTCATGGTGTTCGAGATCGGGAATTTCGGCGGTCACATTCGACAGCTTGACGCCGGACAAGGTGGCGCGCTGGCCGCGAATCAGCATGCGCGCGCCCTCGAACAGCAGTTCGCCGTCGATGCCGGTAATCTTCGGCCAGCCGGTGGCGTAATCAAGCGTGGCTCCCTGAAACGCGCCCTTGACCTGAAAGATGCCCTGCTTGCCGTCACGGAAAGGAAAATGCGCCAGCGGCCCCTTGAGCCGCAGCGTGGCATTGCTGGACTGGCCGCCGACGATGCCGGTGCGCAACCATTCGCGGGTGGCGCTGCTCACCGCCAGCGGCATGTAGCGCCAGACGGCCATGCCGTCGCCGCGCGTCAGCTTGGCCGAAAGATCGATTTCCCCTGGCCCCTGACCGGTGTAGCGGTAGCGGCCGGTCACTTCGCCGCTGGCATCGGGGTTGGTGAAAGCCAAACGCGCAATCGACAGGTCAAACTGGCCCGGCTCTGCCGCCGGTACCTGCCAGCCAATCTCGGCAGCCAGGTGCGTCAGCATCAGCGACGGCTCGGCGAACACCTTCGGCAGTTCGATCCGCGCGTTCTGGCTATCGAGGTGAATTTGACCCGAGCGCTCGTCGCCGTCCAGTCGCCCCGACAAGCCGGTAAAGCCCGGCAGTTCCGGCAGTTCCTTGTGCGCCGCCAGGCCGAGGTCGGCAAAGCGGCCTTTCACCTGCCAGCGCGCGGGCGATGTGGTCGACGTGGGCGATCCGCGCCAACTCATCTCGATCCCGGACACCAATCCGCGCGGCATAAAGGCTTGCAGGCGGGCGTGTGCGCCATCGGGCAGGGGCAGATAGCGCGCCAGGGCGGTCATAGCCGCCAGGTCAAGGCCATTGGCGCGGAACTCGCCGCCCCCTTTGTCCTCTCCGGTGTTGAGCTTCAGGCTGGCATCGGTGGGCGGCAACACAATGCCATCCGCCGTGGCCAGCGCCAGGCGCTTGATTTCCCCGGCCAGCCCCGCGCTGGTGCGCCGACCTGCCAGGCGGCCTTCGAGGTGCCGCAGGCTCAATACGGGCAGGTTCGGCGAGAAGCGCACGGCCAGGTCGGCAAGCCGCAAATCGGCGGTAAATCCCGTGGCCAGCAGATTTTCGAAACTCAGCCAGAGGCGCAAACCGCCGAGGCCGCGCGTCAGCTCCACTGGTGTATTGGCTGTATCGAACCAAGGCGCCCAGGCCGCTAGATCGATCCGCTCGACATCGGCATAAATCTCGCCGCGCCAGGCGGACAGGTCGTCCGGATCGCGGCCGACCAGATTGCCGCGCAGATCGAGCCGCGAAGCAAGCTCGGCCGGCGGCTCTGCAGAAAGACCGAAACTGTGGTGACGGCCCGAATTTTTCAGTTCGAAATGCAGTTGCTGCAATTCCAGCGGCGGGGTACCGCGTTGTTCGTCATGCCAGACAATGCGCGCATCGCGCACGATAATGCGGTCTTGCTTGAGCAGCCAGTCGGCGAAATCGCTTTCGCCATCCCCCTGCACCAGCAGGCCGGCGACATAAATGACGCCGTCGGCGGTGCGACGCACGTCGAGCGCCGGCGCGACAATTTCAAGCCGGGAGAGGCGCAGACTGAAGTGCCAGAGCGAGGCCCAGCCGATCTCGGCATCGACGTGATCGAAGGACAACGCCGGCCGGCCCGCGCTGTCATGCACCTGCAACTGTTTGATGGCGAGACGCGGGTGCAATCCCGGCCATTCCGCCGTCAGCGCGCCGATCTTGACCGGCAGGCCAATGGCGCTGGACAGTTGCTGTTCAATCGCGCCCCGGTAGGCGGCAATCTCCGGCAGGATGAGATACCGCCCGGTGAGTATCAGCAAGGCGGCCGCGAAGTAAAGCGCCAACAGCAAACGCCCGCCCCACGTCAGCAGTGAGCGAAGGGGGGATTGCGATAGGTGTGGGAGTAGCGCAGGCAAGGGGCGAGGGAGGGCTAAAATGTTGCGGTTTCACGGGGGCCCGCACGACGGCCAGAATTGCAGCCACAATTTTGCAGCCCAAATTTTTGCAGCCCAAATTTTTGCAGCCCCACTACGCGACGAATTTTAATCCATGACAGCCCCGACCTCCCTGCAAACCCTTCCCGTGGATTACTCACGCTATCTGGCCCGCCTGATTCAGGCCCGGCCCGAGATGGTCGCGGCGATCGACGCCGCGGTGAGTGTGGATGCCCGCGCCCTGGATGACTCGCTGCTCAAGCGCTGGCTGGACGAAGCATCCCTTGGCGCACCGCTGGACGAAAACACCCTGAAACCGGCGCTGCGCCGTCTGCGCCAGCGTGCCATGGCCCACATCGCCAGCCGCGACCTGGCCGGCCTGGCCGATCTGACCGAAGTCGTCGAAAGCATGACGCTGCTCGCCGAGACCGTCGTCCCCGCCGCGCTGACCGTGGTCGAAGCAGGCCTCGTGGCGCGTTACGGCACGCCGCAAAACCCGGCGGGCGAGCGCCAGCACCTGATCGTCATCGGCATGGGCAAACTGGGCGGCCGCGAACTGAATGTCTCCTCCGACATCGACCTGATTTTTGTCTATCCCGAAGACGGCGACACCGACGGGAAAAAGTCGATCTCCAATTTCGAGTTTTTCTCCCGCGTCGGCCGCGGACTGATCAACGCGCTCGCCGACATCACCGGCGATGGCCAGGTCTTCCGTGTCGACATGCGGCTACGGCCCAACGGCGATTCCGGGCCGCTGGCGTGTTCCTTCGACATGCTGGAAAATTATTTCATCACCCAGGGCCGCGAATGGGAGCGCTATGCCTGGATCAAGGCGCGGCCGCTGACTCACAGCCCGCGCCAGGATGAACTGGAAAGCCTCAGGCAGCATTTCGTCTTCCGCAAATACCTCGACTTCGGCGCCATCAATGCGATGCGCGATTTGCACGCGCAAATCCGCCGCGAGGTGGTGAAGAAAGACATGGCCAACAACGTCAAGCTCGGCCCCGGCGGCATCCGCGAGATCGAGTTCATCGCCCAGGTCTTCCAGTTGATTCGCGGCGGCCGCGACCGCGCCCTGCAGATCAAGCCGACGCTCGAAGTGCTGAAACTGCTGGTGGATCGCGACCAGCTCGATCTTGACGCAGTCGTTGAGCTGTCGTCGGCCTATCGTTTCCTGCGCCGCCTCGAACATCGCCTGCAATATCTCGACGATGCCCAGACCCACGCCCTGCCGGAAGATTCCGCCGATCAGGCGCGCGTGGCGCGGGCGATGGGTTTCGGCAATTACGAAGCGCTGCTGATGGAGCTGGACGACCACCGCCAGGCCGTGGCACGCCACTTTGCGGCGATTTTTGCCGACCCCAACGAACAGAACCATGCGCTCGACCCGGTCTGGGCGCATCCGGATCGCAGCGACGGTCAGGGCGCGGCACTCGCAAAACTCGGCTTTGGTGACACGGCGGCGCTTTGCGCGCGGCTCGCGAATATTCGCGGCGGCAGCCGCTACCAGCAGATGAGCGAAGCGACGAAGGATCGCTTCGACGCACTCGTGCCACACGTCATCAAGGCCGCCGCCACCGCGCCGAACCCCGACGACACGCTCTCGCGCATGCTCGACCTGCTCGAAGCCATCGGCCGGCGCGCCGCGTATCTGGCGCTGCTGCTGCAATATCCCCATGCCGTCCTCCAGGTGGCGAAGATCGCCAGCGCATCAAGTTGGGCGGCCGATTACCTGTTGCACCACCCGATCCTGCTCGACGAACTGCTCGATCCGCGCCTCCTGCAAATGCCGCCGGACTGGCCGGCGTTTCGCCAGCAACTCACCGAACAGACCGACCTCCTGGAACCCGACACCGAGCAGCAGATGGATGCCTTGCGCGAGGCACACCACGCCCAGGTGTTCCGCCTCGTCACCCAGGATGTCGCCGGACTTCTCAAGCTTGAAACGCTATCCGATCACCTTTCGGAACTCGCCGACATCATGGTCGGCCGCGCCATCGTGCTGGCCTGGCGCAAACTGCTCAAAAAGCACCGCGACATGCCCGCCTTCGCCGTCATCAGCTACGGCAAGCTCGGCGGCAAGGAACTCGGCTACGCCTCCGATCTTGATCTGGTCTATCTTTTCGACGACCCCGCACCGGAAGCCGCCGAGGTCTATTCCAAACTGAGTACGCGCCTCAACACCTGGCTGTCGTCGCGCACCGCCTCCGGCATTCTGTTCGAGACCGACCTGCGGCTGCGACCGAACGGCGACGCCGGCCTGGTCGTCAGTTCCCTGGCCGCCTTTCGCAAATATCAGCTCGAATCGGCCTGGATCTGGGAACACCAGGCACTGACCCGGGCGCGTTTCACCGCAGGCGACCCCGCGATTGGCGCCGCCTTTGAAAAAATCCGCTGCGAAATCCTCTGTCAGCGGCGCGACCGCGCTGCGTTGCGCGAAGAAGTGCTGGCGATGCGTCAGAAGATGAGCGCCAACCTGGCCAGCCGGGGCGATGCGGAAATTTTTGACCTCAAGCATGATCCCGGCGGGCTGGTCGATGTCGAATTCATCGTGCAATACCTGATCCTCGCCCACGCCTGCGACCATCCGCGCCTCACCGGCAATCTCGGCAACATCGCGCTGCTGAAGATCGCCGCCGAATGCGGACTGATCCCCGCCCAACTGGCCGATGAAGTCCGCAATGCCTACCGCGAATACCGCCGCCTGCAACACCAGCGGCGGCTCAACAATCTGGATGGCCGCATCGCGGCGGCGCAGGTCGCGCCCCATGCAGCAGCCGTGCGCTTGCTGTGGCAACACGTCTTCGGCGCCGTCCTGCCAGCGCCGACTTTGGCCGACCCTCTATAATTCCGCACCGACCCTCAAACTTTTGCAGGAGTTTTTCATGAAAATTACATCCCTCGTTTTCGCCGCGCTGATCGCCTCCGCGGGCACCGTTGCCTTCAATGCACAGGCCGCCGAACCCAAAGCGCAGACCGTCGCCGCCATTTACCAGAACAAGGCAGCCCTTACCGGCAAGACGATCAGCGCCCAGGGCAATGTGGTGAAAGTCAATAACAACATCATGGGCCGCAACTTTGTCCATGTGCAGGACGGCACGGGCAAGGCCGACGCCGGCAACAACAACCTGATCGTCACCAGCAAGCAAACCGCCAATGTCGGCGACAAGGTCGTGGTGACCGGCGTGGTGGTGCAAAATCGCGATTTTGGCAGCGGCTACAGCTATCCGCTGCTGGTCGAGGACGCCAGCATTACAGCGAAGAAATAAGCCACAGCGTGCGCTCGGCATCGCCACTGCGGCGACGGTCGAGCCGCGCAAGCTCTGAGCGCCTGCCGGATTTTTTGGGGCACGAACATGCCAGTCAATTACACCACCCCCGCTCCCGATCAACTGCATGCCGTCGCCGGCGTCCGCCTCGGCGTTACCGAAGCCGGCATCCGCAAAGCCAATCGGCGCGACCTCACGGTGATCGAGCTGGCCGCCGGCAGCCGCATCGCCGGGGTATTCACGCAGAACCGCTTTTGCGCCGCACCGGTGCAGGTCTGCCGCGCACATCTCAAGCATGAGGGTATTCGCGCATTGATCATCAACACCGGCATCGCCAACGCCGGGACGGGCGAACCAGGCCTGGCCGCCGCGCGACAAACCTGCGCCGCCGCCGCTGACCTGCTGGGCATCCAGGCCACTCAGGTGCTGCCCTTCTCCACCGGCGTGATCCTCGAACCGCTGCCGGTCGAACGTCTCGTGGCTGGCCTGCCCGACTGCCTGGCCGCGCTGAAGGCGGATGGCTGGCATGACGCAGCGCACGCCATCATGACGACCGATACCGTCGCCAAAGCCGCGTCGCGAAAAGTCGGCGCTGGCGAGACGGCGACCACCATCACCGGTATCGCCAAGGGCGCCGGCATGATCCGCCCGAACATGGCGACCATGCTCGGCTTCGTCGCCACCGACGCGGCGGTCAGTCAGCCGCTGCTGGAAAGCCTGGTCAAGGAGGCGGCTGACGAATCCTTCAACTGCATCACCATCGACGGCGACACGTCGACCAATGATTCCTTCGTGCTGATCGCCACCGGCCAGGGCGCGGCGAAGTTCGAGTCGGCGAACGCGCCGGGCTGGGCAGCCTTCAAGCAGGCCGTGATCGAAGTCGCCCGCGAACTCGCGCAAGCCATCGTCAGGGACGGCGAAGGCGCCACCAAATACATCGAGATCGCCGTGGCAGGCGGCCGCACCCGCGAAGAATGCAAGGCGGTCGGCTATGCCATCGGCCACTCGCCGCTGGTGAAAACCGCCTTCTTCGCCTCCGACCCCAATCTCGGCCGCATCCTCGCCGCCATCGGCTACGCCTGGAACAACGACCCCGCGCTCAAAGACCTCGACGACAGCAAGGTCCGCGTCTGGCTGGGCAGCGGCGGAAATGAAATCCTCGTCGCCGAAAACGGCGGCCGCGCCGCGAGCTACCGCGAAGAAGACGGCGCCGCCGCGATGCAGCCCGCCGAAATCAAAATTCGCGTCGACCTCGGCCGCGGCAGCCAGACGGCGAACGTCTGGACCTGCGACTTCAGCTACGACTACGTGAAGATCAACGCGGACTACCGGAGTTGAATGATCTTTTCTGGCTTGCGCTGGGCTGGATCGCCTACGCAGCCCTGCATTCGCTGCTCGCCGCGCTAACGGTCAAAGCCTGGGTGACGCGGCGCTGGCCGGGTTTTTCCCCGTATTACCGTCTGAGCTACAACGCCATTGCCCTCATCGCGCTGCTGCCGCTCTTGTGGGCGACCTACGCGATTCCCGGCGACTGGCTGTGGCGCTGGACAGGTCTGGCGGCATGGCTGGCGAACGGACTGGCGCTCGCGGCGCTGGTCGGCTTCTGGTTTTCCTCGACCGGCTACGACATGGGCGAGTTTCTTGGCACGCGGGCGCTGCAAGAGCGCCGCCGCGATGCCGTCGAACACGAAGGGCTGCACATCTCGCCCTTCCATCGCCATGTGCGCCACCCGTGGTACGCGCTTGGGCTGCTGCTGATCTGGACGCGCGACATGAACGCGCCCTGGCTGGTTTCGGCCGCCGCCATCACGCTCTATTTCGTGATCGGCTCACGCCTCGAAGAACGCAAGCTGGAAGCCCATTTCGGCGCGGCTTACCGGGACTACATGAAAAAAGTGCCGGGGCTCTTTCCCCTGCCGTGGAAAACCCTCTCCGCGGCCGAGGCTGATTTGTTGATGCAAAGATCAGTGGAGGGATTAGTGGAGAGTTCGGGGCATCGCCAGCACGAACTCTGAAATCGGCGCTTCGAAGCGCGTGCCATCTTCGGCAACCATCTGATAGCTGCCGCGCATGGTGCCCACCGGCGTCGCCAATGGGCAGCCGCTGGTGTATTCGAAGGATTCGCCCGGCTTCAACAAGGGTTGATGGCCGACGACACCCAGGCCGCGCACTTCGTCCACCTTGCCGGCGGCGTCGGTGATGATCCAGTGGCGCGCAATGAGCTGCACGGCCACCGTGCCGCTGTTCGTCACCGAGATGGTATAGATGAAAAAATAGCGCCCGGCTTCGGGATCGGACTGTTCCGGCAGATATTGCGTCAGAACGTCGATCGTGATTTCGTGCTTTTTTGCATCAGCCATTCTGGCGTCCTTGCTTATAGTTGGCATCAAAAATTGTTAGCCGCGCCAATCCACGGCACCGATACAATCGGGTTCATTCCAATTTAATCAATAGAGGAGCCTCTCCATGGTCGCCACCACGACATTCCGCATCGCCCCGTCCATCCTGTCCGCCAACTTCGCCAAACTCGGCGAAGAGGTCGATAACGTGCTCAAAGCCGGCGCCGACATCGTGCATTTCGACGTGATGGACAACCATTACGTGCCCAACCTGACCATCGGCCCGCTGGTCTGCGAGGCCTTGCGCAAGCACGGCGTCACCGCGCCGATCGACGTGCATCTGATGGTCAAGCCCGTCGACCGCATCATCCCCGACTTCGCCAAGGCCGGCGCCACCTACATCACCTTCCATCCGGAGTCCTCCGAGCATGTCGACCGCACCATCGGCCTGATCAAGGAATGCGGCTGCAAGGCCGGCCTGGTCTTCAACCCGGCCACGCCGCTGGATGTTCTCGAATACACGCTCGACAAGCTCGACATGGTGCTGCTGATGTCGGTGAACCCCGGCTTCGGCGGCCAGAAATTCATCCCCTATGTGCTCGACAAGGCACGTCAGGTACGCAAGATGATCGATGCGCGCGGCCTCAAGGTCAGCATCGAAATCGATGGCGGCGTCGGCCCGGCCAACATTCTCGAAGTGGCACGCGCGGGCGTCGACACCTTTGTCGCCGGCTCGGCCATCTTTGGCGCCGGCAAGGATAGCGATCCGCAGCGTTACAACAGCGTTATCGCCGCAATGCGCGCGGAACTGGCAAAGGTTTGATTTCCGTCAAAGCCGTCCTGCTCGACCTCGACGGCACGCTGCTCGACACCGTGCTCGATCTGCATGCCGCCGCCAATGGCATGCTGGCCGATCTCGGCCGTCCGCCGGTCGCCGTCCTGGACATCCGCGCCTACGTCGGGCGCGGCATCCCGAATCTGGTCAAGCGCGTGCTCGCCGGCAAGCTCGAAGCGGCCGACGATCCCGCGCCACCGCCAGACGACGCACTCGCCAGTTTCAAGAAACATTACGCACACTTCAACGGTCGCGCCGCCAAACCCTTCCCCGGCGTCGTCGAGGGATTGCAGGCGCTCAAGGCTCTGGGTCTGCCGCTCGGCGTCATCACCAACAAGGCACAAGCTTTCACCCTGCCCCTGCTCGAACGCACCGGGCTGGCGCCCTACCTGAGCGTCACGGTGAGCGGCGACCAGTTGCCGAAGCCGAAGCCTGATCCGATGCCGGTGATCTGGGCCTGCGGCCGCATGAATGTCTCGCCCGCCGACACGCTGCTGATCGGCGATTCGGTGCACGATTTCAAGGCCGGGCGCGCGGCCGGTTGCAAGGTCTTCCTGGTGCCCTACGGCTACAACGAAGGCCAGGACGTCCAAGGGCTCGCCGCCGATGCTATAGTCGGCTCGATTCTTGAAGCTGCCCAGCAGATCGCCGCCATTCCATGACTGAAGATGATTTTGAACGCCTGGCCCTCGAGGGCTACAACCGCATTCCCGTTACCCTCGAAACCTTCGCCGACCTCGACACACCGCTGTCGATCTACCTGAAGCTCGCCGACGGGCCGCACTCTTATCTGCTCGAATCGGTGCAAGGCGGCGAACGCTTCGGCCGCTACTCCTTCATCGGTCTGACCACGCCGACGCGCATCGCCGTAACCGACTCGACCATTCTGCTGCTGACCGGCAACCGCGTCGCCGAGCGGCGCGAGCACACCAACCCGATGTCGTATATCTCGGAGTTCATGGCGCGCTTCAAGGTGCCTGATCTGCCGGGCTTGCCGCGCTTCTGTGGCGGCCTGGTCGGTGTTTTCGGCTACGACACGGTGCGCTACATCGAACCCAAGCTGGCCAACATGAGCAAGCCCGACCCGCTTGGCGTGCCGGACATCCTGCTGCTGCTGTCGGAAGAAATCGCCATCGTCGACAACCTCTCGGGCAAGCTGACCCTGGTGGTGTATGCCGAGCCGGGCTTCCCCGGCGCCTGGCGGCAGGCGCAGGCGCGGCTGAAAGAGCTGATCGCCAAACTTCGCGCCCCGGTGCAATTGCCCGCCGACACCGCCGCCGTCTCGCCAGCGCCGACTTTTGAATTTCCCGAAGAAGATTTCAAGGCCGCCGTGCGCCGCGCCAAGCAATACATCATCGATGGCGATGTCATGCAGGTGGTGCTGTCGCAGCGCATGAGCAAACCTTTTACCGCGAGCCCGCTGGCGCTCTACCGCGCGTTGCGCACGCTCAATCCCTCGCCTTACATGTTCTTTTTCGACTTCGGCGACTTTCAGGTGGTCGGCGCCTCGCCGGAAATCCTCGTGCGCCTCGAAAGCGAAGGCGCAGGTGATCAACAGCAACGGCGCATCACCCTGCGCCCCATCGCCGGCACCAGGAAGCGCGGCGCCACGGCCGCCGAGGATGCCGTGCTGGCGGCGGAATTGCTCGCCGACGAGAAGGAACGCGCCGAACACCTGCAACTGCTCGACCTCGGCCGCAACGACGTCGGCCGCATCGCCAAGACCGGCAGCGTCAGGGTTACCGAGCAATACGCCGTCGAGCGCTACTCGCACGTCATGCACATCGTCTCCAACGTCGAAGGCGAGCTGAAGGACGACGAAGGCCCGGTCTCGGTGCTGCGCGCCACCTTCCCGGCCGGCCCGGTCTCCGGCGCGCCCAAGGTGCGCGCGATGGAAATCATCGACGAGCTGGAGCCGACGAAACGTGGCATTTATGCCGGCAGCGTCGGCTATCTCGGCTTCAATGGCGACATGGATCTCGCCATCGCCATCCGCACGGCAGTCGTCAAGGACGGCCGCATCTATGTGCAGGCCGGCGCCGGCATCGTCGCCGATTCCGATCCCGACAGCGAATGGCAGGAAACGCTGAACAAGGCCAAAGCACAACTGCGCGCCGCCGAGATGGCCGAATCCGGCCTCGACACGCATCTGGAATAAGCGCTGCCGGGGTTAATTTCCAAGCTTTCGGAGACGCCGCGAGTCGCCCAGGTTATCCGGCCCAAAACCGCAGATGCCACCAAAGAAAACGAAGTTTTAGGTACCGGCCTCGTGCACAAGCTGCTGAAACAGGCCGGACTGAAGTAAAGGAGCAGAGCAATGAAATATCCGATAGCCATCGAACCCGGCGACGCCGGTCATGCCTTCGGCGTCGCGGTGCCGGACCTGCCCGGCTGCTTCTCGGCCGGCGACACGCTGGACGAGGCCATCGACAACGCCAAGGAAGCCATCGAACTCTGGCTGGAAACCGTGATCGACGATGGCGGCGCGGTTCCCGAGCCCCGCCCGATCACGGAACATCAGGCCAATCCGGAGTTTGCCGGCTGGATCTGGGCAGTGGTGGGTGTCGATCTCGCGCAACTCTCCGACAAGGCGGAGCGCATCAACATCACCCTGCCCGCCCGCGTCCTGCGCCGCATCGACGCAGCGGCAAAGTCGGCGGGCGAATCACGCTCGGGCTTCATCGCGCATCTGGCATTGCGCGCATGAACGAAAAAGGAACGAAAAAGGTTAGCGTCCCCTTTTTCCCTCAGCGCCGGTCACCTCTACG
>JAUXWU010000167.1 GCA_030680085.1 Rhodocyclaceae bacterium | reverse complement strand
AAATAATTTGGATCGAACCTGCTCCCACGGGACGGCCGTGGAAGGATCGACGCGGTGTGCGGCAAGGCGACGATGCAACTCGGTTTTTTGAGCCTGAGACAACTCAACAGTCATAGCGGATGACTCCGCAGCAATGCTGTCCCAGATATCCTCGACGAGCTGTATACGCTCGGAAATGGACATCTGCATGTATTCAGGGGTAGCGGCAGAAGGGGGCATGGCGACAGTATAGGTCAAGGCTAACGGGTTTTTTTCCCCAGCAGCGCCTTCAGATCGGCGAAGGGGGAATGCGTGGCGCTACTGCCCTGGTTGCCGACCTCCGCAACGCCTCCGGCGGCCTCAAGCAGCCGCTGATGTTCGTTGTCGTGGCAGTAGAGGCAAAGCAACTCCCAGTTGCTGCCGTTGGGTGGGTTGTTATCGTGGTTGTGGTCGCGGTGATGGACGGTGAGTTCGCGCAGGTTGATGTTGGTGAAGGTGCGCGCGCAACGGCCGCAGACCCAGGGGTAAATCTTCAACGCCTGCTCGCGGTAGCCCTGGTCGCGTTGTTCGGCGGCGCGGCGGGCGTCGGCGACGATTTTGTCGAGTTTGTCAGCGGAAGACGCCGTCCCGCCAGCGCCGACTTTTGGTTGATTGACCATTGAATATCCCATTGAACGTTATCATCACACGATGCTTGAATCCTCAGAAAACAGTATAGCGACCTTCCCCGGCAGTCCATTTCGGCTGCACCAGCCGTTCCCACTTGCGGGCGATCAGCCGGAGGCGGTGCGCCTGCTGACGGAGGGCATCGCGGACGGCCTCTCTTTCCAGACCCTGCTGGGCGTGACCGGCTCGGGCAAGACCTACACGATGGCCAACGTCATTGCGCGGCTGGGGCGTCCCGCCCTGGTGCTGGCGCACAACAAGACGCTGGCGGCCCAGCTTTATTCTGAATTCCGCGAGTTCTTCCCGGAAAACGCCGTCGAGTATTTCGTTTCCTACTACGACTACTACCAGCCCGAGGCTTATGTGCCGTCGCGCGACCTGTTCATCGAGAAGGACTCGGCGATCAACGAGCATATCGAGCAGATGCGCCTTTCCGCGACGAAAAGCCTGCTCGAACGGCGCGATGTGGTGATCGTCTGCAGCGTGTCGGCGATCTACGGCATCGGCGATCCGGTCGATTATCACGCCATGATCCTGCATCTCTCCGCGGGGGAAAAGATCGGCCAGCGCGAGATCATCCGGCGGCTGACCGAGATGCAGTACGAGCGCAATGAAATTGATTTTGATCGCGGCGCCTTCCGCGTGCGCGGCGACGTGATCGACATCTTCCCTGCGGAAAACGCCGAAAGCGCCCTGCGCGTGAGCCTGTTCGACGACGAGGTCGAGACGCTGACGCTGTTCGATCCGCTCACCGGGCATGTCAAACAACGGCTGGGGCGCTTCACCGTGTTCCCGTCGAGCCACTATGTCACGCCGCGCGCCACCGTTTTGCAGGCCGTCGAAAAAATCAAGCAGGAACTCCGCGAGCGCATCGAGTTTTTCCAACAGGAGCAGAAGCTGGTGGAATGTCAACGCATCGAGCAGCGCACCCGTTTCGACCTCGAAATGCTCGCCCAGTTGGGTTTCTGCAAGGGCATCGAGAACTACTCGCGGCATCTGTCCGGTCGCCAGCCGGGCGAACCGCCGCCGACGCTGTACGACTACCTGCCGCCCGACGCGATCATGTTCATCGACGAGTCGCATGTGACGATCTCGCAGGTTGGTGGCATGTACAAGGGCGACCGTTCGCGCAAGGAAAATCTGGTCAACTACGGCTTCCGCTTGCCTTCGGCGCTCGACAACCGGCCGCTCAAGTTCGAGGAATTCGAGCGGCTGATGCCGCAGACGGTGTTCGTCTCGGCGACCCCAGCCAACTACGAACACGAGCACCAGGGCCAGGTGGTCGAGCAGTTGGTGCGTCCGACCGGCCTGGTCGACCCGCTGCTGGAGGTGCGGCCGGCCGCGACCCAGGTCGATGATCTGCTCGCCGAAATCAAGCGACGCGTGGCCGTCGGGGAACGCGTCCTGGTCACCACGCTGACGAAACGCTTGTCCGAGCAATTGACGGACTTTCTCGCCGACAACGGCATCAAGGTGCGTTACCTGCACTCCGACATCGATACCGTCGAGCGGGTCGAAATCATCCGCGATCTGCGGCTCGGCCTGTTCGACGTGCTGGTCGGCATCAACCTGTTGCGCGAGGGGCTGGATATTCCCGAGGTGTCGCTGGTGGCGATTCTCGATGCCGACAAGGAAGGTTTTCTACGCTCGGAACGCGCGCTGATCCAGACCATCGGCCGTGCCGCGCGCCACATCAACGGCGCGGCGATTCTGTACGGCGACAAGATCACCGCCTCGATGCAGCGCGCGATCGCCGAGACCGAACGCCGTCGTGAAAAGCAACTGCGCTACAACATCGAGCACGGCATCACGCCAGTGGGCGTGAAGAAGCGCATCAAGGATATTCTCGATGGCGTTTATGACACCACATCCCTGCAACGCGAATTGAAGGTCGCGCAGGAAGCGGCGAAGTACGAGGCGATGAGCGAGAAAGCGCTGGCGCGCGAAATCAAGCGGCTGGAAAAATCCATGCAGGATCACGCGAAAAACCTCGAATTCGAACAGGCGGCGGCGGCGCGCGACGAACTGTTCCGGATTAAGCAAATGGTTTTCGGCGATAGCGGTCATGACGCGACACCCGCATGAAATGGTACACGCGGGACGACGCGCGACAGTCGGTGCTGGCGGGACGGCGTGAGCGGGAAACACACTCCGTACCGTCATACCGGCGTAGGCCGGTATCCAGAAGAAAACCGCTGGATTCCGGGTCAAGCCCGGAATGACGGGTTTCATTATCAGGGGTGAATACCCAAGCCAAAAAAATGCCCGCTTGCGGTTACGTCCCTAGCTTCCCCATGTTTGCCGCTACTAACTCTCCATACGGAAGAATCATCATTAAGGGCACTTCTATCAATCACATCAAACCACACCAAAAACCGGTGGATTCAATGTTTTAAAGGCGTTATAAGTGAATTCTCGGTTTTAGTTGTAGCTTTCGCATGCTTCTCGCCCAATATCGTCTATTTTGTGTCGTAA
>JAUXWU010000166.1 GCA_030680085.1 Rhodocyclaceae bacterium | reverse complement strand
GGTCCACTGGTTCTTGCCGAGGCGCTGCGGGTTGTTCTTGATGATGGCGTTCGCCGCATCGAGGTTGTTGCCGTCCGAGCGGTAATTCTGTTCGAGGCGGATCAGGTTGGGCACCTTGAACTCGCGCTCGAAATCGCGCATGTTGCCGACGTCGGCGCCACGGAACGCATAGATCGACTGGTCATCGTCGCCGACGCAGAAGAGCGCCGCCCCTTCGCCAGCGAGCAGCTTCAACCAGCGATATTGCAGCTTGTTGGTGTCCTGAAATTCATCGACGAGAATATGCCGGAAGCGCTCCTGATAATGGCGGCGCAGCGGCTCATTGCGTTCGAGCAGCTCGTAGCAGCGCAGCAGCAGTTCGGCGAAATCGACCACGCCCTCCTTCTGGCATTGCGCCTCGTAGGCGGCATACAGTTCGACGCGCCGTTTCGTCCAGTCATCCCAGGCTTCGACAGCGGCGGCCCGCAGGCCGGCTTCTTTCTGTGCATTGATGAACCAGGTCAGCTCGCGCGGCGGGAATTTTTCGTCATCGACGTTGAGCGATTTCAGCAAGCGCTTGACCGTCGACAACTGATCGGCGGAATCGAGAATCTGGAACAGTTGCGGCAGGCCAGCATCGCGGTAATGCGCCCGCAGCAGGCGATTGCACAGGCCATGGAAGGTGCCGAGCCACATGCCTTTGACATTGATGGGCAGCATCGCGGAAAGCCGCGTGAGCATTTCCTTGGCCGCCTTGTTGGTGAAGGTGACGGCGAGAATGCCCTGCGGGGTGGCCTGCCCGGTTGAAATCAGCCAGGCAATGCGCGTCGTCAGCACGCGCGTCTTGCCCGAACCGGCGCCGGCCAGGATCAGGGCGTGCTGGGGCGGCAGGGTGACTGCGGCGAGTTGCGGTGCATTGAGGCCGGCGAGCAGGTTCACAGTTGGGCGCGCCGCTTAACCCACATAGTAAAACAGCAGATAAGCCAGCAGCATCACCATCACCCACAGCGCCATGCTGCCGGTCGGCCAGCTTTTGGCCAGCAGGCCACTTGGACCGCGTTGCGCCTCCAGGCGCAGGACCAGGCCGCCGAGCGCGGCGGACACGCCGCGCCCTCCGGCACCCAGCGTCGCGCGCAACGCAGCGCCCGTCCGCTGTGTCACCCGCACGAGTGGCACGCGGTAGAACCAGTCGAAGTCGAGATTGACCGAGCGCAGTTCCGGCGGATAGATGCGCGTCCACATCAGCACCGAGAACGCCAGCGCCGAAAACATCAGCAGTTGCAGTTGCGCCAGCACGTGCGAGCTCGTATAGGGAACGTACTCGACCGGGTAGGGCAGCAAGGCATACAGCGGGCCGGGCATGACGCCGATGGCGATGCAGAGGAACGCGGCGATGCCCATGGCGATAAGCATGTTGGCGGGCGCCTCTTGGCAGCGCTTGCCGGAATCGTGGGCGAAGAAGGCGAAGTAGGGAATCTTGATCCCCGAATGGTGGAACACGCCGGCGGAGGCGAACAGCAGGATCGCCCAGGTCACCATGTAGGCTTCCATTCCGGTGGCCGACAGGATCATCGATTTGCTGACGAAGCCGCTGAACAGGGGAAAACCGGAGATCGATGCGGCACCGATGATGCAGAAGATCGCCGTCAGGGGCATGGACTTGTAGAGGCCGCCAAGTTCCGAGCCTTTTACCGTGCCGACGCGATACAGCACGGCACCCATGGACATGAACAGCAGCGCCTTGTAGAGAATGTGCGAAAACGCATGAGCAGCCGTGCCGTTCAGCGACAGTTCGGTGCCGATGCCGATGCCGACGACCATGAAGCCGAGCTGGTTGTTCAGGCTGTAGGCGAGCACCCGGCGCAGATCGTTTTCTATGACGGCGTAGAAGATCGGGAAAGCCGCCATCGCGGCGCCGATCGGGATCAGCAAGTCTTCACCGGCGAAGCCGCGCGCCAGGGCATACACCGCCAGCTTGGTGGTGAATGCCGACAGGAAGACCGTGCCCACCTCGGACGCCTCGGGGTAGGCGTCCTGCAGCCAGTTGTGCAGGAAGGGGAAGGCGCACTTGATGCCGAACGCGGCGAAGATCAGCCAGCCGCCCGGCGCGTCGAGACCGATGTGCTCGAAGCTGATCGACCCGGTGGCGTTCAACTGCACCAGCGCGCCGAAGAACAGCAGCATGCCCGAGGCGATCTGCACGATCAGGTAGCGCATGCCGGCCCGGTAGGCGGACAGGCCGCCGCCGGCCCAGACCAGCAAGACCGAAGTCACGGCGGTCAGCTCCCAGAAGACGAACAAGGTCATCAGGTCGCCGGCGAACACGGCGCCGATGGCGCTGCCGGCGTAGGCGAAACCGGCCGTCGCCTGGAGCGGGGAGCGCAGGTGCAGCGCGTAAATCGCCGAGATCAGGGTGGCGATCATGAAGATCCAGCCGAACACCATGCTCCAGCGGTCAACCCGCAGCGTGACCAGTTCCTGGCCGACGAAGTGCAGCACGCCGAATTCGCCGGTGGATAGGAGGGAGAGGTGCACCAGGCCGAGCAGCGGCAGCAAGACCATGTAGGCCGAGCGCAGCCGCCCCCGCAGGAGGGGAATCAGGACGCTGCCGAGGATCAGCGTCAGCCCGGGCGACAGCTCAGTGATTGTCATAGTAGTCCTCGGGGCGGATCAGCGCCCGGCGCAGCAGCTTGGCAGCCAGCACCAGGGCAACGCAGGCGATCAGGCCGTAGAAGCCGTGGAAGCCGAACCAGTGTTCGATTTCAACATCGCCATGCTTGTCGATGAACAGTTCCGCCAGCAACAGCAATCCGCAGACGATCCAGACGGAATAGTAAATCTTGCGGACGTTTTGGGCGTGATCCAGCCAGCGCTTGGGTTCGGCGGGGGTGTGTCCGGCCGGGTGGTTCATGGTGCGCCTCCTGCGACAAGGGCCTGGGCAAGCCTGAGAAAATCATCCGTGAACAAGAATGCGAAGGTCGTCGCCGCTGCGGTGAACACGATGGCGATGACCATCGGCAGTGGCGCCTCGCCGTGTGGATGCGCCGCTGCCTCGGCGGAGAGCGGCCGGAAGAAGGCGCGGTGCAGGATCGGCAGGAAATAGGCGGCGTTGAGGAGCGTGCTGGCCAGGATGACCGCGGCCACGAAGAAGCGGTCCGTGGCCAGCGCGCCGGACATCATGTACCACTTGCTGACGAATCCCACCAGCGGCGGGATGCCGATCAAGGACAGCGCGCCGATGGCGAAGGCGCCCATGGTCCAGGGCATGCGGCGGCCGATGCCGTCGAGCTGGCTGACCTCGGTCTTGTGCGCCGCCGTGTAGATTGCGCCCGCCGCGAAGAACAGCGTGATCTTGCCGAAGGCATGGGCGACAATGTGCAGCGCCGCGCCGGCCACCGACAGCGGCGCGAGAATGGCGGCGGCGAGGATGACGTAGGAAAGCTGGCTGACGGTCGAATAGGCGAGCCGGCGCTTGAGGTTGTCGGCGTGGAGCGCCACCACCGAGGCGGCGATGATGGTGAAACCGGCGATGCCGATCAGCCAGTCGGTGGCGCCGGCCAGCGTGTCCAGCCCAAACACATAAACGATCACCTTGACCACGGAAAACACGCCGGCCTTGACTACCGCCACGGCGTGGAGCAGTGCGGAAACCGGCGTCGGCGCCACCATCGCGGCGGGCAGCCAGCGATGGAAGGGCATCAGCGCGGCCTTGCCGATGCCGAACATGAACAGCGCCAGGAGCACCATTACCGTGCCCGTTTCCATGCCGGCTGGCAGGATGCCGCCGGGGCGGAAGTCGGTGGTGCCGGCGACGTACCAGGTGTAAATGACGGCGGGCAGCAGGAACAGCACCGAGGTGCCCATCAGGATGGCGAGATAGGTGCGGCCGCCTTGCTTTGCCTTCTCGGTGCCGGCATGGGTCACCAGCGGGTAGGTGATCAGCGTCAGCACTTCATAGAACAGGAACAGCGTCAGCAGGTTGCCCGCGAAGGCAATCGCCAGCGCGGCGGCGATCGACAGCGCGAAGCAGACGTAAAAGCGCGTCTGGTGCTTTTCTTTGTTGCCACGCATGTAGCCGATGGAATAGACCGAATTGACGATCCACAGGCCGCTGGCGATCAACGCGAACAGCATGCCGAGCGGCTCGACGCGGAAGGCGATGGGCAGGCCGGGCAGCGGTTCGAGCAGGACCAGTTCCGGACGCGCGCCCGCCAGCACCGGATCGAGCAGTTGGCAGACGCCGACAAACAGGGCGACGGCGGTCGCAAGCGTGACGCCCTCGCGCAGATTCGGTGCGCGGTGGGCCAGCGCGATGCCGATGGCGCCCAGCAGGGGCAGGACGAGCGCGGCGAGAATCAGGTATTCCGTGTTCATCGTCCGTTCTTCACCAGTTCCTGCGCGGCGTCCAGCGCGGTGCCGACGGTGAAGGAGGTATCGAGGCCAAACCAGAGCGTCGCGATCACCAGCAGCCAGGCGGGGATCAGCATGGCGAGCGGCGCTTCGTTCTTCTCGCTGCCTTCAGGTGCGGCACGGAAGTAGGCGACCTCGACAAAGCGCCAGACGTAGGCGACCGCCAGCAGCGAACTCAGCAGAATCACGCCGACCAGCCACCATTGCCCCTGTTCCATGGCGGCGATGATCAGATACCACTTGGTTACAAAGCCGGCGGTGCCGGGCACGCCGATCAGGCTCAAACCGGCGATGACGATGCCGAAGCAGGTCAGCGGCATGCGCTTGGACAGCCCGGCGAGCCGGTCGAAAGTCGGCTCTGGCGAGACGGCGTCAGCCGGCACGCCGCGTAACATGGGGACGGCGTCCCTATTGGCCGCAGTAGCCATCCTGGCAACGATGCCGCCGATCAGCAGGAAAATCGCCGCCTTGGCGACGCCGTGGTTGAGCAGATGGACGACTGACGCTGTTAGCCCATTCACGGAAGCGAAGGACAGCCCGAGCGTGATGTAACCGATCTGGCCGACGCTCGAATAGGCGAACAGGCGTTTGAGGTTGTTCTGGAAGATGGCGACGAAGCTGGCGCCGAACATCGCCATCAGCGAAAGCCAGAGCATGATTTGCGGCAAGGGCAGATCATGGAACACCAGGCTATCGCCGAACACCGAGTAGTAAAAACGGATCAGCACATACACCGCGACCTTGGTGGCGGTGGCGGCGAGAAAGGCGGTGACCGCCGAGGGCGCGTAGGTGTAGGCGTTGGGCAGCCACTGGTGCAGCGGAAACAACGCCAGCTTCAGCGAGATGCCGACGGTGAGGAAGGCGAGCGCGACGAGCACCGGGCGGTGGCTCTCGACTTCGCGCAGGCGCACCGCCATGTCGGCGAGGTTGAGCGTGCCGGTCATCAGGTAGAGGAAGCCGATGCCGACGACGATGAAGGTGGCGCCGATGCTGCCCATGATCAGGTACTGGAAGGCGGCGGTGAGCGCGCGGCGGTCGCGGCCCAGGGCGATCAGCACATAGGTCGACAGCGATGAGATTTCGAGGAAGACGAAGATGTTGAAGGCGTCACCGGTGATGGTAATGCCCAACAAGCCGGTGAGGCAGAGCGCGAACATCGCGTAGTAGAGATAGTGCAGATCGCGCGGAATCTCGCGCAGGATGCTGGCGCGGCTGTAGGGCAGCACGACGGCCGCCATGCCGGAGACGAGCAGCAGGACGAAGCTGGCGAGGCGATCGACGCGATACTCGATGCCCCAGGGGGGCGCCCAACTGCCGATGTGGTAGGAAATCGCCGCGCCCGCCTCCAGTTGGCCGACTTGCAGCCAGAGGCCGATGGCGACGGCGAAGGCGGCCCAGGCCGCCGCGGTGACGACGGCAAAGGCCAACCCGCCGTGGCGCAGCAGCACCGCCAAGGGCGCCGCCAGGAGCGGCAGCGCCACCTGCAAGGCCGGCAGTTGCGCGGCAATACTCATCCGCCCCGCTCCTTGCTGCCCGCGTCGGCATTGTCCTGTTCAAGAATCTCGTCTTCCTCGATGCTGCCGTAAGCCTCGTGGATGCGCACCGCCAGGGCCAGGCCGAGCGCCAGCGTGGCGACACCGACGACGATGGCGGTGAGGATCAGCACATGCGGCAGCGGGTTGGAATAGACATGAAAGCCCGGCGCGATGATGGGCGCGGTGCCGCCGACCAGTTTGCCCGGCGCGATGTAAAGCAGATAGACCGAGGTTTGAAAAATGCCGAGTCCGACCATCTTCTTGATCAGGTTGCCGCGCGCGATGATGATGAACAGGCCGGCGACCAGCAGAAAGATCGTCACCGCGTAGCTGAAGTAGCCGGCCAGGGTGCTCACGCGCCGCCCTCCGGGCGATTCAGGTCATTCTGAACATCGGCGCCGCTGTGATTGGCGCGGTCGGCAAACAGGTAGAAGAGCTTCAGCATCACGCTGGACACGGTGAGCGCGACGCCGGCTTCCACCCAGAAAATGCCCCGGTGCTGGCCGACAACCGGGTCGGCGTCCAGCACGAAATAATCGAGGAAATTGCCACCCAGCAGCATGCCGGCAACGCCGACGCCGCCGTAGAGCAGCACGCCGCCGGCGATCATGCCTTCCAGCAGTCGATCCGGCACATTGCGGCGCGCCGTGGCCAGGCCGAAGATCAGGGCATAAAAGATCATCGCCGCCGCGAGCGTCACGCCGGCCTGAAAGCCGCCCCCCGGCCCGAAATCGCCGTGAAACTGCACATACAGCGCAAACACCAGGATGAAGGGGATCAACAGCTTGGCGATCACCCGCAGCACCAGTTGCTGGTTCATGACTGCTCCGCCTTGTTCTTGTTCCGGCGGCGCAACAAGGCGATCACGCCGATCCCGGCGGTGAACACCACCGTGGTTTCGCCGAAAGTGTCATAGCCGCGATAGCTCGCCAGCACCGCCGTCACCACATTGGGCACACCGGTTTCTTTGGGCCCTTCGTTGAGATAGCGCGGCGCCACATGGGTGTGAATCGGCGCCGTCGGGTCGGAAAAGGCCGGCAGGCCCAGGCTGCCATAGACCAGCAGGGCGCCGACGCCGCTGGCCAGCGCCAGCGGAATCAGCGGCCGATGGGCTGGTTTGGCCTCTTCGCTCCTGCACAGATGCAGCGCGCCAAGGAACAGCACCGTGGAAATGCCGGCGCCCACCGCCGCCTCGGTCATCGCCACATCGACGGCATCCAGCGCCACCAGCACGGTGGCCATCAGGAAACTGTAGGCGCCGAACAAGACGACCACGGCGAACAGATTGCGGCTACGCGCCAGCGCCACCACGGTGACCACCATCATGGTCAGCAGGGAATTGATGATCAGGGTTTCGATGGCGGCGTCTCCAATGGGTCTGCAAGCGGCGGCGCGAGTTTGGGTGCAAGGCCGCGCACCAGCGCGGCGCGCGTCAAGGCATGACTGGCGGTGGGGCTGGCGAAAAAGATCAGCAGGGCGATCATCAGCAGCTTGGCGCCGACGAGCGTGAAACCGGCCTGCAGCAGCAGGCCCAGCAAAATCAGCCCGGCGCCCAGCGTGTCGGTCAGGCTGGCGGCATGCACCCTGGTATAAAAATCCGGCATGCGCAACAGGCCGATGCCGCCGACAATGCAAAAGAAGCTGCCCGCCAGGAGGCAGGCCCAACTGGCCAGGTCGCTAAATAAGTCAAGCAACATGCCGGGCCGCCCCAAGTGTTGCTTGGCCCCCTGGGGGGAGAACCGAGCGTAGCGAGGTTTGCGGGGGGGGGCTTATTCTCATTCGTCCGCCTCGCCGAGCTTGCCCTGGCGGAAAAACTTCAGCACCGCCACCATGCCGATCACATTGAGTAGACCGTAGATGATGGCCAGGTCGAGAAACTCGGGGCGACCGTTGAGGAAGCCCATGACCGCCACCAGCAGCATTGCACAGGTGCCGATGGTGTTGGCGGCCTGCAAGCGGTCGAACACGGTCGGGCCGATGGCGGCGCGCGCCAGCGCCAGTGCGGCGGTGACCAGCAGGGCAATGGCGGCGGCGGCAAACATCACGGGAACAACTCCGGCCGCGACTCCAGGGCACGGACACGCTTGTCCATTTCGCCGCCGCGCCGCACCCCCGCCGCACCCTCGCGGGTCAGGGCGTGCACCAGGAATTCATCGCGGCTGACCTCCACCGAAATCGTGCCCGGGGTCAAGGTAATCGAGTTGGCGTGGGTGACCAGTCCGACATCCGTGATCTGGGAAGGCTTGAAACGCACCAGGGTCGGGCTGACCGGCAGTTTCGGATCGAGCACGATCCGGCAAACCTGCCAGGCGGAGACAGCAATCTCTTTCAGCAACCACGGCCAGTAGGAGAACAAGGCATGCCAGGCCAGATGGACCGGATGGCCCTCGCGGTCGGCGATATTGAGGCGGCGGGCAAACCACACCACCAGCAGCGCGCTGCCAACGCCCGCCGCCAGCAAAAACGGCGCGGGCATGCCGGAAAGCAACCACCAGAAGAGGCAGAGAATCAGGAAAAGACTAAGGCTGCGCAAAATTCTGTATTTTCGTGTCGCGGTTGAGAATGCCGAAGCCGGATGCCCGGGCGCCAAAGTGCGCGGCATCCTATCATGGAGCGCCCGGCCATGATCATACAGCGCGTATAATTTGCCGCTTTGTCGACACCCGTCAAGCGCACCCCGGCCATGCAAGAAAAATACTCGCCCGCCACCATCGAACAGGCCGCGCAGGCCCACTGGAACACGACCCGCGCCTTCAATGTGCGTGAAGATGCCGGCCGGCCGAAGTACTACTGCCTGTCGATGTTCCCCTACCCCTCCGGCAAGCTGCACATGGGCCATGTGCGCAACTACACGATCGGCGACGTGCTCGCCCGCAGCCACAAGATGCGCGGCTTCAACGTGCTGCAACCAATGGGCTGGGATGCCTTCGGCCTGCCCGCCGAGAACGCGGCGATCCAGAACAAGGTGCCGCCCGCCAAGTGGACCGACGACAACATCGCTTACATGAAACAGCAGCTCCAAAGTCTGGGCTTCGCCCTCGACTGGGAGCGCGAACTGGCGACCTGCAAGCCCGACTACTACAAATGGAACCAGTGGCTGTTCCTGCGCATGCTGGAAAAGGGCATCGCCTACAAGAAGACCCAGGTGGTGAACTGGGACCCGGTCGACCAGACCGTGCTCGCCAACGAGCAGGTGATCGAGGGGCGCGGCTGGCGCACCGGCGCGCTGGTTGAAAAACGCGAGATTCCCGGCTATTACCTGGCGATCACGCAATATGCCGATGAGCTGCTGGCGGCGCTGGACACCCTGCCCGGCTGGCCAGAGCGCGTCAAGACCATGCAGGCCAACTGGATCGGCAAGAGCACCGGCGTGCGTTTTGCCTTTCCCTATGCACTGGACGGCGAAAAAGGCCAGCTCTGGGTGTTCACCACCCGTGCCGACACGATCATGGGCGTGACCTTCTGCGCCGTTGCCGCCGAGCATCCGCTGGCGACGCATGCCGCACGGAACAATCCCGCGCTGGCCGCCTTCATCGACGAATGCCGGCACGGCTCGGTGATGGAAGCCGACATGGCGACCATGGAAAAGAAGGGCATGCCAACCGGCATCTTTGTCGAACACCCTCTCACCGGCGAGAACGTTGAAGTCTGGGTCGGCAACTATGTGCTGATGAGCTACGGCGACGGCGCGGTGATGGGCGTGCCGGCCCACGACGAGCGGGATTTCGCCTTCGCCAAAAAATATGCATTGCCGATCAAGCAGGTGATTGCAGTAACCGGCGCGGCCTTCTCGCTCGACGGCTGGCAGGAGTGGTATGCCGACAAGCAACGCGGCGTCTGCGTCAATTCCGGCCAGTACGATGGTCTGAATTACGCAGCCGCGGTCGATGCGATTGCCGCCGACCTCGCGGCCAAGGGACTGGGCGAGAAGAAGGTGCAGTTCCGGCTGCGTGACTGGGGAGTCTCCAGACAAAGATATTGGGGCTGTCCGATCCCGATCATCCACTGTGACACTTGCGGTTCCGTGCCGGTGCCCGACGACCAGTTGCCGGTGGTGCTGCCCGAAGATTGCGTGCCCGACGGCGCGGGCAACCAGCTCAATCGCCGTGAAGATTTCCTCGTCTGCGCCTGCCCCAAGTGTGGCAAAAGCGCCAGGCGCGAAACCGACACGATGGACACCTTCGTCGATTCGAGCTGGTACTACGCGCGCTACTGCTCGGCCGGCAACGACCGCGCCATGGTCGACGCCGGCACCGACTACTGGATGCCCGCCGACCAATACATCGGCGGCATCGAGCATGCGATCCTGCACCTGCTCTATTCGCGCTTCTGGACCAAGGTGATGCGTGACCTGGGTCTCGTGAAGTACGACGAGCCCTTCGCCAACCTGCTGACGCAGGGCATGGTGCTCAAAGATGGTTCCAAGATGTCGAAGTCAAAGGGGAACGGCGTGGATCCCCAGGCACTGATCGAACAATACGGCGCCGACACGGCGCGTTTCTTTATCATCTTCGCAGCACCACCGGATCAATCTCTCGACTGGTCGGACAGCGGCGTGGAGGGCGCTTACCGCTTCATGAAGCGTGTCTGGGCGCTTGGTCACGCGCTGCGGCAGGAAATAGGTATTTCCGGTGGGGCGACCGCGTTGCGCCGCGAAATCCACCTGTTGCTTAAACAGGCCAACTACGACCTGGGCAAATTGCAGTTCAACACCGTCGCCTCGGCGACGATGAAGATGCTCAATGCACTGGAGAAAGCCCCGACCGACCCGCATGCACGCGAGGGATTTTCCATCCTGCTGCGCGTCCTGTCGCCCATTGCGCCGCACATCTGCCACGCCCTTTGGATCGAACTCGGCTATGGAAAAAATGAGGGCAGCGACATCCTCGCAGCCCCCTGGCCCGAGCCGCTCGCCGCCGCGCTGGTGCAGGACGAACAGGAACTCGTCTTGCAGGTCAATGGCAAGCATCGCGGCAGCATTCGCGTGAAAGTCGGCGCTGACAGGACGGCGATCGAAGCCCTGGCGCTCGCCGCCGAATCCGCGCAGAAGTTCATGGAGGGCCAACCGGCGAAGAAGGTCATCGTCGTGCCCGGCCGTCTCGTCAATATCGTGACATGATCATGCGCGCCCTCCTCCTCCTCATCGCCCTGACCCTTTCCGCCTGCGGCTTCCAGTTGCGCGGCAGCTACAGCCTGCCCTGGGAATCGCTCTATCTCGGCATGCCCGAAAACAGCGAGATGTACGCCCAGATCAGGCGCAGCGTCGAGGCCGCGACGCAAACCCGCATCGTCAAGGACCCCAAGGAGGCGCAGGCGTCTTTGGTCATCCTGCGCAACGACCAGGCGAAGAACATCCTGTCGCTTTCCGCCGCCGGCCTGGTGCGTGAATTCCAGTTGACGCGCAGCTTCGTCTATCGCATCCAGGATGCCAATGGCAAGGAGCTGGCGCCCGCCAGCCAGATCATCCTGCAGCGCGAGATGAACTTCGACGACCGGCGCATTTTCGCCTCGGAAGCGGAAGAAGCCACCCTTTTGCGCGACATGCAATCCGACCTGGTGCAGCAATTGCTGCGCCGACTTGCTGCGGCGAAACCTAAACCCGCCAGTTGAGCGTGCACCGTGCAACTGCGCCCGGAACAACTTTCCGCCCACCTCGAAAAACCCTTGCAGCCGCTGTATGTGCTGCACGGCGACGACCCGCTGCTGACCATCGAAGCCGGCGATTTGCTGCGCGCCGCCGCGCGCCGTCAAGGCTTTGACGAACGCAGCGTGCTGGTCGTCACCCCGACCTTCCGCTGGGAAGAGTTGTTCCACGCCGCCGGCAATCTCTCGCTGTTCGGCGGCCGCACGCTGATCGACCTGCGCATGCCGACCGGCAAGCCCGGCCGCGATGGCGCTGAAGCTTTGCAGCGCTATTGCAAGTCGCTACCCGCCGACACGCTGACCCTGATCACCCTTCCCGAGATGGACTGGCGGGCGTAGAAGGCCGCCTGGTTTGCGGCGCTCGTCAATGCCGGCATCGCCATCGAGTGCCTGGCGCCCGCCCTGCCGCAACTGCCGCAGTGGCTCGCGAATCGGCTCAAAACCCAGCAGCAGTCGGCCCCGCCGCCCGCCCTCGAATTCATCGCGCTGCACGTCGAAGGCAACCTGCTCGCCGCGCATCAGGAAATCCAGAAGCTCGGCCTGCTGTATCCCACGGGTGCGCTGACGCTCCAGCAGGTGTCCATGGCCGTGCTGAACGTCGCCCGCTACGACATCGACGACCTGCGCCGCGCCTTGCAAGCGAAGGACACCGCGCGCGCTGCCCGCACGCTCGAAGGGCTGAAGGCCGAAGACGCTCCCCTGCCGCTGGTGTTGTGGGCGCTGACCATGGAGGCGCGCAGCCGCGCGCTGCGTCCGGCGCTCTTGCAAGCGGCGCGGATTGATCGCATCATCAAGGGTCTCGCCAGCGGCGACCGCTGGGACGAATGCCTGCAACTTGCGTTGCGTTTAACCAGGGCCTAGCAATGGACATCAAGCAATACATGGACACGGTGGGCCAGGCGGCGCGCGCCGCCTCGCGGCAAATGGCCAGGGCTTCGACCGCCGCCAAGAACGCCGCGCTGCTGGCGATGGCGGGCGAGATTCGCGCGCAGGCCGCTGCGCTGCTCGCCGCGAATGCCGCGGATGTCGCCGAGGCGCGCGCCAACGGTCTGGAACCGGCGATGCTGGACCGCCTGACGCTCACCGCCAAGGGTGTTGAAGCGATGGCGCAGGGCCTCGAACAGGTCGCCGCCTTGCCCGACCCGATCGGCGAAATCTCGGACATGAAATTTCGTCCCAGCGGCATCCAGGTTGGCCGGATGCGCGTGCCGCTCGGCGTGGTCGGCATCATCTACGAGGCGCGGCCGAACGTCACGGCGGACGCGGCGGCGCTGTGCCTCAAGTCCGGCAATGCCGCGATCCTGCGCGGTGGCAAAGAGGCGCTGCGCTGCAACCAGGCGATTGCCGCCTGCGTGCGCACCGGCCTCGCCGCCGCCGGACTGCCGGAAACGGCGGTGCAGGTGATCGAAACCACCGACCGCGCCGCCGTCGGCCACCTCGTCGCCATGCCCGAATATGTCGATGTGATCGTGCCGCGTGGCGGCAAGGGGCTGATCGAGCGCATCTCGAAGGAGGCACGGGTTCCGGTGATCAAGCATCTCGACGGCAATTGTCACGTCTATATCGACGCTGCCGCCGACCCCGCCAAGGCGCTGGCGATTCTCGAAAACGCCAAGACGCAACGGCTCGGTACCTGCAACACCGCCGAATCGCTGCTGATCGCCAGGCCGGTCGCCGTCTCGCTAGCGCCGACTTTGTGCGCCATGCTGTCGGCGAAGGGCGTGGAGATTCGCGGCTGCGCAGAGACACAGACCCTGGTGCCGCAGGCCAAGGCCGCGACCGAGGAAGACTATTACACCGAATACCTCGCCGCGATCATCTCCTGCAAGATCGTGGCCGATGTCGACGAGGCGATCGCCCACATCAACAAATATTCCTCGGCGCACACCGAGACGATCGTCACCGAGGACTACACGCGCGCCCTGCGCTTCCTGCGCGAGGTCGATTCCAGCTCGGTGATGGTGAATGCCTCGACGCGCTTCGCCGACGGTTTCGAATACGGCCTCGGCGCCGAGATCGGCATCTCGACCGACAAGTTCCACGCGCGCGGCCCGGTCGGACTGGAAGGCCTGACCTCGCAGAAGTGGGTCGTCTTCGGCAATGGGGAGGTAAGAACATGACCGACGTAACCATGGCCCATCCGGGTGCCGCCGACTACGACGCCGTCGTTTCCTGGCCGACCTTTTCGCTCGGCATCTGCTGCAATGGCGACGCCATCGTCGCCATCGATTTTCTCGAACCCTGCGATGAACGCGCCGGTCGCCAGCCGCTGGCGCAGGCCGCCGTGCGCCAGTTGCGCGGCTATCTGAAAGACCCCTCCGTTGCTTTCAGCCTGCCACTCGCGCCGGCCGGCACCCCCTTCCAGCAACGCGTCTGGGCCAGCATCGCGGCTATCCCCGCCGGTCAGACGAAGAGCTATGGCGAACTGGCCAGTGAGCTCGACAGCAGTCCGCGCGCCGTCGGCAATGCCTGCGGGGCGAACCATTACCCGGTTGTCGTGCCCTGCCATCGCGTGGTGGCGGCGCGGGGCGGACTGGGGGGCTTTTCCCGCCAGCGCGGCGGCTTTAGTTCCGACATCACGCCCGCAAGCGGGCATGAGTCTTCTCTGAAACGTTGTTTTCTGCTCGATGTAAAGCGCTGGCTGTTACACCATGAAGGAATCCTCTAGCATCCTGCTTGACGAGTTCATCGACGCGCTCTGGCTCGCCGATGGGCTGGCGAAAAATACGCTCGCGGCCTACCGTTCCGATCTTGCCCTGTTTGCTCATTGGCTGGCCGAGCGCGGCGTCGACCTGCCAGCCGCCACCGAAGCGGATATCGACAGCTACCTCGCCCACCTGCACACGCGGTCGCAGAAGGTGCGTCCCGCCACGCTGCGCCGTCTGCAGGCTGCCCTGCGCCGCTATTACCGCTGGCTCATCGAGCAAGGCCGCATCCAGGCCGACCCACTGCTCAACATCCAGGCGCCGCAGGCCGCCGAACGCTTCCCCAAGACGCTGTCGGAAAAAAACGTCGAGGATTTGCTGGCCGCGCCGGATGTCAGCACGCCGCTCGGCCTGCGCGACCGCACCCTGCTCGAACTGTTCTACGCCACCGGCCTGCGGGTTTCCGAACTGGTCGGCCTGAAACTGTTTTCTGTCAGCCTCGACGACCGCGTGCTGCGCACCTTTGGCAAGGGCGGCAAGGAACGTCTGGTGCCGATGGGCGAAGTCGCCGCCGACTGGCTGGTGCACTGGCTTGCGGAGGGTCGTCCAGCATTGCTCAAGGGCCGCGCCTCGGACTTCATTTTTGTCACCGGCCGCCGCGGTCGCGCGGTGGACGTCGGCATGACACGCCAGATGGTCTGGGTGCTCGTCAAAAAACACGCCCTGACCGCCGGCATCCCCGCCGCGCGCATTTCACCCCACGTGCTGCGCCACGCCTTCGCCACCCACCTGCTCAACCATGGCGCCGACCTGCGCGTGGTGCAATTGCTGCTCGGCCATACAGACATATCGACGACACAGGTCTACACTCATGTAGCAAGAGCGCGACTCAAGGAGCTGCACGCAACGCACCATCCCCGAGGCTGAAAACATGAGAAACGATGACCGCCCCCCCGATACCCCCGCGACGCAATTTCTGCACAAGCACGGCATCGCCCATTCCAACCATCTCTATCCCTACGAGGAACACGGTGGCACGAAAGTTTCGTCGCGCACGCTGAACGTCGCCGAGCACAGCGTCGTCAAGACGCTGGTGATGGAGGACGAGAACAAGCAGCCGCTGCTGGTGCTGATGCACGGCGACCATAAGGTCTCAACCAAGGAACTGGCGCGGCAATTCGGCGCCAAGAAAATCGCCCCCTGCACGGCGGACGATGCCCACCGCCACACCGGCTATCTGGTCGGCGGCTGCTCGCCCTTCGGCACGAAAAAGCCCCTGCCGATCTGCATGGAAAAGTCCATCCTTGACCTGTCGCTGATCTACATCAACGGCGGCCAGCGCGGCTACCTGGTCGGCGTGCATCCGCACGACATCCTGCGGGTGCTGCAACCGAAGATCGTCGAATGCCGTCTGGCTTGAGGGCGAGCGTCGACTGGACATCGTTGAATTTCTTGCAGTCATGCGCTCCATCGACACCGACCCAATTGCGATGCTGCGCCAATTGATTGAAAAAACTGCCTGAGCGGCGTCGCCTAACGTAACCGGATAGGTTACACTGCGGCATGATTCGCTCTTTTGTGCACAAGGGTCTTGAACTGTTCTACCGCAGCAGCAGTCGCAAGGGCATTCAGGCCAAGCACGCGACACGGCTGCGCCTGATCCTTGGCTTGCTGGATGGCGCAAAAACCATCGAGGACATGAACGCACCCGGATTGGCCCTGCATCCGCTGAAAGGCAACCGCAAAGGAATCTGGGCAGTTACCGTGCAGGCAAACTGGCGGATCACGTTTCGCTTCGCCGCTGGCGATGCGGAGGTCGTCGATTACGAGGATTATCACTAGGAGGCGCCATGTCAAGAATGCACAATCCGCCCCACCCTGGCGAGGTGTTAAAAGGCCTGTGGCTCGATCCGGCCGGCATCACGATTACCGCGGCTGCCGAGGCGCTGGGGGTGAGCCGCAAGCATGTATCCAGCATCACGAATGGGCGCGCGGCAATTACCGCCGACTTCGCCTTGCGGCTGGCGGCTTGGCTCAACACCTCGCCTGATACCTGGATGGCGATGCAAGCCGCGCATGATCTATGGCGCGCCGCGCAGGAACGCCGACCATGCATCAAGGCGATCCAATGGCAGCTTGCCGCCTGAACATCGTTACCGGTAAAGTCGGCGCTGGCGGAACGGCTCTTTTAGCGCCAGACTTCCCTCTGCTGGACGATCGCCTTTACCGTGCCCTTTCAATCTGCACACCGACGCGCTTGACGCCGCGCGCGATGCCCACCTTGGCGATCGACACCTTCACCCACGGCGCGCGAAACTCATCGAGCATGAGATTGATGATGAACTCGCCCAGCGTTTCGAGCAGGTTGAAATGCCGCGCCGCGAGTTCGGCGCGCACCCGCCCGATCACCACGGCGTAGTCGATGGTCTTGGCGATGTCGTCGTCCTGCGCCGCCTCGTCCGGCACGCCGAAGGTCAGCGTCAGGTCGAGCGTTTGCGGGGCCGCCCGTTCGCGGTCGTAAATGCCGACATGCGCCTCGACGCGCATGTCTTCGATGAAAATGAAATCCATGTGATTGCACCCAGTTAGAATCGTGCTCATTCTATGGAATCAACACTCACTTTGCTCATCTACATCGCGCTCGGCTACCTGATCGGCTCGCTGCCCTTCGCGGTGATCGTTTCGAGGCTGTTCGGCCTGGCCGACCCGCGCGGTCACGGCTCGGGGAATCCCGGCGCCACCAATGTGCTCAGAACCGGCAACAAGTTCGCCGCGCTTTTAACGCTGCTGGGCGACGCCGCCAAGGGCTGGGTGGCGATGTGGCTAGCGACAAAAGTCGGCGCTGACGGGACGGCGATTGCCTTCACCGGCCTGGCCGCGTTTCTGGGTCATGTATTTCCGGTTTTCCTGCGCTTTCGGGGCGGCAAGGGCGTCGCCACCGCCCTGGGCGTGTTGATCGGGCTGGATGGACTTGTCGCGCTCGGCGCCGCGCTCACTTGGGCCGCCACCGCCGCGATCTCCCGCTACTCGTCACTGGCCGCGCTGGCCGCCGCCTGTGTGGCGCCGGGCGTGGCGTATGCACTGCATGGCCCGGATACGCTCACCCTCGTCGTCGGCATCATGTGCATGCTGCTGATCATGCGCCATCGACCGAACATCCTGCGCCTCTTTGCCGGCACCGAAACCCGCATCGGCAAAAAGACATCGGCCCCTTAGATTTCCTGTAGCGGCCAGCGCGGCCGCACGGCGAACCCGCCAGCGCGCTGCTGCTCCCGCGCCACATCATAGCCACCAGCCAATAGTCGCTGGGCGGCGGCAAAAGCAATCATCGCCCCGTTGTCAGTGCATAACGCCATTTCCGGGTAGCAGACGCGCACGCCCTGACACTTGCCGGCCTCATCCAGCCGTTGCCGCAGCCGCCGGTTGGCGCCAACGCCGCCAGCGACGACCAGCGTGGAAAGTCGGCGCTGGCGACACGCCGCCAGCGCCTTGGTCGCCAGCACCTCGGTGGCCGCTTCCTGAAATTCGGCGGCCAGGTCGGCCTGGTCCTGCCCTGTCAGCACGCGCGCGCGTACCGCCGTCAGCACGGCCGTCTTGAGCCCGGAAAAACTGAAGTTGAAATCGCCACTGGCCAGCATCGGGCGCGGCAACTTGAAGCGGCCCGCCACCCCGGTTTCGGCAAGCGATGCCAGCGCCGGCCCGCCCGGATAGCCCAGCCCGAGCAGTTGCGCCGTCTTGTCGAAGGCCTCGCCAGCCGCGTCGTCGAGCGATTCGCCCATCAGCTCGTAAGCACCCACTTGCGTCACGCACATGATCTGCGTGTGGCCGCCGGAAACCAGCAGGGCGATGAAAGGGTATGTCGCCGGATCACTGGCCATCAGCGGCGAAAGCAGATGCCCTTCGAGATGATGCACCGGCAGCGCCGGCACGCCGAGCGCCAGGGCCAGACCTTCGGCAAAACTGGCCCCCGTCAGCAAGGCGCCCGCCAAGCCCGGCCCGGCCGTATAAGCCACCGCCCCGATGGATTCCTTGGCAACGCCGGCCTCGGCAAGGACGCTGCCGAGCAGCGGCGCCAGCCGCTTGATATGGTCGCGCGAGGCCAGTTCAGGCACCACGCCGCCATAGTCCTCATGCATCGCCACCTGCGAATGAATGGCATGCGCCAGCAAGCCTCGCGCCGTGTCGTACAGCGCGACTCCGGTCTCGTCGCAGGAGGTTTCGATGCCCAGAACAATCATCGAACGATTCTACTGCGGCGTCGATGTGTGAAAGTCGGCGCTGTCGGCGCTTAAAGGGCACTTCTATCAATCACATCAAACCACACCAAAAACCGGTGGATTCAATGTTTTAAAGGCGTTATAAGTGAATTCTCGGTTTTAGTTGTAGCTTTCGCATGCTTCTCGCCCAATATCGTCTATTTTGTGTCGTAA
>JAUXWU010000159.1 GCA_030680085.1 Rhodocyclaceae bacterium | reverse complement strand
ACGGCGGGCGCCGCCATCGGCCCCGACCTGTTCCGTTTTTATCGTTCGATCGGCATCAACCTCAAACAGCTCTACGGTCAGACCGAAACCTGCGCCTATGTCTGCCTGCAACCGGACGGCCAGATCAAGCTCGACTCGGTGGGCCTGCCGGCGCCGCGCGTGGAAATCAAGATCGCCGCCAACGGCGAAATTCTGGTCAGGGGGCCGATGCTGCTGAAGGAGTATTACCAGCGCCCCGACGCGACGGCCGAATCGATCGACGCCGATGGCTACTTCATGACCGGCGATGCCGGCTTCCTCGACGCGGACGGCCACCTCAAGATCATCGACCGCGCCAAGGATGTCGGCAAGCTCAACAACGGCGCGGTGTTCGCGCCCAACTACATCGAGAACAAACTCAAGTTCTTTTCCTACATCAAGGAGGCGGTGGCCTTCGGCAATCAGCGGGATAAAGTCTGCGCCTTCATCAACATCGACATGGGCGCGGTGGGCAACTGGGCCGAGCGGCGCGGCATGCCCTATTCCGGCTACAACGATCTGGCCGGCAAGCCGGAGGTGTACGCGCTGATCCAGGAATGCATCGAACAGGTGAACGCCGAGCTCGCCCACGACGCCATGGTGGCCGACACGCAGATCCACCGCTTCCTCGTCCTGCACAAGGAACTCGATCCCGATGACGACGAACTGACCCGCACCCGCAAAGTGCGGCGCGGTTTTGTCGCCGAAAAATATGCCGTGCTGATTGATGCGCTCTACGCCGGCAAGACCAGCCAGTTCATTGAGACCGAAGTGAAATTCGAGGACGGCCGCAAGGGCAAGGTGTCCGCCGATCTGGTGATCCGCGACGTGAAGACATTCCCTGTCGTAGCACGGAGAGCCGCATGACTCGGCAAATCGGCGAGGTCATCCTCGATCTCCAGAATGTTTCCCTCTCCTTCGGCGGGGTGAATGCCCTGATCGATGTTTCGTTCGACGTGCGCGAACATGAAGTCCGCGCCATCATCGGCCCCAACGGCGCGGGCAAGAGCTCGATGCTCAACGTCATCAACGGCGTTTACCGCCCGCAGGCGGGCGAGATCATCCTGCGTGGTGAACACTTCAGGCAGATGAATCCCTACAAGGCTGCCTGCGCCGGCATCGCCCGCACCTTCCAGAACATCGCGCTGTTCAAGGGCATGAGCGTGCTCGACAACATCATGACCGGGCGCAGCCTGAAGATGAAGGCGAACCTCTTCCAGCAGGCGTTCCGGCTCGGCGCGGCCCGGCGCGAGGAACTGGAACATCGCGCCAAGGTTGAGGAAATCATCGACTTCCTCGAAATCCAGCATATCCGCAAGACACCGGTTGGCCGGCTGCCATATGGCCTGCAAAAGCGTGTCGACCTGGCGCGCGCG
>JAUXWU010000152.1 GCA_030680085.1 Rhodocyclaceae bacterium | reverse complement strand
CAGGCGGTCATGCTGCTGCTCCAGGAGCGGATTCCCAAGGCCACGGCATTGTTTCCGAACGCGGCTCAACTCTCCGACGTCCGTTCGACGTCGTTCGCCGCGGAGATACCGATTCGGGTGTTCAGCAGCCCCGACACGCCGCTACCGGAGGTGCAGTTGCTGTCGAACGGCCGCTACCACGTGATGGTCACCAACGCGGGAGGCGGCTACAGCCGCTGGAAAGACCTCGCCGTCACGCGCTGGCGCGAGGACGGCACCTGCGACAACTGGGGCACCTTCTGTTACGTCCGCGAGGTGGGGCGCGGGGCGAATGGTGAGTTATGGTCGACCGCCCATCAGCCGACACTCAAGCGACCGGAGAGTTATGAAGCGATCTTCTCCGAGGGACGGGCCGAGTTTCGCCGCCGCGATTCTGTTGGTTCCGGCGATGGCGATTTCGAGACGCATACCGAGATCGTCGTCTCGCCCGAGGATGATATCGAGGTGCGGCGGGTACGTATCACCAATCGATCGCGACAGCGCAGGGAGATCGATGTCACGAGTTACGCCGAAGTGGTGATCGCACCGCAGGCCGCGGACGAACTGCATCCGGCCTTCAGCAAGCTTTTCGTGCAGACCGAGATCCTCCGCGAGCGGCACGCAATCCTGTGCACGCGCCGGCCCCGCTCCCTGGGCGAGCAGGCGCCCTGGATGCTGCACCTGATGGCGGTGCACGGTGCGGATAGCGGCGAGGTGTCCTACGAGACCGATCGTCTGCGCTTCATCGGCCGTACCAGGAGCACTGCCGCTCCCTTGGCGATGGACGATCCGGCGGCGCTGTCAGGCGGCGCTGGCTCGGTGCTGGATCCGATCGTCGCCATCCGTTGTCGCATTACGCTCGATCCGGAACAGTCGGTCACGATTAATATCGTATCGGGTATCACCGAGACCCGCGACATGGCCTTGAGCCTGGTCGATAAATACCAGGACCGGCATCTCTCGGACCGCGTCTTCGACCTGGCGTGGACTCACAGCCAGGTGGTACTGCGTCAGATCAACACCACTGAGGCCGATGCGCAACTCTATGCGCGCCTGGCCAGCTCCGTCATCCACGCCAACATCTCCCTGCGCGCCGACCCGGCCGTGCTGATCAAGAATCGCCGCGGGCAGTCCGGGCTGTGGGGTTACGCCATCTCCGGCGATCTGCCGATCGTGCTGCTGCAGATCGGGGCCGCGGCCAATATCGACCTCGTGCGCCAGCTGGTGCAGGCCCATGCGTACTGGCGCCTGAAGGGGCTGGCGGTGGACCTGGTGATCTGGAACGAAGATCACGCCGGTTACCGGCAACAATTGCAGGAACAGATCATGGGACTGATCGCCTCGGGTATCGAGGCCAGCGTGATCGATCGGCCGGGCGGCATTTTCGTGCGGCCGGCGGAACAAATATCCGGCGAGGACCGAATTCTGTTCCACGCGGTCGCGCGCGTCGTTATTACGGACAGCCGCGGAACGCTGGCGGAACAGTTCGACCAGCGTGAGCTTGCGGAAGCGCGCGTGCCGCGGCTGGCGCCGAGCCGCAGCCATCGCCCCGAAACCCCTCCCGCCGCGCCGCCGCGTCAGGATCTGATCCTGTTCAACGGCCTGGGTGGATTTACCGCCGATGGCCACGAATACGTCATGACGCTCGCGCCCGGTCAAGTGACGCCGGCGCCGTGGGTGAACGTCCTCGCCAATCCGCACTTCGGCACGATTGTCTCGGAGAGCGGCGCCGCCTACACCTGGAGCGAGAACGCGCACGAATTCCGCCTGACGCCCTGGCACAACGATCCGGTCAGCGATTCGAGCGGAGAAGCGATGTACCTGCGCGACGAAGAGACCGGTCACGTCTGGTCTCCGACGCCCTTGCCCGCCAACTCGGACATGCCCTGCGTGATCCGGCACGGATTCGGCTACAGCGTCTTCGAAACCCGCTCGGGCGGCATTTGCTCGGAACTATGGATTTACGTGGCGATGGACGCCGCCGTCAAATTCTCGGTGTTGAAAGTGCGCAACGAATCGGGCCGGCCGCGGCGACTCTCCGCGACGGGCTATGTCGAGTGGGTGCTGGGAGACCTTCGCGCCAAATCGGCCATGCATGTAAGCACCGAAATCGCCCCCCAGAGCGGTGCGCTCTATGCGCGAAACCCGTACCACCCGGATTTCGCCGAGCGGGTTGCCTTCTTCGATGTGGATGACCCGACGCGCAGCCTGAGCGGCGACCGCACCGAATTCCTCGGGCGCAACGGCACGCTGCGAAATCCGGCGGCCATGCAGCGGTCGCGCCTTTCCGGCAAGGTCGGAGCCGGTCTCGATCCCTGCGCCGCAATCCAGGTGAACTTTGATCTGGCCGACGGGCAGGAACGCGAGATCGTGTTCCGCCTCGGCGTCGGCCGCAATGCCGTTGACGCCGGCCGGCTCGTGCGGCGCTTCCGCGGCGCCGCGGTGGCACGCAGCACGCTGGAAGCCGTGTGGCAGCACTGGAGCCACATGCTGGGCGCGGTGCAGGTGGAAACACCCGACCCGTCGGTCAATGTGCTGACCAACGGCTGGCTGCTTTACCAGACCCTGGCGTGCCGTCTCTGGGCACGCAGCGGCTACTACCAGTCGGGCGGCGCCTTCGGCTTCCGCGACCAGTTGCAGGACGTGATGGCGCTCATCCACGCCGAGCCTGGGCTGGTGCGCGAACACCTGCTGCTGTGCGCAAGCCGTCAGTTCCAGGAGGGCGATGTCCAGCACTTGTGGCATCCGCCGTCGGGACGAGGCGTGCGCACCCATTGTTCGGACGACTACCTGTGGCTGCCGTTGGCGGTGTGCCGCTATGTGATGAGCAGCGGGGACACCGGGGTGCTGGATGAAGCCGTGCATTTTCTGGAAGGCCGCCCGGTCAACCCGGAGGACGATTCCTACTACGACCTGCCCGGTCGCTCCATCGAAACGGCCAGCCTGTATGACCACTGCGTGCGCGCCATCCGGCGCGGACTGCGATTCGGCGCGCACGGCCTGCCACTGATCGGTTCCGGCGACTGGAACGACGGCATGAACCTGGTGGGGATGCACGGCAAGGGCGAGAGCGTGTGGCTGGGTTTTTTCCTGTGCGAAGTGCTCAGGCAGTTCAGCGCGGTGGCGGCTGCGCGTGGCGATTCCGCCTTCGCCGAATTCTGCGTGGGGGAGGGGGTCAGTCTGCGCCAGAGCATCGAGCAGCACGGCTGGGATGGCGAGTGGTACCGCCGCGCCTACTTCGACGATGGCACGCCGCTCGGTTCGGCTGGCAACGCGGAATGCCGCATCGATTCGATCGCGCAGATCTGGGCCGTGCTGTCCGGGGCGGCGGCGGGGGAAACCGAGGGGGTTGGCAAGCTCGCGCGTTCGCGCATGGCCATGAACGCGCTGGATGACCACCTCGTGCGCCGCGCGCACGGGCTCATCCAGTTGCTCGATCCGCCCTTCGACAAATCGAACCTGGACCCCGGCTACATCCGCGGCTACGTGCCGGGCGTGCGGGAGAACGGCGGGCAGTACACCCACGCGGCGATCTGGGCGGCGATGGCGTTTGCCGCATTGGGCGAGCGCGAGCGGGCCTGGGAGTTGCTGACCATGATCAACCCGGTTAACCATGCGCTGTCAGCGGAGGGAGTCGCGGTCTACAAAGTGGAACCCTATGTCGTCGCGGCCGACGTCTATGCACTCGCGCCGCACACCGGCCGCGGCGGCTGGAGTTGGTACACCGGCTCGGCCGGATGGATGTACCGGCTGGTACTGGAATCCTTGCTGGGCCTGAGGCTGGCGGGAACCAAGCTGCATTTCGCTCCCTGCCTGCCTGCCGACTGGCAGGCGTTCAACATCCACTATCGGTATCGGGAGACGGTGTACCACATCGCCGTCTCGCAAACCCGCGCCGGCGACGATGGGGAGAGCGGCGTAAGGAGCGTGACGGTTGATGGCGTCGAGCAACACGACCAGTCGATTCCCCTGGTTGACGACCAGCAGGAACACTTAGTCGAGGTGAAGGTGCGTGCGAAATAAACTCGAGCGTAGCGAGCAAACATAGTCACCTTCCCGTGAGGGAAGGCCGGGATGGGCGGGTGACTGTTGCTTTTCGCGTGTTTCATCCTCTGCGGGTGACTCTCGCTGCCATGAGCGTTAGCAGGGCTAGCTGCGCACGGTCAGGAATCTCTTCGCCCTCGCCGAGCAGAATTTTTTCTTTGGTTATAGATAGAACTTTTCATACCCCGCATGGGGTGCGGAATGAACACCAATTGCCGGCCTGTCAACCCCCCGGAATCGGCAGTTTTATTGCGTTGCAGCAATCACAACGTGGTGCATCAACCGGCCAAAACGCCCCAACAGACTGATTTTTCGCGTCCTTTTTGTGGCGCGAAACCTACTATATGTAGTGGTATAAATTGCTCTATCTACTAGGCAAAATACTAACCAGTTGTTTTTTATAATGTAAATATTTTCTACTTCACACTGTCCGGAGGACTGTCTATCCTTCGCAGCTCTCGCCTCACCGGCAAACCCACCTCCAACCTAAATGCGGGCCCAACCATGACCATGGATCACACCACTGTCGAGACCGATCAGGATTTTCAGGATGAATACACGAGAGAATATACGGGGCAATTCGGCCTGCCCCTGCCCCAGGAAATCTCCGGCGAAGTGCTGATCGAGAAGTACGCCAAGGGCAATGAACGCACTGTGCACGACGTGCGTTCCCGCGTCGCCCGTGCCCTGGCCGCCGTCGAGACCGAGGAAAAACAGGCCTGGTGGGAACCGCATTTCCTCGATGCCCAGGAAAATGGCTTCGTTCCCGCCGGCCGCATCAATTCGGCCGCCGGCACCGACCTGTGCGCCACCCTGATCAACTGCTTTGTCCAGCCCGTGGGCGATTCGATTTCCGAGATCGTCGATGATCGTCCCGGCATCTACACCGCCCTGTCGCAATCTGCCGAAACCATGCGCCGCGGCGGCGGCGTCGGCTACGATTTTTCCAGCATCCGGCCCAGCGGCGCCCATGTGAAAGGCACGCAGTCGCGCGCTTCCGGCCCCGTCTCCTATATGCGCGTCTTCGACCGATCCTGCGAAACGGTCGAGTCGGCCGGTGCGCGCCGTGGCGCCCAGATGGGTGTGCTGCGTTGCGACCACCCGGATATCGAAGGCTTCATTCACGCCAAGGATCATGGCGACCTGTCGAACTTCAACCTCTCCATTGGCGTCACCGACGCCTTCATGACCGCCGTCGAAGCTGGCGACGACGTTGAACTGGCGCATCGCGCCGAGCCCTGCGCCGACATCAAAAGCAAGGGTGCCTACCAGCGCGACGACGGCCTATGGGTCTATCGTAAAACCCCCGCGCGCGAGCTGTGGGATCAGCTCATGCGCTCGACCTACGACCACGCCGAACCGGGCATTCTCTTTCTCGACCGCATCAACCGCGACAACAATCTCAACTACTGCGAAACCATCGAGGCGACCAACCCCTGCGCCGAACAGCCCTTGCCGCCGTATGGCTGCTGCTGTCTCGGTTCGATCAACCTCACCCGGTTCGTCAATCACGCCTTCGAGGAAACCGCCGATTTCGATTACGCCGCCTTCGGCCGGGTCATCGACATTTCGGTGCGCATGCTCGACAACGTGCTCGACGCCACCCACTGGCCCCTGCCCCAGCAGCAGGCGGAAGCCGCCGCCAAGCGCCGCATCGGCTTAGGGTTCACCGGCCTGGGCGATGCGCTGATCATGCTGCGCCAGCGCTACGACACCGCTGACACCCGCGACACCGCCGCCAGGATTTCCGAATTCATGCGCGACCGCGCCTACCTCGCCTCGGTGGAACTCGCCAAGGAACGCGGCGCCTTCCCGCTCTTCAACGCCGACCTGTACCTCTCCGGCGGCAACTTCGCCTCGCGCCTGCCGCAGCACATCAAGGACCAGATCAGGAAGCACGGCATCCGCAACTCGCATCTGCTGTCGATCGCCCCCACCGGCACGATTTCGCTGGCCTTCGCCGACAATGCCTCGAACGGCATCGAACCGCCCTTTTCCTGGACCTACACGCGCAAGAAGCGCATGTCCGACGGCACCTTCAAGGAATACGCCGTGGAGGACTACGCCTGGCGGCTCTTCAAGCACCAGGGCGGCGATGTCAGCAAACTGCCCGACTACTTCGTTACCGCCCTGGAAATCTCCGCCCAGGCGCACAAGGACATGGTGGCCGCCGTCGCCCCCTTCATCGACACGGCCATCTCCAAAACGGTGAATGTGCCCGAAGACTACCCCTACGCCGAATTCGAAGATCTCTACCTGACCGCCTGGAAAGCCGGCCTGAAGGGCCTGGCCACCTACCGGCCGAACAAGGTGCTGGGCAGCGTGCTGTCGACCACCCCAAGCACGCCCGCCACCCAGACTCAGCCCCAGAAACAGCCGCAGGACGTCACCATCGACAGCGCCAACCGCCGGCTGTCGATCGGCTCGCTGCCCGCGCCCGTGTTGTCGTCGCTGCGCTGGCCCGGCCGACCGCGCCTGACCGATGGCAACGCCGCCTGGACCTACATGATCGAAACCCCGCATGGCGAATTCGCCCTGTTCGTCGGGCAGATCGAAAATGAGAAGCGCCAGGCCGTGCCCTTTGAAGTCTGGGTGAACGGCACCGAGCAGCCGCGGGGCCTGGGCGCCGTCGCCAAGACGCTGTCGATGGACATGCGCGCCAACGACCCGGCCTGGCTGAAGCTGAAACTCGACGTGCTGGCCGCCACCGTCGGCGAAGCCGCCTTCGACATGCCGATGCCGCCGCATGGCGAACACAAGCTGATGCCGGGCACCGTTGCCGCGCTGGCGCAGGTCATCCGCTATCGCTGCGAACAACTGGGCGCGCTTGGCAACGACAGCACCACGCCGGTGCTCGACTGCATGTTCAGCCGCGACGAGCCGAAGACCGGCACCGACGGTACGCTCTCCTGGACGGTGGATATCGTCAACCCCGCCTCGCGCGAGGACTTCGTGCTCGGCCTGAAAGAAATCACCCTGCCCGACGGCGTCACCCGCCCCTATTCGTGCTGGCTGTCCGGCAACTACCCGCGCGCCCTCGACGGCCTGACCAAGCTGCTGTCGCTCGACATGCGCGTGATGGACCCGGCCTGGATCGGCATGAAGCTCCGGAAGCTCCTCAACTACTCCGAGCCGCTCGGTGATTTCATGGCCTTCATACCGGGTACGCGCCGCCAGCAAAACTGGCCGTCAACGGTCGCCTACATCGCGCGGCTGATCATGCACCGCTACGCGATGCTCGGCCTGCTCGATGAAAACGGCTATCCGACGCGCGAAATGGGCATCCTCGAAACCCCGCGCGAAAAGGGCGCGCTCAAGATCACCCGGGGTTCGCTATGCACCGAATGCGGCAACATGACAGTCATCAAAAAAGACGGCTGCGATTTTTGCACCGCCTGCGGTGCGGTGGGCAGTTGCGGGTAGGCCAGCTTCCCGACTCAGCCTGTCAAAGCTGTGGCGCCTGCTGTGTCACCTATCGTGTCACCCTGCCCCTCGCCGCCATCGGCCGTGGCCGACGACGCCTGTGATGAAGCCCGCCGCCGCTGCGGTCTCCCACCCCTTGGCGGGATATAATTCGCGGCTTGAGGAAGCTTGGCAGAGTGGTCGATTGCACCGGTCTTGGCGCCAGCGAAGCGCGCTAGCGCAGGGTGACCTTCAGGTCGGCCGGAGCTAAAACCGGCAAACGTGTTACGAAGTAAGGATTGCGGAGGCGTGGCAGAGTGGTTGAATGCACCGGTCTTGAAAACCGGCAACGTCGCAAGGCGTTCGTGAGTTCGAATCTCACCGCCTCCGCCAGAAGGGTTCCATGAGCCATAAACATCTGCATCTCTTGCGCAGCCTGTTTCAGGATCCGGTCAGCGCGAACATCCACTGGCGGGAAATCGAGTCGCTGTTGATTCACCTCGGCGCGACGGTCGAGCCCGTTCATGGCGCGCGGTTTCGCGTGCTGTTGAACCGCCACGAATATTTCCTGCACCATCCGCATCAGGGCAATGTCTTCAGTCGACAGGACATCAAGCACCTGCGTGAATTCCTCGGTCACGCGGGCGTCAGCGTGTCGGCCTACGAGGCGGAACGAAAAGGCGGCTAACGCGCCGGTGCGCCTGACAAGGGCGCGCGCAGCCGGGCGAAGTCGCGGGGCGCGACGTATTGCAGCACTTCCTTGCCCTTGGCATCGAGTTGCAGATCAAGCCCCTGGTCGGGATACAGAAAGTGTTCCTTGTGCTCACCGCTGCGCAGGCGTTCCGTCGGCGTACCAAAACGCTGCAGCACCACGGATTCGTCGAGGTTTGCCGACGGAATGAAAACCATCGCGATAATCGGCGCCGCGCCCGCTTGCCGCAGATCATCCGCGCCGAGTGTGACGCGCCGCGCCGCGCTCGGCATGTAATCCACCTTGCGCGCCCGCGCGAGCATCTGTTCGCGCTGGGCGAGTTCGGTTGCCAGCGTCAGGATCAATTTGCCCTTCACGCCACCGGGACTGATGCTCTCGTAATAAGCTTCGAGCGAACCGTTCTCGCCCGACGCGACGATCAGTGCCACCTGGGCATCGGTTCCCAACTGCTGGCGCGCCTCCTCCAGCGTGCTCTGGCCAAGGGTCAGGCCAAACACCCGCGAAGCGCCGCCGGGCAGGCGGTCGATCTGCCAGGGTGGCGCGACGTCGGCCAGGTCAGAACGATTGTCCGGCCCGGAGGGCAGGAGCATGGGCAGCACCAGGAGCGCCAGCAGCAGGACAAAAAAGAGGGCAATGGATTTCAAGATAACTCCAAATTCGGCGCAAGCTGCATATCATAGAGCCATGCCGTCCTCTCTGCATCGCAATCTCTCCAACCAATTCACCACCTGGGCGCTGCGTGGGCGGCCGCCCGAGCCGGTGCCGGTGGTGCTTTCCCAGCGGCGCGTCTATGTGCTGCCTAGCAGCCTGTCGGACTTAATTCGTCCCAATAGCCATCTGATGAATATGCTATAATCATATTCATCAAATTCAGACAAACGCGCACAATGGCCTTTCACCCAATAGATCGAGACACGGACTACCTGCTG
>JAUXWU010000140.1 GCA_030680085.1 Rhodocyclaceae bacterium | reverse complement strand
ACCAGATTTACCTCGGCCAGCGCGCCTACGGTTTCTCCGCCGCGGCGCGCATCTATTTCGGCAAGGAACTCAAGGAGCTCTCCATCGCCGAAACGGCCATGCTCGCGGGCCTGCCAAAAGCACCTTCCGCCTACAACCCGGTGGCCAACCCCAGGCGGGCGCAGTTGCGCCAGCAGTATGTGCTGCGCCGCATGCAGCAACTGGGCTTTATCGACGCGGGGCAGTTCACCCAGGCGCGCGACCAGCCACTCCATGTACGCCGCCAGATCGACAATTTCGCCGTCAAGGCCGACTATGCCGCCGAAATGGCGCGGCAGATCGCCGTGGCCGCCTTTCCGGACGAAATTTACTCAGCCGGCTTGCAGGTCGTCACCACGCTGACCCGGAAGGAGCAGCTTGCCGCCTACCGCAGCCTGCGCCAGGCGGTGCTGGACTACGACCGCCGCCACGGCTATCGCGGCGCGGAAGCCTATGTCGACATGAAGGCCGTCAAGCGTGACGACGACGACCTGATCGACGAACTGCTCCACGACTTCGAGGACGCCGCCGACCTGCGTCTGGCGCTGGTGCTCGACGCCAGCACTGAAAAATTGCGCGCTTACCTGCCCGGCGGCGAGATCGTGACCGTCGAAGGCGCCGGACTCAAGTTCGCCCAGCGCATGCTCGATGCCAAGGCGCCGGCCAACAAGCGGCTGCGGCGCGGCGCGATCATGCGGCTGACCCAGGACAGCAAGGGGCGCTGGCAGGTTGCCCAATGGCCGGAGATCGAGGCCGCCTTCGTCGCCGCCAACCCGAACGATGGGGCGGTGCGCGCCCTGGTCGGCGGTTTCGATTTCAGCCGCAACAAGTTCAACCACGTCACGCAGGCATGGCGTCAGCCCGGCTCGAGCTTTAAACCCTTCATTTATTCAGCGGCGCTGGAAAAAGGCTACACGCCCTTGTCGGTGTTGCCGGATGAACCGCTCTCGGTTTCGGCGGCGGAAACCGGCAGCCAGGCCTGGGAACCGAAAAACTACGACGGCAAATACGACGGACCGATGACGCTCCGCACGGCGTTGGCCAAATCGAAAAACATGGTCTCGATCCGTCTGATTCGCGCCATCGGCCCGGGTTACGCGCAGGACTACGCCAGCCGCTTCGGTTTCGACGCTGACAAGAACCCGCCGTATCTCACGCTCGCTCTCGGCGCCGGCGCGGTCACCCCCTGGCAGCAACTGACCGCCTATGCGGTGTTCGCCAACGGTGGCTACAAAATCGAGCCGTTCATCGTCAAGCAGATTCTCGACGCCAACGGCAAGGTGCTCGCCGAAACCACCCCCGTGCTGGCCGGCGACGAATCCTTGCGCATCATCGACCCCCGCAATGCCTGGCTGATGGACAGCATGATGCGGGATGTCGTGCGCCGCGGCACCGCCACGCGCGCGGCGGTGGCGTTGAAGCGCACCGACCTGGCCGGCAAGACCGGCACGACAAATGATTACATCGATGCCTGGTTTTGCGGCTACCAGAGCACGATGGTGGGCGTCGCGTGGATCGGCTTCGATCAGCCGAAGCGCATGGGCAGCGGCGAAACCGGCGGGACGGCGGCCTTGCCGATCTGGATCGGCTACATGGAGACGGCCCTGAAAGATGTGCCGGAAATGTCCCGCGAAGCGCCCACCGGCTTGCTGCGCGTTGAAAGCCGCGATCCGGCGACCGGCGCGCCCCTCTATGATTTGGTCTATCGCGAAGCCATCCCCGCACCTGCGGCAGACAATGAACCCGCCTGGGCGGAACCCACTCGCGCCCAGCCGCCGACGCCGGTACAGGACGCCCAGAACAAGCAGATCGCGCCCGAGCAGCGTGTGCCAATGCCCGGCGGAACGCCTACAAATCCAGCCGAAGCGGCGCGCCCGCCTGCTCGCTAAGACAGCGCGACAACACGGCCGCCAGATCCTGGCCATCGCGCGTGCCGACCCAGCGCCCATCCTGGTGCTTGAAGTGAAAACCGCCCGAGCGCGCCGCTACCCAGATTTCCCGTGCCGCCGCATGACGATTGACAATCACCTTGCTGTCATCCGCAAAGGCAATTTCGATGATCCCGCCGGGTTTCAATTCATAGTCCAGATCGACCTCGCCCGCATCCACCAGTTTCCCCAGCTCGGTTTCCAGTCGCGCCAAATGGGCATCCGCCAGCGCCAGGAATTCACGTTCTTCCGCCTTAGTTTCCACCTTTCCTCCGTGTTAACATCGCCGTCATGCCAACTCATTCCGCCATTCTTGCCGCGCTCGTCGGCGCCGCCCTGTTGCTTTCCGCCTGTGGCAACCGGGGGCCGCTGACGCTGCCGCAAAAACCAATCACTGCGGCTTCCGCCACGGAAAAATCCGCCGCCGATCATAGCAGCACGCCAACACCTCCCCCATCCCGATGAACATGCTCAATCACACCCACGACGCCGCTTGCGTCGAAGGCGTGGCCCTGACGGCCATCGCCGCACAATTCGGCACGCCCTGCTTCGTTTACTCCCGCGCCGCCCTGACAGCCGCCTATGCCAGCTACCAAACCGCGCTGGCGGGAAAGAACGCCCGCATCTGTTATGCCGTCAAGGCCAACTCCAACCTGGCCATCCTCAATGTGTTCGCGCGGCTCGGTGCCGGCTTCGACATCGTTTCGGGCGGCGAACTGGCGCGCGTCATCGCGGCGGGCGGCGATCCGGCCAAAGTCGTGTTTTCCGGCGTCGGCAAGTCGCGCGCTGAAATGCAGCAGGCATTGACTGCCGGCATTCATTGCTTCAACGTCGAATCGGCCAGCGAGCTTGAACTGCTCAACACCGTTGCCGGAGAGCTGGGTCGGCGCGCGCCGATCGCGCTGCGCGTCAATCCGAACGTCGATCCGAAGACCCACCCCTACATCTCGACCGGCCTGAAGAGCTCCAAATTCGGCGTGGCCTTCGCGGTGGCAATGGAACTCTATCGCCGTGCCCACGCACTGCCGCATCTCGACATACGCGGCATCGCCTGCCACATCGGTTCGCAACTGCTCGACCCGCAACCCGCCGCCGATGCCGCCGGTCGCGTGCTGGAACTGGTCGACAGCCTGGCCACCGAGGGCATCACGCTTCAGCACATCGATCTGGGCGGTGGCATGGGTATTCGTTACCGCGATGAAGCCGTTTTGCCGACGGCCGACTATCTGGCGCCCCTGCTGGCGCGGCTGGCGGGGCGCAAGGAAATGCTGTTCTTCGAGCCAGGCCGCTCGCTGGTCGGCAACGCCGGCTGTCTGCTGACGCAGGTCGAGGTGCTCAAGCACGGCGAAGAAAAGAACTTCGCCGTCGTCGACGCCGCCATGAACGACCTGGCCCGCCCGGCGCTTTACAATGCTTTCCACGAGATCGTAAAAGTCGGCGCTGGCGGGACGGCGTCAACCGAACCGCCGCGTAATACGGGGACGGTGTCAGAGACCAGAACCTATGAAATCGTCGGCCCCATCTGCGAATCCGGCGACTTCCTCGGCCACGACCGCGAACTGGCCCTGGCGGAGGGCGACCTGCTGGCCATTCTTTCGGCCGGCGCCTACGGCATGGCAATGAGTTCAAATTACAACACCCGACCGCGCGCCGCCGAGGTCATGGTGGATGGCGACCAAACGCACCTGATCCGTCGCCGCGAGGAAGTCGCGCAACTTTTCGCGCTGGAATCTGTCCTGCCCTGACGATGACACGCCTTCTGTTGATTTGCGCCGTCCTGATCCTCTCGGCCTGCGACAAGAAACCCAAGGAAAAGAAGCCGTCCGGCCCGCCGCCGACGCTGATCACCGTGACGACGGTCAAGAGCGGCGCCTTCCTGGTCACCGAGAACACGCTGGGCAGCCTTGAGGCTGTCAATGACCCGAAGATCGGCGCCGAAGTCGCCGACAAGGTCATCAAGGTGCTGGCGTTTTCAGGCAAGACCGTCAAGCAGGGCGAGATGCTGGCGGTGATCGACGCCAGCGATTTTTTGCTGCAAAACCAGTCCGATCAGGCCGAGATCCAGCGGCTCGAAGCCCTGCTGGCGTCATCGAAACCTCGGTGAACTCGGTGCCGGGCATCGAGCATATTCAGTCCACCTCCTCGCCCGGCGTCTCGGTGATCGCCATTACCTTCGGGCTGGAGAAGAAGGTCGATGTCGCCTTCAACGAGGTGCAGTCCAAGGTCAATCAGGCCTTGCGCCGGTTGCCCAGGGACACCGACCCGCCGATCGTCGCCAAGGTCGAGACCAACGCCCAGCCGATCATGTGGCTGGCCTTGCAGGGCGACCGCACGCAACAGCAATTGAACCAGTACGCCATCAACGTGCTCAAGAAGCGGCTGGAGACCATCGACGGCGTCGGCGAGGTACGCATCGGCGGGCGGCTTCGTCGTCAGCCAGCAGACCGAAAGCCTGGTCAAGCTCGACCTGGAATTTCACAGCATCGACGCGCTGGCCGGGATGGTTGTCGGCTATAAGGCCGGCGCACCGATCAGGCTCAAGGATGTCGCTGAAATTGTTGACGGCCTCACCGACAATCGCCAGCTCGCCCGCTTCAATGGCGAGCCCACCATCGGACTCGGCATCGTCAAGATCGCCAACACCAACACCGTCGAGATCGCCGACAAGATCAAGGCGCGCCTGGAAAATGAGCTACGCCCGCAACTGCCGCCCGGCCTCAAGCTGCACGTCGTTTCCAACGACGCCGTACTCATCATCGAAATCGTCAACTCGCTCAAGGAGCACCTGATCGCCGGCACCCTGCTCGCCGCGCTGGTCGTCTGGTTTTTCCTGCGCTCGGTGCGCTCGACGCTGATCATCGCGCTGGCGATTCCGGTCTCGCTGCTCGGCGCCATCGCCGTGATCTACCTGTTTGGCTTCACCCTCAATTCGCTGACCATGCTGGCGCTGCTGCTCTTGATCGGGGTGGTCGTCGACGATGCCATTGTGGTATTGGAGAATATCTTCCGGCACCGCGAGGAGATCGATCCCGACCCGCGCACGGCCGCCGTGAACGGCAGCAACGAAGTGGTGTTCGCGGTGATCGCGGCCACCGCCGCGCTGGTTTCGATCTTCGCGCCGGTGATCTTCCTGTCCGGCATCATCGGCCAGTTTTTCCGCTCCTTCGCGGTGGTCGTCACCTTTGGCGTGCTGGTGTCGCTGTTCGTTTCGCTGACCCTGACGCCGATGCTTTGCGCGCGCTACCTGAAGGTCGAAAAGCAGCACGGCCACATCTACCACTGGCTCGACCGCCTGCGCATCGCCGCTTCCGGCCTGAGTTCGGCCGACGTCGCACTGGCTGTGAACATGCTGACCGGCGGCATCGACATCGCCAAGTACAACGACGAACCCGGCGACGGCCAGCGCTATGACATTCACGTCAAGGCGCAGGACGGCGAGTTCACCCAGCCGTCCGACCTGTCCAAGATATTCATCCGTTCGAAGGACGGCAAGATGGTGCGGCTCGACGCGGTGGCCAGCTTCAAGGAAGCGTTGGGACCGGCGATCATCGGCCGCTTCGACCTGCAATACGCCACCACCTTCTACGCCTCGCCGACCATGCCGCTGGGCGACGCGGTGGCCAAGGTCAAGGGGCTTTCCGCCGACCTGCCGACCGGCTACCAGGTGAAACTGATCGGCCAGGCCGAGGAGTTCGGCAAGACCATGAAATACATGGTGTTCACCTTCGCACTGGCGCTGGTGCTGCTCTACATGGTGCTGGCCAGCCAGTTCAACAGCTTCCTGCAGCCGGCCATCGTCATGTTGGCGCAACCTTTGGCCATCGTCGGCGGGGTTGCCGCGCTGTGGCTGTTCAACCAGTCGCTCAACATCTACTCGATGATCGGCCTGGTGCTCCTGGTCGGCCTGGTCGCCAAGAACTCCATTCTGCTGGTCGACCTCACCAACCAGCGGCGCAATCAGGGCATGGCGGTTGACGCGGCGCTGCAGAACGCCTGTCCGACGCGGATGCGCCCGGTGCTGATGACCTCGGCCACCATCATCCTCGCGCTCTTTCCCGCCGCGCTGGGTCTCGGCGCCGGCTCGGAAACCAACCAGCCGCTATCGATCGCCGTCATCGGCGGCATGATCTCATCGACACTCCTGACGCTGGTGGTCGTGCCCGCGGTCTACTCGCTGATCGAAGGCTGGCGCGAGAAGGCTTGATTACAGGCGCCTCGATGCCTGCAGCGCTACAGCACGTAACGCGACAGGTCCTCGCGCTGCGCCAGTGCGGCGAGGCGCTCATCGACATAGGCGGCATCCACCGTCAGCGCCGTTATCGTACCTGCGGCGCCCGCCGCACCGGCGCCGAAGGAGACTTCTTCCAGCAGCTTTTCCATCACCGTGTAGAGGCGGCGGGCGCCGATGTTTTCAGTTTTTTCATTCACCTCGAAGGCAATTTGCGCCAACCGCCGGATACCGTCGGCGGCAAAACTCACGGTCACGCCCTCGGTCGCCAGAAGCGCCGCGTACTGGCGCGTCAGGCAGGCATCAGTCTGGGTGAGGATGCACTCGAAGTCGTCGACCGACAGCGAATCCAGCGCGACGCGGATCGGGAAGCGCCCCTGCAATTCTGGAATTAAATCGGACGGCTTGGCGAAATGAAACGCTCCGCTGGCGATGAACAGGATGTGATCGGTATTGATGATGCCGAACTTGGTCGTCACCGTCGTGCCCTCGACCAGCGGCAGCAGGTCGCGTTGCACGCCCTGGCGCGACACGTCGGCACCCTGCGTTTCGCTGCGCGAGGCGATCTTGTCCATCTCGTCAAGAAAGACAATGCCGTTTTGTTCGACGTTCCGCATCGCTATTGCTTTTATTTCTTCATCGTTGATGAGTCGCCCCGCTTCCTCATCGGTCAGGGCCTTCAAAGCGTCAGCGATGCGCATGCGGCGGCTTTTCTTTTTGCCGCCGCCGACATTCTGAAACATGCCCTGAATCTGCTGGGTCAGTTCTTCCATGCCCGGCGGGGCAAAGATCTCCATGCTGGCCGCCGGCAGCGCGACCTCGATGTCGATCTCCTTGTCGTTCAGTTCGCCCTCGCGCAGCTTCTTGCGGAATTTCTGGCGGGTTGTGGTTTCCTCGGGTGCCGTCTCATTAGCGCCAACACCCGCGCCGACTCTGGCCGACGGCAGCAGAATATCCAGCACCCGATCCTCGGCGGCGTCCGCCGCGCGGTCTTGCACCTGCCGCATCGCGCGTGCGCGCTCATCCTTCACCGCCGTCTCGGCCAGGTCGCGGATGATGCTGTCGACATCGCGGCCGACATAGCCGACCTCGGTGAACTTGGTCGCCTCGACCTTGATGAAGGGCGCATTGGCCAGCTTGGCCAACCGTCGCGCGATCTCGGTCTTGCCGACGCCCGTCGGGCCGATCATCAAAATGTTCTTTGGCGTGATCTCGGAACGCAGCGGCTCATCCACCTGGGCGCGCCGCCAGCGGTTACGCAGGGCGATGGCCACCGCACGCTTGGCACGCGCCTGGCCGACGATGTTCTTGTCGAGTTCCGAGACGATCTCGGCGGGGGTCATCTGGCTCATTCGATTGTTTCGATGGTGTGATTCTGGTTGGTGTAAATGCACAGGTCACCGGCAATCGTCAGCGCCTTTTTCACGATCTCCGCCGGCAGAAGATCGGTGTTTTCCAGCAGCGCCTGTGCGGCCGCCTGCGCGTAAGGCCCGCCGCTGCCAATGGCGACCAGGCCCAGCTCGGGCTCCAGCACATCGCCATTGCCGGTAATCACCAGTGAATGCTCGCGGTCGGCCACCGCCAGCATCGCCTCCAGCCGCCGCAACATGCGGTCGGTGCGCCAGTCCTTGGCCAGTTCCACGGCCGAACGCAGGAGATTGCCCTGGTGCTTTTCCAGCTTGGCCTCGAAGCGCTCAAATAAGGTAAAAGCGTCAGCCGTCCCGCCGGCAAAGCCAGCCAGAATCTCTCCGCCATACAGCCGCCGCACCTTTTTCGCGCCAGCCTTGATGACGATATTGCCCAGCGTGACTTGGCCGTCGCCGCCGAGCGCGACGACATTGCCGCGCCGCACGGAGAGGATGGTGGTGCCATGATATTGCTCCATGACTTTCTTCCAAAAATGAGAGCGGCGATTCTACCTTGCGTCAGTCATTCGAAAGACGGCGCTGCGTCCGAGCTACAACACCCGGCCACGCGCCGCCAGGATGGCCGTCAGGGTCAGCGCAATCACGATGGCCGCGCCCGAGGGCAGGTCGAACAGCGCCGATGCCAGTAGCCCCAGGGCGTAACCGACCGCGCCGATGGCCAGCCCGAAGCCGAGCCGCCCGCCCGCCGCCAGCGCCGGCACGATGAGGCTGGCGAACACCAGATAGACTCCCACCACCTGCACCGAGGCGGTGATGGCGACGGCGAACAGCAGGTAAAACCCCAGCGGCGAGGATTTAAGCCGGAGCCCATGCCAAGCGGCGAGCACGCCTGCCGTGACGGCGGCCAGCGGCAGCAGGTCGCTCCAGGTCGTCCACAGGATCTGGCCGACCAGTAAATCTCTCAGGTGTTCGCCGGCGTGGCTGTCCTTGGCCAGCAGCAGGATCGCCGTGCAGGCGGCGACGACGAAGGTAACGCCGATCAGCGCTTCCTGGCGTTCCGGGTTTTTCTTTTCCATCCAGCGCAGGAACAGGGCGCCCAGCAGTGCCGCGCTCACTGCCGCCGCCTGCACCTGCCAGCCGTGGTCGTGCGCGCCCAGCACATGGGCGATGACGATGCCCAGACCGGCGATCTGGGCGACGGCGAGGTCGATGAAGATGATGCCGCGCTTCAACACCTCCGCCCCCAGCGGCACGTGGCTGGCGAGCACCAAGAGACCGGCGGCGAAGGCAGGTAGCAGGATGTCCGCCTGCAGGCCTTCCACCATCATCGCGCCGCCTCTTTGAGTCGCGCCAGGGTATCGTCGAACAGGCTGAACAGGTCTTGCGCCTTGCCCGATCCGCCCACGGTGTAGGGCAGCATCACGGCCTTCATGCCGGCGCGCTCGGCGATCCATTCGCTCGCCTTGGGCGACTGGTAGGCGGCGCGCAGCACCATTTTCGCGGGCTGAGTCTTGAGCTTGTCGAGCAGTTGCCCGAGGTAGGCGGCGGAGGGGTCGACACCCGGCTTGGGTTCCAGGTCAGCGACGACTTTCAGCCCCAGCCAGTCGGCGAGATACGACCAGTTCTTGTGCTGCACCACCACCGGCACGCCCGTGAGCGGCGCGGCCTCTTTCTCCCAGCGGGCGATCGCGGCCTGCATCCGGGCGCTGAAGTCCTTGTGGCGGGCGACGTAGTGCGCGGCGTTGGGTGGGTCGATGTCGGCCAGCCGTTTGGCGAGCGCATCGCTCACCTTGAGCAGGTTGCGCGGGTCGAGGAAGAAGTGCGGATTGCCAGCAGCGTGTATATCGCCCAGCGCCCGGTCGAGCACCGCCGGTTTTTCGATCAGCCGCACGAAGGCGGCGGCCTCGAAGTAACCGGGCTGGCCGGGCTGGATTTTCGCGTTGCCGGATTCGCGCTGCAACAGCGGCAGCCAGCCGATTTCCAGATCGGCGCCGGAGCACACCACCAGGTCGGCGCGGCGCGCCTGCGCCAACAAGGCAGGACGCGCCTCGATGCGGTGCGGGTCCTGCATGGCGGTGGTGGCAGAGGTGACATTCGCCTTGCCGCCGGTGAGTTCCTGCGTGAGCGCCGCCCATTCCGGCTCGCAGGCGAGCACGTTGAGGGCCGCGTGGGCGGGCGCGGCAATGAGCGCGCCGAGGGATAGTAAAACGGCAAGTAGCTTTTTCATGATTTCTCCGTTCAGAACCTGTGCGCGCCGTGCGCGCCGAGGCTGTGGATGTATTGCAGCGTCATCTGGTTGTCGGTGATGCCCAGCATGGATTTGTCGCGCGCGAATTGCAGGCGGAAGCGGGAGAACTCGCTGGGCGAGTAGTCCGTCATCAAGGTGTGCTTGGTGGGCCTGTAATCTTCGTGCGCCAGCGGGTTCGCACCGAAGCTGACGCTGCCGGAATCGAGCCGGTCGTAGCGGTAACCCGCGCGCCAGCGCGGCATGAACTGGTAGACGCCCTGGGCGTAGAAGCCGGATTGTTTCGAGCGGTAGGCGTCGCTGAGTCCCCCGGTACAGAGGCTTGCCGCCCCGCCGGGTACATCGGCGCAAGCCAGATTACCGTTTTCGTTGCGCCGGAAAACCTCGCCCGAGAAGGTGAAGTTCTGCTCTTTGACATTGCCCAGCGGCGCCCATTTCCAGACGAAATCGGCGATCCAGGCATTCGATTTGCCGGTGAATTTTGTATCGGCCTCGACGCCGCCGGTGTCCTCCCTATGCGCCTCGCGATCCTTGGGGCGCGCCGTCAGATAGTTCAGCCCGGCGCGCCAACTGTTCGACGCGCCGACATCGCCGCCGATCCTGGCGAAGGTCGCCCAGGTACCCGCGCCGTTTTTATTGCCGCCTTCTTTCGAGCCGGGAAAGTTCTGGCCGCGCGCCGCCTCCAGGCCGAATTCCAGGAAGGTCTCGGTGGGCGCCAGCCACTTGACCTGCACACCGTCCTGAATCAGATGCTCGCCGAACAGCGCCGTGTACATCAGGTTCTGGTCGGCAAAGTCCCAGGCGTGGGGATGCTTCTCGTTGATGTAGCCGATGCCCGACAGGAAGCGTCCGCCCTTGATGTTGAAGCCACGGCCCAGCCCGGTGGTCTGGAACCAGGCCTCCTCGACTTCGAGGCCGCCTTCCGGCGCGGCGGCCAGGTTCACGAAGCCACGCGAATAGGGGTCGATGCTGGCCGCGAACACCAGCTCGGTGTGATCGAGGCTGAAGCCGCGCCCGCCGCCGCCGTGAGCGTGCCCACCCGCGACGAAGCCGCTGATGTGGCGTTCGGCGATGTCCTTGCGGTGCGCATATTGGCCTTGCAGGATGAGCGAGATTTCCGGGTTGAAGGCCGAGGCGGTCACGGGCGCGCGCGCCGCCCGATCGGCGGTGGTTTGCGCCGCTTGCGCCTGGCCCTCGGTTTGCGCGAGGCGCTTTTCCAGGGCATTGATGCGCTGTTCATAGGCTTGCCTCATCTGCGCGATTTCCGCGCGCAGGGCTTTCAGGTCGGCGTCCGCGGCGGCGGGAAGACTGGCCAGCGCGCCAGAGGCGGCCAGCATGATCAGGGATGTGCGGTTCATGAAAATCTCCAAAGCAATAAAAAAGCGGGTTATGCCGCCGGTCGCGCGCTGCAAACCGCGCAGGTGCCGCGCACATCGAATTCAACTGCCGCGAGCCGGAAGCCGCGCGGCAGCTTGGGCGGCGACGGCGGCGCGGCCTTGAGGCAAAACACCCCGCCGCAATCGGTACAACGGAAATGCACATGGCCTTCGTGCCGGTGCAGCGTGCCGGCGGCGGAAAAGCGGAACACGCCGCGCGTATCGACCGCCCGGAGCGCCAGGCCGACGGCCACCAGCGATTCGAGGATGCGGTAGAGCGTCACACGGTCCAGCGGCACCGCGGCGTCCGCGCCGAGTTGCGTCCCGATCTCGGCATGGCTCATGGGCTGGCGCGCTGCCTGCAACGCAGCGATCACGCGCACACGCCCGCGCGTGACCTTGATGCCGACGGTACGCAGCAGATTGTCGGGAGATGCGGAATGCAGGTCGGCCATGCGTCGATTGGAACACAGGATCGTTCAGAATGCAACAAGGTTGCATTTGCAGCCGGACTATGCTCCAATCAACCACCGTCGCCGTTCGGCGTCATCGTGTTTTCCGCTCATGCAGATCCCCTTGTTCCTCCAGATCGTCCTTGCCTGTCTGCTGGGCGGTCTTCTGAGTTTGCTCGCCGCGGCGCTGGTGATGTTCGGCCTGCCGAAGAAGTGGCTGGGTCTGACGGTCAGCTTTTCCACCGGCCTGCTGCTGGCGACGGCCACCTTGCACCTGCTGCCCGAAGCGCTGGAGTCGGGCCTGACGCCGCATGAGGTGTTTCCGTTGCTGCTGGCGGGCATCCTCGGTTTTTTTGCGCTGGAGAAGTTCGCCCTCTGGCGCCACACCCACGCCGGCGCCGGTGAAACCGACGCGCATTGCGGCGACCAGCAGTGCGACGACCACACCCACAGCCATCATCACCTGCACGACCCGCGCGGCGAAACCCTGCTGATCCTGGTCGGCGACGGCTTTCACAACTTCACCGACGGCCTGCTCATTGCCGCCGCCTTCCTCGCCGACCCTGCCCTCGGCTGGGCCACCACGCTGGCCATCATCGCCCACGAGGTGCCGCAGGAGGCCGGGGATTTCGCCATCCTCCTCGCGGCGGGCTGGACCCGCAGCCGGGCGCTCTTCTGGAACGGTGTTTCCAGCCTGACGGCCATCGCGGGCGGTGTCATCGGCTATCTGGCACTGGAACGCGCCCAGGGTTGGATACCCGTCATCATCACCATCGCGGCAGCGAGCTTTCTGTATATCGCCATTGCCGACCTGATGCCGCGCCTGAAACGTGAAACCAAATCCATCGGCTGGCACGGCGTGTTGCTGGCCGCCGGCATCGCCGTGGTGGTTTTGGGCCGCGCCCATGTCCATTAATTTTCTCGGAGACGCCAATGCCTAGCCGCTTTTTCATTGCCACCCTGGTCGCCGCGCTCGCCTTGCTCCCCGTTGCCCATGCCGCCAAGGGACATGCGCATGGCGAGGGTCGGCTCGATGTTTCCATCGACAAGGACTTGATCACCCTGAACATTGAACTGCCGCTCGAAGCCGCCGTTGGTTTCGAGCGCGCGCCGAAGAACGACCAGGAAAAGGCGCTGCTGGCCGCCGCCGCATCCACCCTCAACAACGCTGCCGCGCTGTTTCTGCCGACGCCCGCCGCGAACTGCGCGGTACAGTCGGTGCAGGTCGGGATGCCGAAGTTCGACGGCGGCGCCCACGCCGATATCGCCGCGAACTACACGTTTCGCTGTGCCAACCCCGCCGCGCTGAAAAGCATCGATACGACCCTTTTCAAAAGCTTCAAGCGCCTCTACCGGCTCGAAGTGCAGCGCGTCGGCCCGACAGGACAAGGCGCGGCGCGGCTCACCCCGAAGCAGCCGACCTTGCGCTGGTAACTCGCGCCGTGGCCGACAGCGCCATTCTGATTTCCAACTTACTCTTCCGCTGGCCGCGCCAACCAGCGGCCTGTCTCGACATTCCCGAACTGGCCATCGCCGCCGGAGAACATGTCTTTCTGCATGGGCCGAGCGGCGGCGGAAAAAGCACGCTGCTCGGCCTGCTGGGCGGCGTCGCCGTGCCTGAGCGCGGTAGCATCGAACTGCTCGGCGGCGACATCACGCGGCTCTCCGATCGCGCGCGAGACCGCTTTCGCGCCGACCACATCGGCTTCATCTTCCAGCAGTTCAATCTGTTGCCCTGGCTGTCCGCGCTCGACAACGTATTGCTGCCCTGCACTTTCTCGGCGCGACGCAAACAACGCACAGGCAATGCGCGGGAAACTGCCACGCGCCTGCTGACCCACCTCGATCTCGCGCCCGCAAGCTGGCACAAGCCGGCCGCCGAACTCTCGGTCGGCCAGCAGCAGCGCGTCGCGGCGGCGCGCGCCCTGATCGGTCGGCCGGAAATCCTCATCGCCGACGAGCCGACCTCGGCGCTGGACGCACCGCGCCAGCAGATTTTCATCGACCTGTTGCTCGCCGAGGCGGCAGCCGCCGGGGCTGCGCTGCTGTTCGTCAGCCACGATGCACGCCTCGCCGCGCATTTCGACCGCAAGATCGCGCTTTGCGACATCAACCGCGCTGGGGCTGTTGAACCATGAAGGCCGTCCTCATCCTCGCCGTGAAAAGCGCCTGGGCGCGGCGGCTGACGCTCGGCGTCACGCTCTGCGCCATCGCGCTGGCCAGCGCGCTGCTCTTCGCCGTCGAGCGCGTGCGCCACGATGCGCGGCAGAGCTTCACGCAGGCGGTGTCGGGCGTCGATCTGGTGGTCGGCGCCAGAAGCGGCAGCGTACAACTGATGCTGTACGCCGTGTTTCACTCCGGCGCCGCCACCCATAACATCCGCAGGGAGAGCTACGAGGCCATCGCCACGCACCCGGTGGTGGACTGGGCCGTGCCGCTCGTCCTCGGTGACTCACATCGCGGTTTTCCCGTGCTCGGCACCACGCCGGATTACTTTCGCCACTTTCAATACAGCGACCAGCGCCCGCTGGTCTTTGCCGCCGGGCAAGCCTTTTCCGACGTTTTCGAAACCGTGCTGGGCAGCGCGGTTGCCGCCGAGCTGAAGCTGAAGGTCGGCGACCGTATCACGCTGACGCACGGCATGGCCGAGGCGGGGCCGGGGCATGACGACAAGCCCTTCAGCGTGGTCGGCGTGCTCAAACCCACCGGCACGCCGGTCGACCGCAGCGTGCATGTCGGCCTGGAGGCCATCACGGCGATCCATCTCGACTGGGTCGGCGGCGCGCCGCTGCCCGGCCTGGCGATTCCCGCCGAATTCGTGAAAAAGTTCGACCTGCAACCCAAGGAAATCACCGCCCTCCTCGTCGGCCTGAAAAGCCGCGCCGAGGTCTTCCGCCTGCAACGTCACATCAACAGCTATCGCGGCGAACCGCTGATGGCCGTGATGCCCGGCGTGGCGCTCGACGAACTCTGGCAGACGCTCGGCATGATCGAACAAACGCTCCTGGCGATGTCGGCGCTGGTGGTGGTGATTGGCCTGGCCGGCCTGTTGGCGACAATGATCGCCAGCCTCAACGAACGGCGCCGCGAGTTGGCCATCCTGCGCGCACTGGGCGCCAGCCCGCGCGAGCTGTTTCTGATGCTCACCGCCGAAGGTCTGCTGATCACCACGCTCGGCGTGGCATTGGGTCTGGGTTTGCTGGCCGTCGGCACATTCTTTTTCGCGCCGCTTTTGCAAGCGCATTTCGGCATCATTCTGCAATGGCGCCTGCTCTCGCCCAACGAGTGGCTGCTGCTGGCGGCCATCCTTGGCACGGGTTTAGTCGCCAGCCTGATCCCCGGTTGGCGCGCCTGGCGCATGTCGCTGGCCGATGGACTGACGCCAAGGAATTGATCATGATGCAACTGTTCATGCTGGCCCTGTTGCTTGCGAGCATGCTGCAGAGCGCCCCGCTCCACGCCACCGACCACTGGCCAGAAATCAAGTGGGAAGCTCTGGTCCCCAAGGGCTGGGACCCAGCGCGCGACCTCAGGAACCTCAATCTGGGTACGCTGCAGGATTCCGACCCGCGCGCCATCGAGGCGCTCGAAAAACTCAAGACGCTATGGGACAACGCGCCGGCCGAGCCCGCGCACCACGGCAAGAAGATCCGTCTCGCCGGCTATGTCCTGCCACTCGAACGCGACAAGACGGGCAAGGTCACCGAATTCCTCCTCGTCCCCTACTTCGGCGCCTGCATCCACACCCCGCCGCCGCCCGCCAACCAGATCATCCACGCCAAGTCGGCCAAACCGCTGGCGGGCGTGAAGATGATGGAAGCCATCTGGGTATACGGCACGCTCACCGTGCAGCGCGGCGAGACCACCTGGGGCGTCGCCGGTTACCGCCTGGCGGTCGACAAAATCGCGCCCTACGAGCCGCCGGCGGTTAAAAAATAGGCGCGGTGAAATATCTTTACTTTTTCATGCGCTTTACTATATATTTTCTTTACTTCTGAAAAAGTAAAGGATCAATCATGCAAAGCCGAGCCGCTGTTTCCAGCAAGGGACAAGTTACGCTACCCGCTGCCATGCGCCTCAAGTTGGGCATTCAAGCGGGCTCGCACATTTGCTTCGAGCTACGCGGACAAGAATTGGTCATCAGGCCGGAATTGCCCATGAGCGCTTACTACGGCATGCTTAAAGGTTACGACATCGGCGACACCGAAATCCCGAAAGAACCGGATCGCGAGCTGTGAATGTGGTCGACTCTTCCGGCTGGATAGAATTTTTTCTGGCGAGCGCCGCCGGACTCCATTTCAAGCCAGCCATTGAAGACACACGCCATTTGCTGGTTCCCGTCATCACCCTGTATGAAGTACACAAGCGCTTGAGCCGCAACCTGCCTACCAAGGTCGTGGCGAACTGTCTCGATGTAATGCGGCTTGGACGGGTGCTGGAGCTGACTGATGCGCGGGCTGTTGCTGCCTCGATAACCGCTGCGGCGCACAACCTGGCACTCGCCGATGCGGCGATATACAGCATGGCACTGGAACATAACGCCCTGCTGTGGACGCAAGATGTCGACTACCAGGATTTACCCGGCGTGAATTACTTTGCCAAAGGCGCGTAGCGAAGGTCAGAAAGTCGGCGCTGGCGGGACGGCGCTCAATCAACCTGAAGCAGCAAGCCCTTGAGATATTCGCCTTCGGGAAAGGCCAGATCGACCGGATGGTCGGCGCTGCCTTGCAGGCGTTTGACGATACGCGCCGTGCGGCCGCTGTCGATGGCGGCACTGGCGACGATTTTCTGGAAGAGTTCCAGGCCGATGCCGCCGGAGCAGGAATAGGTCATCAGCAGGCCGCCAGGTGTCAGCAGCTTGCAAGCGAGCAGGTTGATGTCCTTGTAGGCGCGGCTGGCGCGTTCGGCGTGACTGGCCGAGGGGGCGAACTTGGGCGGGTCGAGGACGATGAGGTCGAAGCTTTCGCCGACGGCCTTCAGCTTGCGCAATTCGTCGAAGACGTTGGCCGCGCGCCACTCCACGTCATGGGCACGGGCCGCGGCAAGCTGCGGGTTCAGCGCCAGATTCGCCGCCGCCTGTTGCAGCGCCGGTTGCGAACTGTCGATGGACAGCACGCTGGCCGCGCCACCAGCCAGGGCTTGCAGCGAAAAACCGCCGGTATAGCAAAAACAGTTGAGCACGCGCCGACCGGCAGAAAATCCGGCCAGCAGGCGGCGGTTGTCGCGCTGATCGAGATAGAAGCCGGTCTTGTGGCCGACGACGATATCCACGGCCATTTTTACGCCATGTTCTTCAATAATGATCTCGCCTGCCGGTGCCGCACCGTGCAGCCAACCGGTTACCGGCTCCAGTCCTTCAAGCCCACGCACCTCGGAATCCGAGCGTTCGTAGATCCGCGCGCAGCCGGTGGCTTTCTGTAACGCAGCGACGATGGCGGCGCGCCATTTATCGGCACCGGCGCTGGTGAGTTGCACGACCACGGTGTCACCGTATTTGTCCGCAATCACGCCCGGCAGGCCGTCGGATTCGGCGTGGATCAGGCGCAGACCCTGCTGCCCGGCCAGTTCCGGCAGGGCGGCACGGCGCGCCACCGCTTCCGCCACGCGGCGCTTGAAGAAGGCGTGGTCGATCGTCGTTGTGACATCAAAACTCCAGACGCGCGCACGAATCTTCGAATGCGGGCTGTAGGCCGCCTTCGCCAGCGGGCGGCCGTCGGCGGATTGCACCGTCACGGTGTCGCCCGGGCGCGCGTGGCCGCTCAAGCGTGCCACGGCGGTATCGAAGAGCCACGGATGCCGCTTGAAAAGTGAACGTTCCTTGCCGCGGTGAAGAATGAGTTCCGCCATGATCTGATCTATGCCTCGAGCGCCCGTAGTTCTGCGTTGGTATAGCGTAGCCGGCTTGCCAGCACGCTGGCGATGCCCTCCATCAGGGCCAACGCGACTTTCTTGTGCTCCTCGGCGAACTGATTGAATGTATTGCGCGACAGCACGTAGAGGTCGGTATCGCTGAAGACGACGGCATCGGCCGAACGCACCGCGCCGTCCAGAAACGCCATTTCGCCGAAGAATGCCCCGCGCCCGAAGGTGCCGAGGTGATGGGTCTGTGTCGCGCTGATCGGCAGCAGAATGCGCACGGCGCCGCGCCGGATCAAAAAGAGCTCATCGCCGCCATCGCCACGCGCGAAGATGCGTACGCCGGCCGGGTAATGGCGTTTTTCCATGTGCTGTTCGAGCGCCGCCAGCGTTTGCGCCTTGCGCCCCTTGAAGAGTTCGATGTCGTGCAGATCGAGCGCGGTTTCGGCGACGAGTTCCAGCGCTGCCGCCGCGATGATCTGGTCTTCGACCCACTCCTGCGCCTGATCGATTTCGTCGAACACCTTGACCGATCCCGTCGGCCGCACCAGTCCCACCTCGTCGAGATATTGCCGGATGTCGCGCCCGGAAGGCAGCTCCCGCGGAATCTGGCTGAAGATCAGGCAGCCGTCGCGCTCGGCCAGCATGTCCTTGATCTGCTCCAGCAGGTGGGCAGCCGTGACATCCACCGTCTGCACGCGGCGCATGTCGAGGATGAGATAGCGCCGCGTCTTGAGGTCGTCTTCCAGCGCGGTGTAGAGCTGGTTGGTGGTGCCGAAGAACAGGCTACCCTGCAGTTCGCATATCGCGACGCAGTCGCCGCGCGCGACGAGGATTTCCATTTCTTCCTGGGTGCGCACGCGCTTGGAAAAATTCTGGTTGCCGAGCAGTTTGCGGCGCATCACGGCGCCGCCAATCTGCTCGCGGACGAAGAGCAGGATGGCGAGCAGCACGCCGACGCCCGAGGCCGCGATCAGGCCCACCGTCAACGCGGTCACCACCACGGCGGCGATGACGGCGAAGTCAAGCAGGGTGGCGCGCGACTTGAGGAAGATCAGGCTGTTGCGGTCGATCATGCGCGCGCCGATGACGATCAGGATGGCCGCCAGCGCCCCCACCGGCACCCAGGCGATCAGTGCGCCCAGCACCAGAAAGGCCACCAGTGCGAACGCACCTTCAATCATGCCGGACAGCCGCGAGGCGGCGCCGGAAGACAGATTGACCATGGTGGCGCCCATCGTGCCGGCGCCCGGCATGCCGCCGATGAGCGCCGCGGAGATGTTGCCGAGCCCCTGGCCGATCAGTTCGCGGTTCGAATTGTGGCGCGAGCGCGTCATCGCATCGAGCACCAGGCAGGTTTTCAGCGTGTCTATCGACAGCAGACCGGCCAGCGTCAGCGCCGGAAGGATCAAGCGTTGCAAGATGTCGAGATCGAGCGCGCCGACCGCCTGCCAGCGATCGGTCAGGCCGTCGATGAAGCTGCCGCCATCACTGCCGCCAAGGGGGCCGATCACCAGCGGATTCGCCGCCGCGGTCAGCGGCGCCGCGCCCGCCAGCGCCAGACCGAAGTACGTCAGCACGCCGGCCAACAGCCCGAGAATCGCGGCCGGCACCGCCTTGATGAAACGCGGCGCGCCGAGCATCACCGCCGCCGTGACCACGCCGATCAGCAGGCTCTGGAGATTCCACGGGCCGGGGCCGGCGAGCGCCTGCCAGAGATTCACCCCCTTGGCCACGCCGAGGAGATTCGGCACCTGGCTGGCGATGATGATGAGTCCGACGCCGGTCAGATAGCCGCTCACCACTGGGTAGGGCATGTACTCGATCAGACGGCCAAGACGCAGCACGCCGAAGCTCACCTGCAACAGGCCGGCCATCAGCCCCAGCACCATCAACATCAGCATCACCGTCGGGACGGCGTGACCAGCGCGCAGGGCCTCGATGGCAAAGGCGGCCAGCACGGCGGCGGCCGGTGCGCAGGGCGCGCTGATCAGGCGCGGTGTCCCGCCCAGCGCGGCAGCCACCAAACCCAGCGCCAGCGCACCGAGAATACCGGCCAGTGCGCCCCGCGCCGCCAAGTCGCTGCCCAGCGGCGCGTAGATGGTGACGCCAAAGGCAATGGCCGACGGCAGCGCCACCAGCATCGCGGCGAGGCCGCCCCAGAAATCACCGGAGAGGTTTTTTGGCAAGTTCATGTCGATAAAAGTCGGCGTTGGCGGGA
>JAUXWU010000138.1 GCA_030680085.1 Rhodocyclaceae bacterium | reverse complement strand
TTGGCGGCCTTGATGGACGCGATGCGGGCCGAGTCGATGCGGCTCATCTGGCCGGCGCCGACACCGAGCGTCATGCCGCCGCCGCAGAACACGATGGCGTTGGACTTGACGTATTTGGCGACCTTCCAGGCAAACAGCAGGTCGCGCATTTCCTGCTCGGTCGGCAGGCGCTTGGTGACGATTTTCAGATCGGCATGGACGATGCGCGCCTCGTCGGCCGTCTGCACCAGCAGGCCGCCACCGACGCGCTTGAAGTCGAAGGCGCCGGAACTGCTGCCCATGGGTACTGTAGGTACTGTGGGCACGATCAGCACGCGCAGGTTCTGCTTGGCGCCGAAGACCTGGCGCGCCTCGGGGGTGATTTCCGGCGCGATGATGACTTCGGCGAACTGGCCGGAGACCGCTTCGGCGCATGCCTTGTCAATGGCGCAGTTGAAGGCGATGTTGCCGCCGAAGGCCGAGGTGGGGTCGGTCGAGAAGGCGCGGCGGTAGGCTTCCTGGGCGGAGGCGCCGAGCGCCACGCCGCAGGGATTGGCGTGTTTGACAATGACGCAGGCCGCAGTGTTGGTGGCCGCGCCATCTGTGCCGAACGCCTTGACCGCTTCCCAGGCGGCATCGGCATCGCCGATGTTGTTGTAGGAAAGTTCCTTGCCCTGCAATTGCTGGTAGCTGGCGATGCTTCCTGGCAGCGGCTTATTGTCGTTTGTATGCTCGCGATAGAAGGCGGCCTGCTGATGCGGATTTTCGCCATAGCGCATGGTGTCGGCCTTGTCGAAGGCGAGTTGCAGTCGCTCGGGGAAGGGGGTCGGCTTGTTCTCGGCATCGAGGCTGGTGAGCCAGTTGGCGATGGCGCTGTCGTACCGGGCGGTGTGCACAAAGGCTTTCTTGGCCAGCGCAAAGCGCGTGGCAAGGGAAATGACGCCCTGGTTCGCTTTCAGTTCATCGATGATGCCAGCATAGTCGGCCGGTTCGGTGACAACCGCGCAACCGCCCTGCTCGTTGCCGTGGTTCTTCGCCGCGGCGCGCACCATGGTCGGGCCGCCGATGTCGATGTTCTCGATGGCATCAGTCAGCGTGCAATCCTTTTTCGCAATGGCCTGCTGGAAGGGATAGAGGTTGACGACGACGAGGTCGATGGTCGGAATGCCGTGCTTGGCCATCGTCGCCGCGTGTTCGGCGTTGCCGCGAATGCCCAGGATGCCGCCATGCACCTTGGGGAGCAGGGTCTTGACGCGGCCGTCGAGCATCTCGGGAAAGCCGGTGTAGTCGGAGACATCGGTGACGGCGATGCCGGCGTCCTTGAGCAGCTTGGCCGTGCCGCCGGTGGACAATAGCTGGATGCCCAGGGCGGCGAGTTCGCGCGCGAAGTCGACCGCGCCGTGCTTGTCGGAAACGCTGATGAGTGCCTGGCTGACCTTCATTTGTAGCTCCTCAGGGTAAATTATGTTCTGCAAGTTTTCGGCGCAGGGTGCTGCGGCTGATGCCCAGCATTGCGGCGGCGACCGTCTGGTTGTTCTGCGCCTGTTTCATGACAACTTCAAGCATGGGGCGTTCGACGCTGGCGATCACCATGGCGTAAATGGCGTGTGGCGACTCGCCATCCAGATCGCGGAAATAGCGGCTGAGATTGCGGCGAATGCAGTCGCCGATTTCAGTGCTCATGCGGCCTCCATGTAGTGGATGGCGTCGTTCGCGCAATGCGCGAGGAAAAATTCGTCGGTCGCGGCCAGTTGTGCGTCGATAGCTTCGAGCTGGTTCATTGCGTGGCGGAAGCGCGCCGCGCCAACGATGCCCTTGGTGTACCAACTGATGTGCTTGCGCGCGATCCTCACGCCGGTGTCCGCGCCGTAGAAGGCGTAGAGGTCGGCGAGGTGCTCGCGCAGGATGGCGTGGATCTCGGCAAAAGTCGGCGCTGGCAGGACGGCGCCGGTTTTCAGGAAATGCTCGATCTCGCGGAACAGCCAGGGCCGGCCCTGCGCCGCGCGGCCGATCATCACGCCGTCGGCCCCGGTGTAGTCGAGAACGAATTTCGCTTTTTCGGGCGTGGCGATGTCGCCGTTGGCGATGACCGGAATTTTCACCTGTGATTTCACCAGCGCGATGGTGTCGTACTCCGCGCAACCCTGGTATTGGTCGGCGCGTGTGCGGCCGTGGATGGCGATGGCGCGCACGCCGCAATCCTCGGCAATCCTGGCGATGGTCGGCGCGTTCTTGTTCTCGCGATTCCAGCCGGTGCGGAATTTCAGGGTCACCGGTGTCTCCGGCACGGCGGCGACGACGGCGTTGAGGATGCCCGCCACCAGCGCTTCGTTCTGCATCAGCGCCGAACCGGCCATGACGTTGCAGACCTTTTTGGCCGGGCAGCCCATGTTGATGTCGATGATCTGCGCCCCGCGCTCGACGTTATAACGCGCGGCCTGCGCCATGAGCGCCGGATCGGCCCCGGCGATCTGCACGACGATGGGCTCGACCTCGCCGGTGTGGTCGGCGCGGCGGCGCGTCTTGGCGCTGCCGTAGAGCAGGGAATTCGAGGTGACCATTTCGGACACCGCCAGCCCCGCGCCGAGCTTTTTGCACAACTGGCGGAACGGCCGGTCCGTCACCCCGGCCATCGGCGCGACGAACAAATTATTGCGCAGCGTGAAGCCGAGATAGTTCATGGATGGAAGCGGGCGGGTGAGAAAAATGCGGGAGGGGGATTTTATCGCTTACCAGGCGCGTGCGCCGAACATCATGCGGCGGGCGACAAAATGGCGCAGCGGTGGCAGCAGGTCGAGCGCCAGGAGGGCAGCGCCGCGGGCGTGGGCGAGCGGCGGGAAGTCGTTGGCGAAGAGGCGGGCCAGGCCGTCGGTGAAGCGGATCGTCGCCTGGCGATCGAGGCGGCGGCTGGCAGCGTAGCGCGCGAGCAGCGCGGCGTCGCCGGGATCGTCGGCGTTACCTGGATCGGCCAAGGTGTGGGCGAGGTCATGGATGTCGCGCAGGGCAAGGTTGAAACCCTGGCCGGCGACGGGATGCAGGGTCTGCGCGGCGTTGCCGATCCAGACCTGACGCGCGGCGACGATTTCCTCGCGATAGCGCAGGCCAAGCGCGTAGCAAAAGCGTGGGCCGACGGCGGTGAAGCTGAGTCGCGCGCCGAACCGGGATTGCAGCCGCGCCAAAAAGTCGGCATCGCCCTCCGCGGCGAGTTGCGTGGCGGCGGTGCTGGCGCAGGTAAAGACAACAGCATGCTGGTTGCCGGTATTTCCATGAGGCAACAGCGCCAGCGGCCCGTCCGGCGTAAAGCGCTCCCAGGCGGTGTGATGGTGCGGCTGGTGCGTTGTGGCGGTGCAGAGTATGGCGTGTTGTCCGTAGTCGCGGATGGTGGTGGCGTCGGCCACTGACACCGCGCCCTCGGCCCAGGCGGTGAGTGCGTAATGCGCCGTCTCGCCAGCGCCGACTTTCTGCAGTTCGTGGTAGGAGATGTCCGCTTGGGCGACAGCGGCGTCCAGCACCGCGGCGAGTGCGCCGGCGTTGACTACATAACCCAGCGCCGGCACGCCTTCATCGCGCGCCGTCAGCCGGGTGCGGCCGAGTCGCCCGCGTTGCGAGATGTGGATGGTGTCGATGGCGGTGGCGGCGCTGCCGTGCCAGACACCGAGCTGTTCGAGGATCTGGCGCGAGCCGTAAGAGATCGCGAGAATGCGTTTGTCGTTAATGGCCGCGCCGCGCGCGCGAGCGTCGAAAATCTCGCTGGTGATGCCCTGTTTGTGGAGCGCCAGTGCCAAGGCCATTCCCGCAGGCCCGCCCCCGACAATGGCTACGGCGTCAGGCATTGCGGTCACTGGCCATCAAGGCCCTGGCCCTCGGCCATCAATTCTTCGATGGCGGCGATGGTTTTGGGCGCGTCAGCCGTGAGGATCTCGCAGCCGCTCTGGGTCACCAACACGTCGTCCTCGATGCGCACGCCGATGTTGTGGAAGGCAACGGGAACGTCGTCGGCCGGGCGGATGTAGCAACCCGGTTCGACGGTGAGCGTCATGCCCGGCGCGAGGCTGCGCCAGTCATGGTCGCCCGGGCCAGTCTTGTATTCGCCGGCATCGTGGACGTCCATGCCCAGCCAGTGGCCGGTGCGGTGCATGTAAAAACGTTTGAAAGCGCCAGATTCGATCACGCCGGCGACGCTGCCTTCGAGCAGCTTCAGGTCGAGCATGCCCTGGACGAGCACGCGCACCGCCGCGTCGTGCGGGTCGTGAAAAGTCGCGCCGGGTTTGATGGCGGCGATGGCGGCGGTTTGCGCGGCGAGCACCAGGGCATAGACGTCGGCCTGCGCGCCGGAAAAGCGGCCATTGACGGGAAAAGTGCGGGTGATGTCGCTGGCGTAGCCATCAACCTCGCAGCCGGCGTCGATCAGCAGCAGTTCGCCATCCCGCAGGGGCCGGTTGTTGTCGACGTAATGCAGGATGCAGGCATTGGCGCCGCCGGCGACAATCGGCGGATAGGCTGGGTATTGGCTGCCCTGGCGGCGGAATTCGTGGAGGAATTCGGCTTCGACTGCGTATTCGAACCTGCCCGGCGCGGCAAATTGCATGGCGCGGCGGTGGGCGGTGCAGGCGATGCTGGCGGCCTTTTGCATCAGGGCGATTTCGTAATCGTCCTTGACGAGGCGCATCTCGTCGAGCGTGGCGCGCACGTCGTGAATGAGGGCTGGTGCGCGGCGGCCAACGCGCGCCTGGGCGCGCACTGCGTTCAACGCGGCAGCAATTCGCGCATCCCAGTCGGCATCATGGCCGAGCGAGAACCAGAGCGCGGGCTGGTCAGCCAGCAGTTCCGCCAGCTTGCTGTCGAATTCCTTGATGGAGAATGCAGCGTCGCAACTGAAGGCTTCACGCGCGGCTTCTGGCCCGTGGCGGAAACCATCCCAGATTTCCTTGTCGACATCCTTCTCGCGGCAGAACAGGATGGATTGCGGTCCATCGTTACCCCGGCCGGCAACCAGTACCAGTACCGCCTCGGGTTCGGGAAAACCGGTCAGGTAATGAAAGTAGCTGTCAGCGCGGTAAGGATAGGTGGTGTCGCGGTTGCGCACCTGCTCGGGCGCGGTGGGGATGACGGCCAGGCCCGCTTGCATGTGCTGAAGCAGTGAAAGTCGGCGCTGGTGGAACGGCGTAATGTTCATGCATTGATCCTAACATGCGTGACGCAACTCGGCATCCAGGGCGGCGAGCCGTGCGGGCGTGCCGACATCGACCCAGCGGCCGGGGTGATGTTCGCCGCTGACCTGGCCGGCGGCAATGGCTGCATGGAGCAGGGGCGCGAGCTGCGCGGCTTGGCCGCGTTCGATGCCGGCGAAGAGTGCCGGGCGGTAGATGCCGATGCCGCTGAATGTGTATCTTGCCTTGTCGTCGGTCAGGGTGAAGTCGCCGGCGGGGTGGTGCGGCGGATTGTCGACCAATATCAGATGAGCCAACTGATCCGCTATCCGCGCACGACTGAAATCCCAGTCGCAGAAAATGTCGCCATTGATGACGAGAAAGGGGTCATTGCCAAGCAGCGGTAATGCATTGGCAATGCCGCCGGCGGTTTCGAGCGCGTCGGCCGACTCGGCGGAATACTGGATGCGCAGGCCCCACGCTTCGCCATTGCCGAGCAGCGCCTCGACCTGGTCGCCCAGATGCGCATGATTGATGACGATGTCGCGAAAGCCCGCGCGCGCCAGCCGTTCGAGATGCCAGACGATCAAAGGTTTTCCAGCGACGGGCAGCAGCGGTTTGGGCGTGCGGTCGGTGAGCGGGCGCATGCGTTCGCCGCGCCCCGCCGCAAGGATCATCGCCCTCAAAATGTGTAGCCCACTTGGACCTGGCGGTTTTCGAGTTGGTCAAGCAGGCGCAACAGCGGCGTCAGTTCGCCGTAACGGGCACAGGCCGCACGCAGATATTTCGCCACCAGCGGCATGTTCGCAAGGTAGCCGTCCTTGCCGTCGCGGTGGCACAGGCGGGCGAAGATGCCCAGCACCTTGACATGCCGTTGCACGCCCATCCATTCGTAATCGCGGAAGAATGCGCCGAAGTCGGCGGAAACCGGCAGCCCGGCCTTCCGCGCCTTTTCCCAATAACGCGCCAGCCAGTCGAGCGCGCGTTCCTCGTCCCATTCGATGTAGGCATCCTTGAGGAGCGAAACGAGGTCGTAGCTGAGCGGGCCGTAGACGGCGTCCTGAAAGTCGATCACGCCGGGCCGCGGGTCTTCCCGAGCGTCAGTGACCATCAGGTTGCGCGAGTGGTAGTCGCGGTGCACATAGACCCGCTGCTCGGCCAGATTGACGGCGAGAATTTTTTCAAACACGGCCGCCAGAATGTTGCGTTGTTCGTTGCCGAAACTAATCGGCAGATGCCGGTCGATGTACCAGTCGGGGAACAGGTTGAGTTCGCGCAGCAGCAGTGTGCGGTCGTAGGCCGGCAGGGTGTCGGGGCGGCTATGCCGCTGGATGTCGATCAGCGTGTCGATGGCGGCGCGGTAGAGCAGATCGGCGTCGCCGTTCTCAAGCGCGGCGAGATAGGTGGTCGCGCCGAGGTCCGAGATCAGCAGAAAACCGCGTTCCAGATCTTCGGCCAACACCTCAGGCACATGGGCGCCGGCGGCATGAAATAGTTGCTGAACATGCAACCACGGCCGCACGTCCTCGTGCGCTGGCGGCGCGTCCATGACGATGCATGTCTTGCCATCGGCAAACGTGACCCGCAGATAGCTGCGAAAGCTGGCGTCATTCGAGGCTGGAGTCAGGGTATGGGGCTGGTCTGGAAACTGCGCCGTCAGCCAGCCATGAATTTGCTCGATCCGCTCCACGCAAGGAACTCCGGTCAAATGATAGAATCGCCGATTCTACCATTGGCCTATTACTGGCCTAACTCGCGCCCCGGCGCGCGGCACGGACAAAACTACGGCAACGATGTTATTGGCATGGCTTCGGCGGGCGGGGATTGCAGCGGGCGGGCTGGCGTTTGCCAGCACCGGTAGCTTTGCCGTGGCCGCCGAAAACCTGCCGGCCCTGCGGGTTGATCCTTCACTGCTGGGCGGTGTGCCGCAGAAGCCAGCGCCAGCACAACCCGTGCTGTCTGCCTGGCAACCCGCTTCACAGACTGCCGCTCCGCGTCCGCCCGAAGTAGCGGAGCGCCCGTCGCTGGCGCCCCGGTATTCCGCCCATGTCGCGGCAGGCGCCATTTCCGGCTTTACCACCAAGTCGGCGATACCGGTCGACAAGAAAACCGCGCCAACGCTGGTGCGGGCGCGCAACATCAGCGGCGTCAACGAGATCGAGGTCGTCGCCGAGGGCGCGGCCGAAATGCAGCGCGGGGATGACGCCCTCCATGCCGATCGCATCATTTACCGGCAGGACGACGACGAGGTGGAGGCGATTGGCAATGTGCGCCTGACCAGCCCCGATTCAATCATCACCGGGCCGCGCCTGCGCATGAAAATGGCGGACCACACCGGCGAATTCGAAGCCCCCGCTTACACCATCAGAACGCAGCCGAAGGATGTGCCGGAAGCCGCGCTGACCATGGGCGGTTTGCCGGCGGTCGGCCCCGATGGCCGGGTTTTCGCGACGACCGGCAAAATGTTGTCGCGCCAGCCAGTGACTTCGAGCGGCGCCGCTACGCGCATGGAATTTCGCGGCGAGGACCAGTATCACCTGAAGCAGGCCAGCTACAGCACCTGCAAGCCGGGCGAGCGCGACTGGGAGATGGTTGTCGACACGCTCGACCTCGACTACACCACCGCGACCGGCACGGCGCGCCATGCCACGGTGCGCTTCAAGGACGTGCCCCTGCTCTATACCCCCTGGCTCAGCTTCCCGCTTGACAACGCCAGAAAGAGCGGCCTGCTGACGCCGACGATCGGCACCACCAGCAAGAGCGGCCTCGAGGTGACGGCGCCGTGGTACTGGAACATCGCGCCCAACATTGATGCGACGATTGCGCCCCGCCTGCTGTCGCGGCGCGGCCTGCAGCTCAACACCGAGTTCCGCTATCTCGATTACACCTACAGCGGCCAGGCGCGCGTCGAGTACCTGCCGGGCGACAAACTGGCCAACCGCGATCGCTTGGGCTATGCGCTGATTCACAATCAAACGCTGGGCCACGGGTTTGCGACGAGCATCAACCTCAATGGCGTTTCCGACGACAATTATTTCAGCGACCTGTCGACGCGCGTGGCGGCGGTATCGCAGGGCAACCTGCTGCGCCAGGGCATGCTGACCTACGGCGGCCCCTGGTACAGCGCGGCCTTGAACCTGCAAACCTACCAGACCCTGCAGGATCTGCCCTCGCCGTATCGGCGTCTGCCGCAGTTGACGGGCACGGCCAATCGCTACGACCTGCCGCTGGGCCTGGCCTTCAACCTGAATGCGGAGTATGTGAACTTCGACCATCCGAAGGAATTGCTCGGCAAGCGCACCACGCTCTACCCGCAGCTCTCGCTGCCCCTGACCACCGCCGCGTTCTGGCTGACGCCGAAAGTCGGCATTCATTCCACCCAATACCAGTTGAGCGGGCAGGAGCGCCTGGCCGCGACGGACTACCGCAAAACCGTGCCGCTGCAGCAAAGTCGCGCGCTGCCGATCTACAGCGTCGATGGCGGTTTTGTCCTGGAGCGTAACCTCGATGTCGGCTGGTTCGACCGCCCGCTGCTGCAGACGCTGGAACCGCGCGCCTTCTACCTGTATGTGCCGACCCGCGACCAGAGCACCCTGCCCGTTTTTGACACCGGCATAGCTAGCTTCAGTCATTCCCAACTGTTTGCCGAGAATCGCTATGCCGGGGGCGACCGCATCGCCAACGCCAATCAGCTCACGCTGGCCTTGACCTCGCGCCTGCTCAATCCGGCTTCAGGGGCGGAGCTCCTGCGCGCCACGCTCGGTCAGCTCCATTACTTCACGCAGCAGGCGGTGACCCTGCCGGGCGAGAAAGCGCGCACCGAACGTTCGGCGGACATCCTGGCGGCGCTGTCCGGCCAGGTGCTGCCCAAAACCTATGCCGACTTCGGCTGGCAATACAACCCGCGCGACAAGCTGACCGAACGGCTGCTGCTGGGCGGCCGTTATCACCCGGCCCCCGGGCAGATCTTCAACGCTGGCTACCGTTACGCGCGCGACCTGCTCGGCCAGATCGACGTGGCGGCCCAATGGCCACTCGCCAAGGTGCTGGGTCCCGGCTGGCATGGCGTGGGCCGCTACAACTATTCGACCAAGGAAAAGCGCGTCATCGAAACCATTGGCGGCCTTGAATACAATGCCGGTTGCTGGGTCGGACGCTTCGTCGTGCAACGGCTGGCGACGATCGCCGACAAGCCGACCACCGCCCTGTTCTTCCAACTGGAACTCAACGATTTCTCGCGCATCGGTTCCAACCCGCTGGAACTCCTGCGGCGCAACATTCCCGGCTATGGCGTCATCAATCAACCCACCGCCGATCCGGTTTTCGCCGCCCAATAAATCCGCAGCCCAATCATGCCGACAATGAAACTTCTCCCTATTCTCCTGCTATGCCTGTCCCTCTTGCCGTCGTTGGCTGCCGCGCAAGCACGCCAATCCATTGTCGCCGTCGCCATCGACCGGGTGATTGCCGTCGTCAATGACGAGGCGATAACCCAGCACGAGCTGAAGGACCGCTTGCTCCTGGTGGAGCGGCAGCTCCGCCAGCGCGGCACCGCGCTGCCGCCGCGCGATGTGCTCGAAAAGCAATTGCTGGAGCGCCTGATTGTCGATCGCCTGCAAAAACAGTTCGCCAATGAAACGGGCCTGCGGATTGCCGATGCCGAACTCGATGTCGCCTTGCGCCGGATCGCCGAAAACAACCGGATGTCGCTGGCCGATTTTCGTGGTGCGCTCGAGCGGGATGGCGTCGAATGGCGGCGTTTCCGGGAAGAGATCCGCGACGAGATGATCGTTGCCCGCTTGCGCGACCGCGAAGTGGAAAACCGCATCGTCGTCGCCGATGGTGAAATCGACAACTATCTCGCCTACCCCGGGCAGGCCGACCAGGCCGCGCTGGTCGCGCTCGGTCATATCGTCGTGCGGGTGCCGGAGAAGGCCGATTCCGGCAAGCTGGCGCAGTTGCGCGCGCGCGCCGAGGATGCCCTGGCGCGCATCAAGGGCGGCCAGGATTTCGGTCAGGTGGCCGCCAGTTATTCCGAGGCCGCCGATGCCCTGTCCGGCGGCCTGCTGGAACCGCGTCCGGCCGACCGGCTGCCGACCCTCTACGCCGATGCGATTGTCAATCTGCAACCGGGCGAGGTGAGTGAAATCTTGCGCTCGCCGGCGGGCTTTCATATCGTCAAGCTGTTCGAGCGGCGCGGCGGCAGCGTGGTCGGCGCGACGATCCGCCAGACGCGCGCCCGGCATATCCTGCTCAAGGTGAATGAGCTGGTGGCGTCCGAAGAAGCGCGCCACAAGCTGGTCGGCCTCAAGGAGCGGCTGGATAATGGCGCCGCTTTCGCCGAACTGGCGCGCCTTTATTCCAATGACCTGTCGGCGGCCAAGGGCGGCGATCTGGGCTGGCTGTATCAGGGCGATACCGTGCCCGATTTCGAGCGGGCGATGGACGCCCTGAAGATCGGCGAGACCAGCGCGCCCGTGCAATCGCCCTTCGGCTGGCACCTGATCCAGGTGCAGGAGCGCAAGAACGCCGCGGCCGGCGACGAGCGCAAGCGCCTGATGGCCAGGCAGGCGCTGAAGGAGCGCAAGTCCGACGAGGCTTATGAAGACTGGTTGCGCCAACTGCGCGACCGCGCCTATGTCGAGTATCGACTTGAAGAGCGCTGATTTACCTGTCATTGCCGTCACCTCGGGCGAACCCGCCGGCGTCGGCCCCGACATCTGCCTGGCCTTGGCCGAACGTCAATTTCCGGCGCGCGTCGTCGTGCTCGGCGACCGTGCATTATTCGCCGACCGGGCGCGGCAGTTGCAGCGGAATTTCGACGCCATCGATGCCATCGAGATCAGCCACCTGCCGCTGCAAAAGTCGGCGCTGGCGGGACGGCTCGATGCAGCCAACGCAGGCTATGTACTCGCCATGCTCGATCGCGCGCTGGCGGGTTGCCAGTCGGGAGAATTCGCCGCCATGGTCACCGCGCCGGTGCACAAGGGCATCATCAACGACGCCGGCATGGCGTTCACCGGCCATACCGAATATCTGGCGCAAAAAACCGGCACGCCGCGCGTCGTCATGATGCTCGTCGGCGCGGGACTGCGCGTCGCGCTGGCGACGACCCACTTGCCGTTGAAAGACGTTGCCGCCGCGATCACGCCGGGCGAACTGGAAACGACGATCCGCATTCTGCATGCCGACCTGCGCAACAAGTTCGGTTTCGAAAAGCCCCGCATCCTCGTCGCCGGTCTCAACCCGCATGCCGGCGAGGGCGGCCACATGGGGCGCGAAGAGATCGAGGTGATCACGCCGGTGCTCGACAAACTGCGCGCGGAGGGCATGAATCTGATCGGCCCGCTACCAGCCGACACGCTGTTCACCAAGAATGTGCTGGCCGGCTCGCATGCCCAACTGGCGATGTATCACGACCAGGGGCTGGTGGTGCTCAAATATGCCGCCTTTGATACTGGCATCAATGTCACGCTGGGGCTGCCGATCATCCGCACCTCGGTCGATCATGGCACCGCCCTCGATCTGGCCGGTACCGGCCAAGCGTCGCCCACCAGCCTGTTTGCCGCGGTCGATGCCGCCATCAAGATGAGCCGTGTATGAGCCAGATTCAGGGCCATCAAGCGCGCAAGCGCTTTGGCCAGAACTTCCTCGTTTCGCCCGGCATCATCCGCAAAATTATCGATGCGGTCGCGCCACGCGCGGCCGATACCGTCGTGGAAATCGGGCCTGGGCTGGGCGCGCTGACCGCGCCGCTGCTTGAACGCATTGATCATCTGCATGTCGTCGAAATTGACCGCGATCTGATCGAGCGTCTGCGTCAGCGCTTTCCGCCGGAGCGCCTGACGATCCACGCGGGCGATGCGCTGGAATTCGACTTCGGCGCACTTGCCACCGCCGGGCCGCTGAAGATCGTCGGCAACCTGCCTTACAACATCTCCAGCCCCTTGCTGTTTCATCTCGCCGAATACGCCGACGTGGTGATCGAGATGCACTTCATGCTGCAAAAGGAAGTGGTTGACCGCATGGTGGCCGCGCCGGGCGGTGACTCCGGCCGGCTGTCGGTGATGCTGCAATATCGCTACAGCATGGAGCGGCTGTTTGTCGTGCCGCCAGGTTCATTCAACCCGGCGCCGAAGGTCGATTCGGCGGTGGTGCGCATGATTCCACGAAAAGTCGGCGCTGGCGAGACGGCGACCGACCTCGCGCTGTTTGCGCGTCTGGTGCAGGCGGCCTTCTCCCAGCGCCGCAAGATGCTGAGGAATACGCTCAAGGAGTTCGGCGGGGAAAGCTTGCTGGAAGCGCAGGGCATTGCGCCGACGGCGCGCGCCGAAACGCTGGCGGTGGGCGACTTCGTGCGGCTGGCCAACGTGCTGGCCGCGCAGCAAACAAAATAACCCCGTGGAGAGGCGATTCCCCGGGGTTATCTTTTGCGATTACGCTCAGTCTGCCTGTTTGCGCAGAAAAGCCGGGATGTCGTATTTGTCCATCCCGGTATCGGACATGGCCTGGGCGCGGCTGTCGCGGCTGCCGCGATTGCTGACGAACATCCCTTCCAGATCGAGGCTTCCCGTGGTTCCCGCGGTGGCCATCGAAATCCCCGTGCCGAGCGGCAGGTTGTCGGTGCCGGTGCGTAGCCCGACGCCTTCGTTGATGTAGGTCTTCAGTTCCGGCTTGCGGCGCGCCAGTGCGGCCGAGCCGAGGCCGGTTGCAACGACGGTGACGCGCAACTGGTCTTCCATCGCGTCGTCGAACACCGCGCCGCAGATCACGGTGGCATCGGGTGCCGTGTAATTGCGGATGGTCGCCATGACTTCCTTGTATTCCTTGAGGCCGAGCGAGCCGCTGGCGGTGATGTTGACCAGCACGCCGCGCGCGCCGGAAAGCTCGATGCCTTCCAGCAACGGGCTGGCGACGGCTGACTCGGCGGCGAGGCGGGCGCGATCGACGCCGGCGGCGGCGGCCGAACCCATCATGGCCTTGCCCATTTCGCCCATCACGGTGCGCACGTCTTCAAAGTCCACGTTCACCAGACCCGGCACGTTGATGATCTCGGCGATGCCGCCGACGGCATTTTTCAGCACGTTGTCGGCCGACTTGAAGGCGTCGAGCATGCTGACTTCCTCGCCGAGCACTTCCATCAGCTTTTCATTGAGGACGACGATCAGCGAATCGACATGCTGACCGAGTTCGGCCAGCCCTTCTTCGGCGAGCTTGGTGCGGCGGCCCTCGAATTCGAACGGCTTGGTGACGACGGCCACCGTCAGGATGCCCAGTTCGCGCGCCACTTCGGCGACGATCGGCGCGGCGCCCGTGCCGGTGCCGCCGCCCATGCCGGCGGTGATGAAGGCCATGTGCGCGCCTTTGAGCGCGGCGGCGATCTTCTCGCGTTCGATCTGCGCGTACTCGCGCGCACGCTCCGGCTTGCCACCCGCGCCCAGGCCCGGGCCGAGTTGCAATTTGGTGCCGGCCGACGAGTTCTTGAGCGCCTGGGCATCGGTGTTGCAGCAGATGAATTCGACGCCGCCGACGCCTTCCCGGATCATGTGTTCGACGGCATTGCCGCCGGCGCCGCCGACGCCGATCACCTTGATGATCGTGGTGTTGGGATCCCTATCAATGATTTCAAACATTTCGCCTCTCCTTGTTGCAAAAAATTAAAGATTTCTGGCAAACCAGGCGCGCATGCGCGTCACGGCCTGTCCCATCGTCAGCGGGCCCTGATCCTTCTGCCCGCGCTGTTTTTGCGCCACGCCTTCCAGCAACAAGCCCATTGCCGACGCGTAACGCGGGTTTTTGACAAAGTCGCGCAGGTTGCCGGCGTAATGCGGCGTGCCGACTTTCACCGTGTTGTGGAAAATCTCTTCGCCGAGCTGGGTCATGCCCGGCATCTGCGCGGTGCCGCCGGTCAGGACGACGCCGGCGCGCAACAGGCGCGCATAACCGCTCCTGACCAGCTCGTCTTGCACCTTCTGGAAAATCTCCTCGACGCGCGGCTGGATGAAGCCCGCCAGCGTCTGGCGCGACAGGCTGGTCGCCGGCCGTTCGCCGACCCCCGGCACTTCGAGCATCTCTTCCGGGTCGGCCAGTTGTTGCAGGGCGACACCGTAGCGCAGCTTGATTTCTTCGGCGTCCTGCGTCGACGTGCGCAGCGCAATGCCGATGTCGGCGGTGATCTGGTCGCCGGCGATGGCAATGACGGCCGTGTGGCGGATGGCGCCCTGGCTGAAGACGGCCAGATCGGTGGTGCCGCCGCCGATGTCGACCAGGCAGACGCCGACGTCCTTTTCGTCCTCGGTCAGCACCGCATTGCCCGAGGCGAGCGGTTGCAGCACCAGGTCAACGACTTCAAGGCCGC
>JAUXWU010000129.1 GCA_030680085.1 Rhodocyclaceae bacterium | reverse complement strand
GAATTACGACACAAAATAGACGATATTGGGCGAGAAGCATGCGAAAGCTACAACTAAAACCGAGAATTCACTTATAACGCCTTTAAAACATTGAATCCACCGGTTTTTGGTGTGGTTTGATGTGATTGATAGAAGTGCCCTCCAGATCGGCGACGTGCGCTATTACGCGCTGCGCATTCCGTACTCCATCATCCACGAGCTGCACCAGCGCGAATTCATGGCCTTGAAGCAGCCGGCCGACGAGATGGCGGTGAACGATACGGTGGATGCCGTCGGCTTCGATTTCATCAAGACGCCGGAACTGGACTACACCTTGGGCCGTGGCAGCCCGGACGGCGAGTTGCTGGAAGAGGCGTTCATCCGCATTGAGAGCTTTTACAGCGAGGCGGCCGTGCGCGAGCCGATGCAGAAACGCGGCAACCGCGAAACACTGTCGATGGTAATGCTGGATTACGACTACGACAGCGAGGCCGATGTGTTCGACCTCGACGAGGTGTTTTACGCCGGGGCCATCGAGGCGGCCGGCTGGGAGGTGCGCTTCCCACCCAACCGGCTGGGCGAAAAGCTCATGGCGGTGTTTGTGGACATTTACGGCAACGAGGCGCGGGTGGTGATTCCGGCGACTGATTTCGCGCCGGCCAGGCCCAGCAAAACCGCGCGCACCAAACCAGCCGCCAAGAAGGCCGCCGCCAAACCAGCAGCCAAGCCCACGAGCAAGAAAACATGAACGCTACCCGCCACGCGGACGACCGCCGCACGTTTCGCAACGAGGATTTGCTGCTCGCTGTGCGGCCGCACAATCCGGCAACGTGGGATGAAACGCGCTATGAGGCTTTCCTTGACGCGCTGTGTGGGCATCGGGAGTATCAGAAAGCGGCGATTCGCACGGTGTTGAGTTACTGGCTGGGCGGGCGCTATACCGACCTGCGCCAGTTGGCGAAAGAGAATTTCGAGACAAACGAGGAACTGCGCCACCGCTGGAGCCGCTGGGATTCAATGCAGCCGCATTTGCAGTTGCCCGAGCAACTGGCGTGCTCGCTGGATTTGGCCACGGGCACTGGCAAGAGCTTTGTGCTCTATGGCATTGCGGCCATTATGCTGGCCGAGGGCGCGGTGGATCGGGTGCTGGTGCTGTGCCCATCCAACACCATCGAGGCCGGCTTACTCGACAAGTTCAAGCAACTGGCGACAGATGCCACCCTACGCGACTTGATGCCAGCGGAGGCGCGCATTGCCACGCCGCGCGTCATCAATGCGTCCGAAACCATCGTGGACGGCGCGCTTTGCGTGGAGAACTATCACGCCATACTTGAGCATGTGAATTCGTCCATCCGCGACAGCCTCAAGGGCAAGGGCGCACGGGTGGCGGTGCTCAACGACGAGGCGCATCACGTCGCCAATGAAAGTGGCACGGTAGCGGGCAAGTGGAAATCGTTTCTGCTGGCGCCGGAGTACGGCTTTCGCTATGTGCTGGGGGTTTCCGGCACCTGCTATGTGGCCGACGAGTATTTTTCCGACGTGGTATTTCGCTATTCGCTGCGGCAGGCCATCGAGGAGCGGTTCGTCAAGAAGGTGGAATACGTTGCCGAGATGCCCGCTACCCACGGGCAGGAGGACCGCTGGCAATTGATCTGGCAACGCCACAACGACTGGAAAACCAAGCTCAGGAACCGCAACATCCGGCCGCTGACCATCGTGGTGACGCAGAAGATTCCGGCCTGCAAGCAGGTGGCGGAATACCTGGTCGCCTGGCTGGTGGCATGGGAGCAGATCAAGCCCGAAGAAGCACGTGCCAAGGTGCTGGTGGTAACTTCGGCCAAGGAACATCAGGTCAATGTGGCGACATTGCGGATGGTGGATAGCCCGCTCAGCAAGGTGGAGTGGATCATTTCGGTGTCCATGCTCTCCGAGGGCTGGGACGTGAAGAACGTGTTTCAGATCGTGCCGCACGAGGAACGTGCCTTCAACAGCAAATTGCTAATCGCCCAAGTGCTGGGCCGTGGCTTGCGTAGGCCGGAAGGATGGACGGGCGACGATCCTGTGGTGACGGTGTTCAACCACGATTCGTGGTCCGGCCGCATCAAGCATCTGGTGGATGAGATTCTAGAAATCGAGCGGCGGTTGTCGTCGCGGCCGTTGACGGATTCGTCCTATCACTTCGACCTGCACAATCTGGACTACACGCGCAAAGAGGAAGTCAGCGACCATCCACAAAGCGGCGAGTATCAAATTTTCGGTAAGGGCTATGTGATACTGCCTTCGCAGGTGGTGGATCAGGCGGTGACGGTGGAATTCGAGGAAGCGCTGACCGGCAAGCATTCCAAATTTAATGCGACGATCCGGCAGAAAACCTTTTCCTTGAAAGATGTGGCCGAGCAGCTTTACCAGCGGCTCAAGAGCATCGACCAGGAATCGGCCGACGCCGAAGACCCGGAAGACCACACCCACTATACCAAACACTTTCCGCGCCAGAAGTGCACTGCCATCGTCACCGAATCGTTGCGGCAAGCCGGGATTACTGACGGTCGCATCACCGACGACAACCGACAGAAATTCTTGCAGGCGCTCGGGCCATTACGCCGCAAGGGCAGCAAGCGCGTGGTCTACGTGTTGGCGGCCGAGGCGCTGGTGACGATCAACACGGGCACCCGGCAGGCCGAGAGTTGTAGCGCGGCAGAGTTGCGCCGTGGCTCGAAGTCGGTTTTCTATACCGAGGACTGCATGGCGACACTGGCCGACGAGCAGCAGGAGTTTTTCACTGAAGTGGTCGACCCGGACGGCGATTTTGCTGGCGGCCGGGTGGAGATCGCCAATCCGGCGGACTTCAAGACGCCGATGAACCTGGCCATTGCCGACGCGACGCCGGAACGCAAATTCATGCGCGAACTGACCAGCCGGAAGAACAGCAAGCACCTTGACGCTTGGCTGAAAAACGCAGCGATGAATTTCTATTCGTTGGAATACGCTTGGAAGAAGGGCGAGCACCCGAAGCGCGGCGAATTCAATCCGGATTTTTTCATCAAGCAGGGCGAACAGGTTTTCGTCGCCGAGATCAAGGACGAGGGCGAGATTACCGATCCGTCACCGGAAAACGTGAAGAAACACGAATACGCCCGCGATCACTTCGCCCGACTGAATGCCTGGCTGGAAAAGGAAGGTCTGCCGGTACGCTACCAGTTCAACATGCTCGCGCCGCGCGACTTCGATGCGTTTTTTCAGAAGCTGCGCGAGGACACGCTGACGGGATTCCGCTCGGTACTGGATGCGGCGATGATTAACGCGGGGGCGAAGGCAGCGGGATGATGCGCGAAGTTCAGATTTTCGTCTTAAGCTCGGCCTTCCTCGGACGTTAACGGAATAACGCGGAACTTACCATCGTGGTACCATTCAAAAACTTGTCGGCCTTTGATGGGGCTCCCCCGAAGGACGACGAGAACCGAAAGATCGCTGGCGGGCCGCTGTATTCGCTATCGGAGGTTCAGGCACTGACGCAGCAGACGGATGCACTGAAGCTTTGGACGCGCCGTTGCATTCAGGATGTGGCAAAGCTGGGTTTCGATACAGACGACGTGGGCGGTTTGATTCGGGAACTTTCGGAACAGGATTACCGGGATTCGGAATGGTGCGATAACGGCAAGGAAGCCTGGGCAGCGTGCGATGCTTACATGCTCAAGCGCCTTGAATTCATCGAAACCGCCGGCAAATACCTTCGCATCGACTATTTTTTGAAATTTGCGCTGGGCAAAACAGGCAAGCTGCTGCTGATCGTGTCTTGCCATACATCGAACTAGAGACGGGGAAGATCATGAGCGACAAAACGCTGTGTCCGCTGTGCGGCGAGGGTCATTTGACCCCGCACACCGACGACATGGTGATAGAACATGGCGGCCAGCAAGGCACGGTGATGCTGCGCTTTGCCGGGTGCGACGCCTGCGGTTCGGAGATCACGGGCGATGCCGACAGCCGCGCTAACAAGCGCGCCGTACTGGCCTTCCGCAAGTCGGTCGATAGTTTGCTGACAGGTGCCGAGATTCGTGCGCTACGCGACAAATACGGCATCACCCAGGATCAGGCCGCGCGCCTGTTTGGTGGCGGCCCCAAGGCTTTCAGCAAGTACGAAGCGGACGACGTAGCGCATGCGGTGTCGATGGACAACCTGCTGCGCCTGGTGCGCGAGGATGAAGATGCCTTCTGGAACCTCGTGGCGATCAAGGGCATGGCGGCAGAGTTTCCACATCGAACCGCGCGCCCAGCTACCGTGCGGCCTCCGGTGATTCAATTCGTCATGTTGGTTTCCGGCGCGGAGGCCGCGCAGCCGGTTGTTCAGCGCCGCCCCATCCCTTACCGTGCGCCGCACGGCGAGATCAACGCCACGTTGCAGTGACATGGACACCCCCGCCCTCCGTCCCCGCCTGATGACGTTCCGCGTCATCGAGTTCAATTCGCGCAATGCGATGCCCTCTGCTACGCGACTTGAGGTTTCGTTTTCGATGACGCCGATCATCGAAATCGGCCTGGGCGTTCCGGCTGCGCCCGAAGGCACATTCGAGGCGTTGGTGTCGATCCGTATGGAAGGCAAGGCCACGCTGAAGGACGCTCCTGACGAGTCGCTGGCCGAGTTTTCGGCAAGCTACGAGGCGCGCTTTGCCTACCCACCGAATACGACCGAGGCCGAGTTACAACCGCGCTTCGAGCAGGAATCGCATCAATACATGCTGGCCGCCCAAGCCTTTCCGCTGGCCGCGAGTCACTTCCGACGGGAGCTGATGGCGATGGGCTTCCAGGTGATGAATCTGCCGCTGGGGCTTTGATTCGCTTGTCGCCGTCCCGCCGGGGCTGACTTTTCAGGGCTGATCACTGCGTCCAGTGTGTCAGTTCCAGCAATGACGTGCCGCGTGAATTATCTGCGTCATATCCGACCGCGCCGTCACGGCGCTTGCAAAAAGGCCGGCAAGCCCCGCGCCGCCGCTACCGCCTCGCATCCTGAACCCCGCCAGAGCGCAAGAAACCGCGCACTGGCTTGCGTGCCTTCGATAACCGCCGTCCCTTCTAACCCGCCGCCGCTGCGCCACTGCGCCGGCCAGCGGTAAGGCTGCTCGCCGGCTTGCGGCTTGCCGGCGGCTACCGTGTCGCGTGCTGAACCACGCCGTCACGCGGTAAAGCTGCGTCACGGCTTTGTCTCTCCTGCTATCGCCGTACCGCCAGCGCCGACTTCTACCCTGGGCTGCCTTGGTCGCGTGCTGCCCGCCGTCCGTACTTCGTGGCCCGCCGCCGCTTACCTGCGGTGAAGCGGACGGCTGCGATGCCGGGTCGTGTCGGTCTGAAAGGTCAAGACCGTGCCACCTGCTGCATTGCGCATCCATTCGGCGGCTACGCGGCAAACCCGGCCGCATCCCACCTCATTCCTGCTCCATTCCGCAGGTCGCACATCCC
>JAUXWU010000096.1 GCA_030680085.1 Rhodocyclaceae bacterium | reverse complement strand
TGATGCTCCGGCGCGGGCGCGGCGCCCGCGCGCGATTGCAGGCAGCGCTGGAAACCGTATAACCGTTGGGAGTGTGGCCTTGACGTACCTGCTGATCGCAGCGGCGGTTGCCATCCTGGCAGCTTTGGCCTTTGCCTATTGGAAGCGGCGTGCCCGCGCCGGCGCCCGCTTTGTCTCCCTCGTCTTCCTGCTGCGACAGCCCCGGCCCCTGTCGGAGAACACGCTGCGGAATATCCTCTCCGACGCCCTGGGTATCCTTTTTCCCGTGAACGACGACGACGCGGAGAATTTTCTCATCGAAGTGCCCGCGCCCCCGCTACACGGCGTGCTCGCCGGGCGGGTGAAGTGCTTCATGTTCCGGGCCGGCGAGCGTATGTTCACGATCAACAATTTCGCCGTGCCCTACATGCCTGACAAGGACGAGGCCGTGGCCGGCACCCCCGACGGGCGCCTGCAACGCGCCATCCTGGCGCACAACGCCGACCCGGCGGCACAACGCGCCGATGGCATCGTCATCACCCCGTCGCACAACCCACCACCCGATGGCGGCATCAAATACAACCCGCCGCACGGCGGCCCGGCCGACACCGATGTCACCGGCTGGATCGAGCAGCGCGCGAATGCGCTGATGGCGGACGGCAACCGCGCTGTCAAGCGCCTGCCCTACGTCGCGGCACTGGCCGCGCCGACGACCCATGCCGTCGACCTGATGACGCCCTACATCGAAGCGCTGGGCGAGGTGATCGACATGGCAGCGATCCAGCGCGCGAACCTGAAGATCGGCGTTGATCCAATGGGCGGCGCTGCGGTCGCCTACTGGCAGCCCATCGCGGAACATTACGGCCTCGACATCGAAGTGGTGAACCCCAGGGTCGACCCCGCCTACGGCTTCATGACGCTCGACCACGACGGCAAAATCCGCATGGACTGCTCCAGCCCTTACGCGATGGCCAGCCTGGTCGCGCTCAAGGATAAATTCGACATCGCCTGGGGCAACGACGCCGACGTCGACCGCCACGGTATCGTCACGCCCTCGATCGGCCTGATGAATCCCAATCACTATCTCGCCGTTGCCATCCACTATCTGCTGACCCATCGCCCGCACTGGCCGGCCAGCGCCGCGGTGGGCAAGACGCTGGTGTCGTCCGGCCTGATCGACCGCGTGGTAAATGGCCTGGGACGCCGTTTTCTCGAAGTGCCGGTCGGCTTCAAATGGTTTGCGGCGGGCCTGCTGTCAGGCGAATTCTGTTTCGGCGGCGAAGAAAGCGCCGGAGCGAGTTTCCTGCGCAAGGACGGTGCGGCCTGGACAACCGACAAGGACGGCATCATCCTCGGACTGCTGGCCGCCGAGATCACCGCCGTCACCGGCCAGGACCCCGGCCGCCACTATCAGGCGCTCGCCGCGCAATACGGCACGCCCCACTACATTCGCATCGACGCGCCCGCCAGCCCGGCGCAGAAGGCCGCCTTCAAACAGCTCACCGGCACACGGGTCAGCGCCGCGACACTGGCCGGCGAAACCATCCTCGCCCGCCAAACGCGCGCACCCGGCAACGACGCGCCCATCGGAGGATTGAAAGTCACGACGGCCAACGGTTGGTTCGCCGCTCGCCCCTCGGGCACCGAAGATATCTACAAGCTCTACGCCGAAAGCTTCAAGAGCGCAGATCACCTGCAACAGATCGTCGCCGAAGCGCAGCAGATCGTGACGGCGGCGCTGTCTGGATGATTGCATGTAATGCGCTACCATGATAATGACTGCAATTTGATAGCAACGAGGGCCTTATGAAAGCATTGAGTGTTCGCAATCTGCCGGATGATGTCTATGAAGTGCTGAAGACAATGGCGGCGACCAACCACCGCAGCATGCAGGAACAGGTGCGCTGCCTGATCGAGCGGGAAGCCAGGCTGGCCACGGGCCCCGGTCTGGCTGAGGCTCGTGCGTGGCGGATGCGGCTGGCAGGTCGCAATCTGGGCGACACGGTGGAAGACGTAAGGCAGGATCGCGCCAGATGATGTGGGTGATCGACACCTCGGCCATGATCCGTTTGTATGTGCCCGATGGCCCGCTGCATTCCGAGGTTGAGACCGCATTCAATCGAGCGGCCAGTGGTGCCGATCTGGTGTTGGCGCCCCAGTTGCTACTGGCGGAAGCGGCCAACGTGTTGCTCCGCAAGCGGCGACGGGGAGAGTTGTCGGCGCAGGAGCTAGGCGAGCTTCTTCAAGCGGTTGAGTCGCTGCCGATCCGTCTTTGCGAACATGCACCTTTGATTTTGTCGGCATGCGCCATGTCGGTCGCAAGCGCATCGACGGCCTCTTCCCGCGTGGCCCACGAGCACATGAAACGAGCTCCGCCGCCGATGAAGGTGTGGAACACCCAACCGGCACCAGGCGGGCGACTGGCATGGGTTTTCTGCTGACGAAAGTCATTGGCTGCCGAACACAATGGTCTAGAGTGGAAGGGGGGATTGGTGGGATGGCAATGCGAAAGGAGTGAGCCATGACTACAAATGACAAGCCGGTTGAGGTTAAGCGCGTCAGCTGCGAAATGTGCTTGAAAGAGGTGCCTCTTTCCGAGGCCGTTGTCCCCGAGGCGACTGACTATTTTGTGCATTTTTGCGGCCTGGAGTGCTACGAGTTATGGAAGGATCAGGACGCGAAGTCTAAAGATCAGGGGTGAGGCCGAGCGCGAATTCGCCAGTTATTTCTTGGCTTCTTCCTGGCCAACCACATGCTGGTCGAGGAACTTGACGATCTGGCTCGGTGTCATGGGGGTCATGGGCGGGTGGGCAGAGTCAGGATTGGCGCAGACGCTAGAATAGCAGCATGGAAACCCTGCTTGTGATCACCACCTTGCCCGACGCGGCGCGCGCCCACGCACTGGCTGCCGCGCTGGTCGAGGCGCGACTGGCAGCTTGCGTGAATATCCTCGCGCCCTGCCGCTCGGTCTACCGCTGGCAGGGACAGATCGAGGACACCACGGAAGTGCCGCTGCTGATCAAGACCACGCTGGAACGTTACCCGGCGCTGGAGGCGGCGATCCGCCAGCAGCATCCATATGAACTTCCCGAGATTATCGCTGTCCCAGTCGAGCGCGGCCTGCCGGATTATCTGGCCTGGGTTGCTACAGAAACCATCGGACCACAACCCGGCCCATGACAAACATGAACCTCCGTCTCTTCGTTCTGCTCTGGCTCGCCCTGACCAGCCTCGGCGCCAATGCACTGTTTTCCAGCGGCCCTCTCGATCCGGAACAGGCCTACCGCTTCTCCGCCCGGGCGCTCGACGCGCAGACCATCGAGGCGCGCTGGGACATCCAGCCAAAATATTATCTTTACCGCCACAAGATCAGCTTCGTCGCCGATCCGGCGACGGTCAAGCTGGGCGAACCCGCGCTGCCAAGGGGCGAGGAAAAGGACGACGAATTTTTCGGCCGGATCGAGGCCTTGCGCGGCGCGGTTGTCGTGCGCATACCCGTCAGTGTCGGCGCAGGCACGTTTGTGCTCAAGGCCACCTCGCAGGGCTGCTGGGATGGCGGCGTCTGCTTTCCGCCCATCACGCAGAGCGCGACCATCACGCTTGGCGCCAGTTCTGGCGCCGTCCCGCCAGCGCCGACTTTGGAAAACGCGCCCGCCAGCGGCGACGAATCGTCCCAGATCGCCAGGCTGTTGCAAGGCAGCGGCTTCTGGCTCGCCGTGATCACCTTCTTCGGCTTCGGGCTGCTGCTTTCCTTCACGCCCTGCGTGTTCCCGATGATCCCGATTCTCTCCGGCATCATCGTCAATCACGGCCACGCCGTCACCCACGCACGCGCCTTTACGCTCTCGCTCGCCTATGTGCTGGGCATGGCGCTCACCTATGCGGCGGTGGGCGTCGCGGCGGGGTTTTCCGGCACGCTGCTGTCCGCCGCCCTGCAGAACGCCTGGGTGCTCGGCGCGTTTGCGCTGGTTTTCGTCGCGCTGGCTTTCTCGATGTTCGGTTTTTACGAACTGCAACTGCCGGGTGCGCTGCAAGCCAGGTTGTCGGACACGGCCAACAAACAGGGCGGCTCGCTCCCCGCCATCGCGCTGATGGGCGCGCTCTCGGCGCTCATCGTCGGCCCCTGCGTGGCCGCGCCGCTGGCGGGCGCGCTGCTCTACATCGCCCAGACCAAGGACGCACTGCTCGGTGGCGCGGCGCTGTTTGCCATGGGCTTGGGGATGGGCGCGCCGCTGTTGCTGGTCGGCGTGTTCTCGCGGTCTTTGCTGCCCAAGACCGGGCCGTGGATGCAAGCGGTGAACAAATTCTTCGGCGTTTTGCTGCTGGCCACCGCGCTGTGGCTGGTCTCACCGGTACTGCCGGCCTGGGCGACGATGGCGGGCTGGGCGGCACTCTTGATCGTGCCGGCCATTTACCTGCATGCGCTCGACGCCCTGCCGCCCCACGCCGGCGGCTGGCAGCGTTTGTGGAAGGGCGTTGGCGTGATCATGCTGCTGGCCGGCACGGCGCTGCTCGTCGGCCTCCTCGGCGGCAGCCGCGACCCGCTGCAACCGCTGGATTTCCTGCGCGGCGGCAGCGCTGCCGCCGTCTCGCCAGCGCCGACTTTTGAGCGCGTCAAGTCGGTTGCCGAACTCGATGCGCGTCTCGCTGCGGCACAAAAACCCGTGCTGCTCGACTTCTATGCCGACTGGTGCGTCTCGTGCAAGGAGATGGAAAAGTTCACCTTCGCCGATCCCGTCGTCGCGGCAAAGATGCGCGAATTCACGCTGCTCAAGGCCGATGTCACCGCCAACAATGACGACGACAAGGCGCTGTTGAAACGCTTCGGCCTGTTCGGCCCGCCGGGCATCATCTTTTTCGACAAACGCGGACAGGAAATCGGCGATCTGCGCGTGGTGGGCTACATGCCGGCAAAGGAATTTTTGGCGATCATTGAGCGCGCTCTGCGCGAGCGGTGAATACCTGGTTACGCCCTGGCATCTTTATTCCTGGCTCGATTTACCATGTCATTCACGGCGGCCGTCATGTTGGTTGGCGCCATCTGGATGGTCGGGTGAGCATTCTGAAAGACGCGGAATATCTCGTCGGCGAATGCCTGGCCGATTTCAGAGACGCCGGCAAAATCAAGAATGACGTGACGAAACCTCTCGAACCGCAGGGTGATTCGCTTGGCCTGGGATCGTGAAACCAGTTTTTCGCCTTCATGGACAGCCAAACGCACCGGGACGATGGTCTTATCGAAGGTATATTCGTCCGGGCTTGAGAATTGATCGAACACGGCTTTCGATGTCTTCTGGCTAGCGTTGTCGATGCGCATCATCACGAGGGTTCCATGGCCGCCCTTGTTGCGCTCCGTCAGGATGTCCAGCTCGCCGTCATCGTGCATGAAGAATAAATTGCCCGAACGTATGTCGTAGGCGTCAAACATCTTGCTGGAGAAGAAAATCCCCTCTCCTGTGTGGTGCGCCGGATCAGTGGTGAATTTTCCCTTGGCCAGTTCGATGATCGATTCGCGGGGATCGTAGAGGTTCAGGGCGCGCTGAATTTTCATGAAGATGCCCTCACCGTCATCAGCAATCCATCCTGTCGTATGGAGCGCGTTCCGAATCATCCCAACCCGCATTGTCGGCGATCCGGAGTGGTCAATTGCGTTATTCACCATCTCCGTAATCCCGTAATGCCAGATGTCGCGAACGTTCATCGGCAAGTCTGCCAGCAAGGGTGCGCACAACTCGCGCCACACAATATCTTCCGAGGGGCCAGGAATAGCATAGGCGGCCGTCGCCTCTTGCAGCGGCTTCAGACTGTAGATTCTGTCTCTGGTTGCCCCCGTTGCCTCGACATACCCCCGCCCGACAAGTTTTTTCAGCCTGCCGCTTGCCGCCTGTCTGGTGATGCCCAAGGCTGCGCTCAATCGCGTCCCGACATTTCTGCCGTCCTGTGCGATGAGCTTGAGTGTTTGATGGAGTTCGGGTTTCATGGTTTATTTATCAATCAATATGAGTCAATTTATAAACCACTCACCACTTTATTGTCAATCTAATTTTTCTGTTTATCAATCGGTGACAGCAAACAGTGGATGTCCTTTTGAGAATTCGTCAGCTTCGAAGATGTCGAAGCACGATTCGAGGCGGACTGGCTGGCATTCAGGGGAAAAAGGGAACCATGAAAACGGTGATCAAGACTGAGGGCACGGAAGAATTCTTCAATCGCGGCAAGCTGATTGCCCGATTGGCCGACCGGGGCGAAGCGATGCCACGCGAACGTGTGATTGCGTTCGAAGATCCGGAAGACTTGGCGCGCCTGATCACCACCGCCAAGCTTGCCCTGTTCCGCGAGGTCCGCAACTGCCCCGGCTCGATCACCGAACTCTCGGTGCGTCTGCATCGTGATCGCAGCGCCGTAAAGCGCGACATCGACGCACTTGAGCGGGCGGGTCTGATCGAGATCGAAACCAAGCCGCACCCCGGACATGGCCGCAAGAAAGAGGTGCGCGCGGTGGCCGATCAGGTGCTGCTGGCAATTTGACTTGTCGCCGTCCCGCCAGCGCCAACTCTTTTGTAATACTCACTCTCTGCACGCCGAAAATACCACGAATATCCATACCTTGATAACCGATATTCATGGTATGTTGCCGCCATGATTGAACGCACTGCAAGCATCCAGGCAATCCGCACCGCGCTCTCCCGCAGCCGCATCGTGGCGCTGGTCGGCCCACGCCAGTGTGGCAAGACGACACTCGCGCGCGAATTCCTCGCCGAGGATTCCGCCAACTATTTTGATCTGGAAGATCCCGTCAGCCTGATGCGCCTGTCCGAGCCAATGACCGCACTGGGCTCGCTCGACGGACTGGTGGTCATCGACGAGGTGCAGCGGCGACCCGATTTGTTTCCGGTGCTGCGGGTATTGGCCGATCGCCGGAACGGCGCCGCGCGCTTCCTGATTCTTGGCAGCGCTTCGGGCGAGCTGCTGCGGCAATCGTCGGAAACACTGGCGGGGCGCATGGAAACCCTCGCGATCTCCGGCTTCAATCTCGGCGAACTGGGTAACCCGCCTTGCGAAACGCATTGGCTGCGCGGCGTATTCCCGCTCTCCTACCTGGCGGCGAACGATACCGACAGCACCGCCTGGCGCAAGAATTTCATCCAGACCCTGCTGGAACGGGATTTCCCGCAGTGGGGCGTGCGGGTGCCTGCGGCGGCCTTGTGGCGCTTCTGGACCATGCTGGCGCATTACCATGGCCAGACGTGGAACGCTGCGGAGCCGGCGCGCGCCCTCGGCGTCAGCGAATCCACCATGCGCCGTCATCTCGATCTGCTCACCGATGCCTTCATGGTGCGCCAGTTGCAGCCCTGGCATGCCAACCTGCGCAAGCGTCAGGTGAAGGCGCCCAAGATCTACATCCGCGACTCCGGCTTGCTGCACCAGTTGCTGGGTATCCGCAACGCGCGCGAACTGCAAATGCATCCCAAGCTGGGCGCTTCCTGGGAAGGCTATGCGGTGGAGGAGGTGCTGGCGGCAGTAGAGCCCGATGAAGCCTATTTCTGGGCCACGCATCAGGGGGCGGAAATCGACCTCGTGCTGCGCAAAAATGGCCGTCTGCTGGGCGTGGAATGCAAGCGCACCGACGCGCCCCGGCTGACGCCTTCCCTGCGCATCGCGCTCCCCGATCTGGAACTCGAACGCATCGCCGTCATCTATCCAGGAACGAAACGCTATACGATCGCACCCCGGATCGAGGCAGTTCCGCTCTCCGAGATATGGGGAAACGGCGTTTTTCCGCAGTAGCGCCGTCCCCATCAACGCGGCAGTCCGGCTATCGCCGTCCCGCCAGCGCCGACTTTCAAGCGGCCGCTCCGCACTCGTCCATGCTAGTATCTACGACGTAGATCAATTGCGGAGAAAAACCATGAACGGACACGCGACACTCAGCATCGGCAAATGGGGCAACAGCCTCGCCATGCGCCTGGGCCGCGACATTGAGCGCGCCACCGGGCTGGCCGGCGGCGACCGGATCGACGTGCAGTATTCGGTAGAAGGCGAAACCGTCACCCTGCGCATGCAGAAGGCAAAGCCGCACCGCCGCTACACGCTGGAGGAACTGCTGGCCGGCTGCAACGCTGGCCAGCGCCCGGACGATGCCTGGGCCGGCTTGGCGCCCAGCGGTCGCGAAAAGCTGTAAATGGCGATTCCCGCATACGGCGATATCATTTTCGTCGACTGGTCGCCGTCAGCCGGGCGCGAGATGAAAGACCCGCATCCCGGCGTCGTCGTCAGCGCCACGTTGCAGAACCGCAATCTGTTTTGCGTCGTCTGCCCGATCACTTCCACCGTGCGCGACTGGCCCTTCGAGGTCAAGCTTCTCGGCCCGCGCCTGAAAACCCGTGGCGTCGTCTTGGCCGACCGGCCCATGTCGCTCGATCTCAAGGCGCGCCGCTGGCGCAAGGTCGAATCGCTCGATGCCGACACGCTAGAAGAGTTGATGGCCAAACTTGTCACGCTTTTCCCCCCGTTTTCCATGAACTGAAGGAACGCCCATGTTCACAGGCATCGTCGCCACCACCGGCAAAATCACCGACCTGCAACCGCTGGAACAGGGCCTGCGCCTCACCGTCGCCGCGCCCGGCCTGAATCTCAAGGATGTCGCGCTGGGGGATTCCATCGCCCACGGCGGCGTCTGCCTGACCGTGATCGCCAAGAAAAAAGATAGCTATCAGGTCGATGTCTCGAAGGAGACGCTCGACTGCACCGTCGGCCTCGACGTGCTGCATGGCGAGCTCAATCTCGAAAAGGCCATGCGCCTCTCCGACTTCATCGGCGGCCACCTGGTTTCGGGCCATGTCGATGGCGTTGGCACGGTGGTGAAGTTCGAACCGCTCGGCGAGTCGCATGAACTCGTCATCAAGGCGCCCAAGAAGCTGGCGAAATACATTGCGCGCAAGGGTTCGATCACGGTCGATGGCGTGTCGCTGACGACCAACCGCGTCAAGGGCCGGGAATTCTCGATCAACCTGATCCCCCACACCGTCCTGGTGACGACACTGAAGCGACTGACCGCCGGGGCGCAAGTCAATCTGGAGGTCGACCTGATCGCGCGCTACGTCGAGCGGATGCTGAACACGGAAGCGGCGTAAAATCCCCGCCCCCACCCCATTCAAGAGTCCCGCTTCATGACCATCAGCCCCGTACTAGATATCGTTGCCGACATGCGCGCCGGCCGCATGGTGATCCTCGTCGATGAAGAGGATCGTGAAAACGAGGGCGACCTCGTCCTGGCAGCCGAACATGTGACCGCCGAGGCGATCAATTTCATGGCCAAGCATGGCCGTGGCCTGATCTGCCTGACGCTCACCGAGAGTCGCTGCCGGCAACTCGATCTGCCCTTGATGGTGAAGGACAATAAAGCACAACACGGCACGGCCTTCACGATGTCGATCGAGGCGGCCGAGGGCGTCACCACCGGCATTTCGGCACAGGACCGCTCGCGCACCGTGCAGGCGGCGGTGGCGAAACATGCCAAGCCCACGGACATCGTCCAGCCCGGCCACATCTTCCCGCTGATGGCGCAAAAGGGCGGCGTGCTGGTGCGCGCCGGCCACACCGAGGCGGGCTGCGACCTGGCGCAAATGGCGGGTTGCGAACCGGCGGCGGTGATCTGCGAGATTCTCAAGGACGACGGCACGATGGCGCGGCTGCCCGACCTGCTGGAGTTTGCGAAGGAACATGGGCTGAAGATCGGCACCATCCGCGACCTGATCCAGTACCGCTCGGAAAACGAGAAGCTGGTCGAATGCGTGGCGGACAAGGAAGTGTTCTGTACGCACGGCAGTTTCCGTCTGCGCGCCTTCCGCGACCTGACCAGCAGCAACGTGCATCTGACCCTGACGCGCGGCGAGATTCGTCCGGAGATTGAGACTTTAGTCCGCGTGCATGAGCCGGTATCGGTGCTCGACTTCCTCGATTGCAAGAGTCACCGCCACACCTTCACCGTCGATCAGGCGATGCGCACCATCGCCCAGGCCGACAGCGGCGTGGTTGTGCTGTTGCATCGCAATGAATCGGGCGCCGATCTGCTCGATGCCTTGCAGATCGACGAAGCGCGTCCGGCACAAAAATGGGACCCGCGTCTCTATGGCATCGGCGCGCAGATTCTGCGCGAACTGGGCGTCGGCAAGATGCGGCTCTTGGCCAGCCCGCGCAAGATACCGAGCATGGCCGGCTTTGGCCTTGAAGTGTGCGGCTATCTGTCTCCTGAAGGGATTGCATCATGAGCTTTACCCCGAACTCAGCCGCGCCCGTTGAACGCTGCGCCGACCTGCGCGAGATCGAAGCCGACCAAAACGGTGCCGGACTGGCCATCGGCATCGTCATGGCGCGCTTCAATCGCGAAGTGGGCGAGGGCCTGCTTTCTGGTTGCTGCCAGGAACTGAGCCGCCTCGGCGTGGCCGCGTCAGCTATCACGCTGGTCAATGTGCCGGGTGCGCTGGAAATCCCGCTGACCTTGCAAACCATGGCGCAAAGTGGCAAGTTCGATGCGCTGGTGGCGCTGGGTTGCGTGATTCGCGGCGAGACTTATCATTTTGAAATTGTCTCGAACGAATCGGCGCGCGGCGTCACTGATGTGCAACTGACCACCGGCATTCCCATTGCCAACGCCGTGCTGACCGTCGAGAACGACGACCAGGCACTGGTGCGCATGCACCAGAAGGGCATGGAAGCCGCCCAGTGCGCCGTCGAAATGGCCAATCTATTGAAAGCCGTTAAATGAAAAATGCGGTGAGCGCCGCTGCACCAGGCAAGCCGGGCGGCAAGCCGTCGTCGCCACGCCACCGCGCGCGCGAATTCGTCGTGCAGGGGCTCTATCAACATCTCGTTGGCGGCCAGGATGCGGCGGCCATCATCACCCAGGCCGAATCCGTCGCCGGCTTCGACCGGGTCAACCGCGAGCTCTACGACAGCCTGCTCGATGGCGTCCTCACGGATGCCGCCGCCCTGCAGGCATTGCTTGAGCCACACATTGCGCGCCCCTGGGGCGAGGTCTCGCCGATCGAGCGCGGCATCCTGCTCATCGCCGCCTGCGAGATGAAGCACCATCCCGAAACGCCCTACCGCGTCGTCATCAACGAAGCCATCGAACTGGCCAAATCCTATGGCGCCACCGACGGCCACAAGTTCGTCAATGGCGTCATCGACAAGCTGGCGCCGGAATTGCGGCCGCACGAAACGGGAAGGTAATGTCGTCACGATGAACGTTAAAACCGATATTGTCCAAGGCGATTGCGTCGATGAACTGCGACGCTATCCGAACGACTTTTTCGATCTTATCGTCACCTCGCCCCCTTATGCAGACCGCCGCCAGCACACCTACGGCGGGGTCAAGCCAGAACAGTATGTGGATTGGTTTGTGCCCCGGGCGGCCGAGTTCCTGCGCGTCCTCAAGCCCTCCGGCTCCTTTGTGCTCAATATCAAGGAAAAGGCTGAAAACGGTGAGCGCCACACCTATGTACTCGAACTGATATTGGCCCTCCGCAAACAGGGGTGGCTATGGACAGAAGAGTACATCTGGCACAAACGCAACTGCTACCCCGGCAAATGGCCCAATCGTTTTCGCGACGCCTGGGAACGCTGTCTGCATTTCAACAAGTCGCGCAAGTTCAAAATGAACCAGGAATCGGTCATGGTGCCGATGGGCGATTGGGCGGATGCCCGCCTGAAGTCATTGGGCAAGAACGATGTGGTTCGTTTCGATTCGCAAGTCGGCAGCGGGTTCGGTAAAAACATCGCTAACTGGGCGGAACGCACGATGGCTTTTCCGACGAACGTCCTGCACCTGGCGACGGAATGCGGTAACAAGAACCACAGCGCTGCATTCCCGCGCGCCCTGCCAGAATGGTTCATCAAGCTTTTCACGGATGAGGGCGACTGGGTGCTGGATCCATTTGCCGGTTCGGGGACGACGCTGGAAATCGCGAAATCGCTGGGGCGCAATGCGGTAGGCATCGACATTCTTTCAGAATATTGCGAGATGGCGCGCGAATCGGTGCTCGGCAATCAGTATCAACTCTTGGAGGAGCGTGCCCGCTATGCCGTTGCAGACCCAGAAACAGCTAACCGAGTTCATCAAAAAAAACGTCCCAGGCTTCCACCAGAAACGCCTGGAAAGCCTCGCCGGGCTAAAACTTGAGAAAGTACTTGGCCGCAAGAACCCTTATCTGTTCAAGGCCAAGCACATTGAAACCGCCGCAGAGCTAGTCAAACAACTGCTCGACGCACATCTGTCCTCACAGGAGGAAACAGTCTTCGGTGACTTTCTCGAAGCCCTGGCAATCCATGTTTGTCAGAAAACCTACGCTGGCCGGAAATCCGCCACCGAGGGCATAGACCTCGAATTTAACCGTGCTGGAGTCCGCTACCTCGTTTCCATTAAGTCCGGCCCAAACTGGGGAAATGCCAGTCAGATAAAGAAGATGCGCGAATATTTCCGCCAGGCGCGCAAAATTGTCGGCAACAAGCAACATCTTGTCACCGTTAATGGTTGCTGCTACGGACGCGACACAAAACCGGAGAAAGGTGATTACCAGAAGCTTTGCGGACAATCCTTCTGGGAGCTTATTTCAGGTAACAGTCTGATGTATCAGGAAATTGTCGAGCCACTCGGCCATAAGGCAAAGGAAAGAAACGACGCATTTGGCAAAGAATACGCCAAGGTTGCCAACCGTTTTGCCGCCGAATTTATTCGTGATTTCTGTGCCGAAGATGGGGCAATCGACTGGAAGAAAATCGTCGTCTTCAACTCGGCGACCATCAAACCACCCAAACAGTCAAAAGCCGACAAGTAATCGACACCGTCTAAATCCTTGTGCCTTCTGAATTTGCCCTGATCGACCGCTATTTTCGTCGCGCCACCCGGCACACCGTGCAGGGCGTCGGCGATGACGGCGCCATTGTGCGCCCGACGGTCGGCTGCGAGCTGGTGGTGTCCACCGACATGCTGGTGGCGGGCACCCACTTCCTGCCCAACGCCGATCCCGAAGATCTTGGCTGGAAAACACTGGCGGTGAATGTATCGGACATGGCCGCGATGGGTGCAGAACCGCGCTGGGCGCTGCTGGCCGCAGCCTTGCCAGAGGCAGATGAAGCGTGGATCGAGAAATTCGCCTGCGGCTTCTTCGCCTGTGCGGAAAAATTCAACATCGACATCATCGGCGGCGACACCACCAAGGGACCGCGCAACTTCTGTGTGACGATCTTCGGCGAGGTGCCGACGGGCGCCGCGCTGCTGCGCTCCGGGGCGGAAGTCGGTGACGAGATATGGGTTTCCGGCAGCCCCGGTCGCGCCGCGCTGGGGCTGGCCCACCTGCAAGGTCGCACCGTGCTGAGTGAGCCAGCGCTCACCGACTGCCTTGCCACCCTGCACCGCCCAGAACCGCGCCTGGCGCTGGGGCTGGCCTTGCGCAGTCTGGCGACGGCGGCCATCGACGTTTCCGATGGCCTGCTCGCCGATCTTGGTCACATTCTGGAAGCCTCGGGTAAGGCGGCGACCTTGCAACCCGCCGTCCTGCCAGCGCCGACTTTTGAAAGAGATTGCTATCTATCCGGCGGCGACGACTACGAGCTTGTCTTCACCGCGCCGGCGGCGCGACGTGCCGAAGTCGAAGCGCTGGCCGCCGCACTGGCGCTGCCGCTGGCCTGCATCGGCAGAATCGAAAGCGGCGCCGGACTCACCGTATTTGACCCGTCCGGCCAACCGATTGACATCGCACGACGCGGCTACGACCATTTCTCATGATCAAACCAAAATCCCCCGCCCCGCCGCTTTCCTTCCTGTTGCGCCACCCCGCTCATCTCGTGGCCTGCGGTTTCGGTAGTGGCCTGTCGCCGTGGGCCTCCGGCACTGCGGGAACCCTGTTCGCCTGGATCACCTATCCCTTTTTGCGCGGGCTGCTGCCGGATGATTTTGCCTTCGCGGTTTTTCTGTTGCTGTGCTTCGTAATCGGCGTCACCGCCTGCCAGATCACCGGTCGCGCGCTTGGCGTAACCGACCACGGCAGCATCGTCTGGGACGAGATCGTGCCGTTCTGGGCCGTGCTCCTGCTGGCGCCGGCAGGTTGGTACTGGCAACTGGCGGCCTTTTACTGGTTCCGCTTCTACGACATCATCAAACCGACGCCGGCGGATTATTTCGACAGCCAGATCAAAAACGGTTTCGGCGTGATGATGGATGATGTGATCGCCGCCGGCTACACGGTGCTGACGCTGGCGGTGCTCAAAGTCATCGTGGATCGCCTGATTTGATAGACGCCGAGCTCGTTGCCCTGTCTGAAGCCGTCGGGTCGGCATGCCGCGCACACGGTCTGGTGGTGGCGACCGCCGAGTCCTGCACCGGCGGCTGGGCAGCGCAGGTGATCACGCACACCCCCGGCAGTTCCGGGTGGTTCGAGCGCGGCTTCGTTACTTACACAAACGCGTCAAAAACGGATATGCTTGGTGTTCGCATGGACACCATCACTCAATTCGGTGCGGTCAGCCTGGAAACAGCGGGCGAAATGGCGCAGGGCGCACTGGAAAACTCGCGCGCGACGATTTCACTGGCGATTACCGGCATTGCTGGGCCCACGGGCGGATCACCGGACAAGCCGGTGGGTACTGTCTGCTTTGGCTGGTGCATGAAAGGTCAGGATGGGAAGATGGTGCCGTCCTGCCAGCGCCGACTTTTTTCCGGTGATCGCGAGTCGATCCGGCGGCAATCCGTAATTCATGCGCTTTCCGGCCTGCTGGAACGCATCACTTAATCAGAACTACTTTCAGAAAGGCACAACATGGACGACAACAAGACCAAGGCGCTGCAAGCCGCGCTGGCGCAAATCGAAAAACAGTTCGGCAAGGGCTCCATCATGAAGATGGGCGAAGGTCTGGCCATCGATGACATTCAGACCGTCTCGACCGGTTCGCTGGGGCTGGACATAGCACTGGGCATCGGCGGCCTGCCGCGCGGGCGCGTGGTGGAAATCTATGGCCCGGAATCGTCCGGCAAGACCACGCTGTGTCTGCACATCGTCGCCGAAATCCAGAAGGCCGGCGGCGTGGCGGCCTATATCGACGCCGAAAACGCGCTCGACCCGGGCTATGCCGCCAAGCTCGGCGTCAATGTGCCCGATCTGCTGATTTCGCAACCCGACAACGGCGAGCAGGGCCTCGAAATCACCGACATGCTGGTGCGCTCTGGCGGCGTCGATTGCATCGTCATCGACTCGGTGGCGGCGCTGACGCCCCGGGCCGAGATCGAAGGCGAAATGGGCGACCAGTTGCCCGGCTTGCAGGCGCGCCTGATGAGTCAAGCGCTGCGCAAGCTCACCAGCAACATCAAGCGCACCAACACACTGGTGATCTTCATCAACCAGATTCGCATGAAGATCGGCGTGATGTTCGGCAACCCCGAAACCACCACCGGCGGCAACGCGCTGAAGTTCTACGCCTCGGTGCGCATGGACATCCGCCGCACCGGCGCCATCAAGAACGGCGACGAGGTTGTCGGCAACGAGACCAAGGTCAAGGTTGTCAAGAACAAGGTGGCGCCGCCCTTCCGCGAGGCGCGCTTCGACATCCTCTACGGCGAGGGCATCTCCCGCGAAGGCGAGGTCGTCGAGCTCGGCGTCGAGCACAAGATCGTCGAGAAGTCCGGCGCCTGGTATTCCTACAATGGCGAGAAAATCGGCCAGGGCAAGGACAAGACGCGCGAGTTCCTGCGCGAGCGCCCCGAACTCGCCCGCGAAATCGAAAACAAGGTGCGCGCGGCCGTGGGGGTGGCAACGTTAGCGGGCAGCGAAAGCAAACCCGGGAAAACCGAGAAAGCCGAAAAATCTGCTTAACGTGAAACCGCAGCGCGCGGTGCGTAAGAAAACACGTCGGCAAAAAATTCATCCGGCGGCAGGCCGCGCGCGGTGAAATCGCGCTTGGCCGCCTCGCACATGGCGGGCGCACCGCAGGCATAGACCTGATAAGCCGCCAGATCAGCGTGGTCGGCCAACACCGCCGTGTGCACGAGACCGGTACGGCCGGTCCAGGCATCATCGACTGCCGGTTCCGACAGCACGGGAATGTAGGTGATGTGCGGGTGCGTAGCCGCCCACTGTTCGACGAGTCCGCCGAGATAAAGACCGGCGCGGTCCTTCGCGCCGTAGTAGATCTGCATCGGGCGCTGGATGCCGATATGCAGCGCATGCTCGACCAGCCCCTTGATCGGGGCGATGCCCGTCCCGCCCGCCAGCAGGATGATCGGTTTGCTGGAGTTCTCGCGCAGGAAGAAGCTGCCGAGCGGGCCTTCGATGCGCAGGATGTCCTTCTCTTTCATCTGCGTGAAGACGTGCTCGGTAAAGTTGCCGCCGGGAATGCGCCGCACGTGGATTTCGAGAAACGCGTCATCGTGCGGCGCATTGGCCAGCGAAAAGGCGCGGCGCTGGCCGTCCTTGAGCAGAAATTCGATGTACTGGCCGGCCAGAAATTGCAGACGCTCGTTGGCCGGGAGCTTGAGCTGGATCATCATCACGTCGTCGGCCAGACGCGTCAGCTTGTGCACCCGGCAGGGCAGTTTCTTGACCGGAATGTCGCGCGCGGCGTCGATTTCGCGCACCTCGATGCAAAGATCCGACAAAGGTTTGGCGCAACAGAACAGCGCCATGCCGGCTGCGCGCTCCTCCGCAGGCAGTGCGTCTTCCTGCGCCGCGCCCAAATCCACCTGCCCGCTCAGCACGCGGCCCTTGCAGGTGCCGCAGGCGCCATCCTTGCAGCCGTAGGGGAGGTTGAAGCCGGCAGCGAGCCCGGCTTCGAGAATGGTGGCTTCGTCTTCGTTCGAGACGCTGAAACCGTGCCCGCTGGGCTGAATGGTGACTTGATAGGCCATGCGATAATCGTCCGGTGAGAAATCCTGCAAGAAGACTGTTGATCGTGGGTTGCGGCGACGTCGTGCGCCGCGCGTTACCCGCCTTGACGCGCCGCTGGCAGGTGTTCGCGCTGGTGCGCGAATTCGACCCTGCCCTGCGCATTATGGGTGTCAAGCAATTGTGCGGCGACCTCGATCAACCCGCTACCCTGCGTCGCCTGGCGGGGCTGGCGCACGCGGTGCTGCACAGCGCCCCGCCGCCTGGCACGGGAGATGGCGACCCGCGCACCCAAAACCTGCTGGCAGCGCTGACGAGGTCGCGCAGCTTACCACGGCGCATTATCTACATCAGCACCAGCGGGGTGTATGGCGACTGCGGTGGCGCTCATGTGCCAGAAACGCGCCCGCTGGCGGCACAGACCGCTCGGGCCAGACGGCGCGTCGCCGCCGAAGGCCGATTGCGCGGCTTCGGCCGGCGTAGCGGGACGCGGGTCAGCCTGTTGCGCGCGCCCGGCATCTATGCCGCCGACCGCCTGCCGCTCGAACGTCTGCGCCGCGGCGATCCCGTGCTGGTCGCGGCGGAAGACAGCTACACCAACCACATTCACGCCGAAGACCTGGCCCGCGCCTGCGTCATCGCGCTGGAACGCGGCCAAGCCTGCCGCGCCTACAACATCTGCGACGATTCGAACCTGTTGATGGGCGACTGGTTCGACAAGCTGGCCGATGCCTTCGCCCTGCCCCTGCCGCCGCGCGCCACGCGCGAAGAGATTCGGCTGCGCTTGTCGCCCCTGTTGCTTTCATTCATAGGCGAGTCGCGGCGTCTGACCAACACTCGCATGAAGCGTGAACTAAAATTGCGGCTGCGTTACCCGACGGTGGATGCCGCCCTGCAGCAAATGGCCTCAGCTCATAAAGGATAAACAGCATGCTCATGCTCTGGGTGAAAGCCTTCCATATCTTCTTTGTCGTTAGCTGGTTTGCCGGACTGTTCTATCTCCCGCGCATCTTTGTGAATCTGTCCATGGTGCAAGGCGACGGCCCGGAGCGCGAACGCCTGCTGGTCATGGCGCGGAAGCTCTACCGCTTTGTCACGCCGATCGGCATCCTCGCCGTCAGCGCCGGCCTGTGGCTGTGGCTCGGCTACGGCTTTTCGGGCGCCTGGCTGCATACCAAGATCGCGCTGGTCACCGGGCTGGTGGTCTATCACCTGTATTGCGGCTGGTTGCTCAAGGCCTTTGTCGCCGGGGAAAACCGGCACTCCCATGTCTGGTTCCGCTTTTTCAATGAGGTGCCGGTGCTGGCGCTCCTGGCCATCTGCATCCTGGTCGTGGTGAAGCCCTTTTGAACGCTCCGACCACCAACCCGCCGCTCATTGATAAACGCGGCCAGCGCCGACTTTCGAGGCAGCCAGGCGAAGCGCGCGCGGCCAGGCAGCCGGACGTCCCGCGTGGCGAATCGTTCTTCGCCACCTGCCCGCGCGGGCTTGAGGCATTGCTGGCCGAGGATATCGTCGCGGCCGGTGGCCAGCAGGTGGCGGCAACCCCGGGCGGCGCGGGGTTTGCGGGGAGCTGGGAAACCTGCTACCGGGTGAATCTGGAATCGCGCATCGCCACGCGCGTGCTGTGGCGCGTTGCCAGCAGCGACTATCACAACGAGGCGGACATTTACCAACTGGCCCACGACGTCGCCTGGCCAAAATTGTTCAAGGTCGACCACAGCATCCGCGTCTATGTCACCGCCGTGCGGGCGCCATTCAAGAGCATCGAGTACATCACGCTGAAGGTGAAGGACGCCGTGTGCGACCGCTTCCGCGCCGATTGCGGGCTGCGGCCGGACGTGAATACCGCCGCCCCGGATATCCGCATCCACTTGTTTGTCACTGACAAGACGGCGACGCTCTACCTCGACACCTCGGGCGAGCCGCTCTGGCTGCGCGGCCAGAAGATTGCCAAGGTGGCCGCGCCGCTCAAGGAAAATCTCGCCGCCGGGGTGCTGCGGCTGGCGGGCTGGGCGCCCGGAACCCCCCTGCTCGACCCGATGTGCGGCTCCGGCACGCTGTTGCTCGAAGCCGCCGGCATGACGCTTGGCGACGCGCCGGGCCTCTCGCGCGACGCGGATGATTTCGGCTTTACCCGGCTGGAAATCCATAACCGCGCCCTCTGGAAGCGCCTGCGTTATGAGGCAGCCGAACGGCGGACAGAAGCGCCGCCGCGCCTGCAAATCTGGGGCAGCGACATCGACGACGATGCGGTGGCCCGCAGCGTGCAAAACCTGGCCCATGCCGGCCTGGACGATCTCATCGAAGTGCGACGCGCCGACCTCCTGGAAATCGACCCGCCAGCCACCAGTGGCATCCTGATCGCCAACCCGCCCTATGGCGAGCGGCTGGGCGAATCCGCCGAACTCACCGCCTTCTATCCGCGCCTGGGCGATGCCCTGAAAAAACGCTTCGCTGGCTGGCACTGCTGGTTCCTGTCCGCTGACCCGAATCTACCCAAACTGATCGGACTCAAACCCACCCGCCGCATCCCGCTTTACAACGGCGCGCTCGAATGCCGACTTTACGGCTTCCCCATGGTCGCCGGCAGCGCCCGTTCCTAAACGATATCCAGATGTTGAATGCCGCCGGCGAGATCCCGATCGGCCATTTCCTTGCCGTGCAACTTGATCTGCAGCCGCACCTCGTTCAGCGAGTCGGCGAAGCGCAGGGCGTCCTCGTAGCTGATCATGTCGGCTTCGTAGAGATCGAACAGGGCCTGGTCGAAGGTCTGCATGCCCAGTTCGCGCGATTTCTTCATGATCTCCTTGATTTCATGCACATCGCCCTTGCCGATCAGATCGGAAATCAGCGGCGAGTTGAGCAATATCTCGACGGCGGCGGCGCGCCCCTTGCCCGTTTTCAGCGGGATGAGTCGCTGCGAAACGACAGCCTTCAGGTTGAGCGACAGGTCCATCAGGAGTTGCGGGCGGCGTTCTTCGGGGAAGAAGTTGATGACCCGGTCCATCGCCTGGTTGGCGTTGTTGGCGTGCAATGTCCCCAGCGCCAGATGGCCGGTCTCGGCGAAGGCGATGGCATGCTCCATCACCTCGCGGTCGCGGATCTCGCCGATCAGGATGACATCCGGCGCCTGGCGCAGGGTGTTCTTCAGCGCCACCTCCCAGGAATCGGTATCGACCCCGACCTCGCGCTGGGTGATGATGCAATTTTTGTGTTCATGCACGAACTCGACCGGGTCTTCGATGGTGACGATGTGGCCATGGGTGTTTTCGTTGCGGTAGCCGATCATGGCGGCCAGCGAGGTTGACTTGCCCGAGCCGGTGGCGCCGACGAACAGCACCAGGCCGCGCTTGGTCATGGCGATGTCCTTCAGCACCGGCGGCAGACCGAGCTCGTCGAGTGTCGGGATCGCCGTATTGATGGTGCGCATGACCATGCCGGTGCGCCCCTGCTGGATGAAGGCGCTGACGCGAAAGCGGCCGATGCCGGTGGGACTGATGGCAAAGTTGCATTCCTTGGTCGCCTCGAACTCGGCGGCCTGCCGGTCGTTCATCACCGCGCGGGCGAGCTCGACGGTGTGCTGCGGCATCAACATCTGCGCCGTGACGGGCGACATCTTGCCGTCGACCTTGATCGCGGGCGGAAACCCGGCGGTAATGAACAGGTCGGACCCTTTTTTCTGCACCATCATCGCCAGCAGCTGGTGCATGAATTTCAGTGCTTCGTCGCGTTCCATGACGCTTACCCCGGAAAGTTATCTTTATTAGACGCCTTGTTGCGCGCTTCAGACGCCGACACGATATTGCGCTTGACCATCTCTTGCAGGTTCTGGTCGAGCGTCTGCATGCCGTACTGCTGGCCGGTCTGGATCGCCGAATACATCTGGGCGATCTTGTTTTCACGGATCAGGTTGCGGATCGCCGGGGTGCCGATCATGATCTCGTGCGCGGCGACGCGGCCGTTGCCGTCCTTGGTCTTCAGCAGGGTTTGCGAAATGACGGCACGCAATGATTCGGAGAGCATCGCGCGCACCATTTCCTTTTCCGCCGCCGGGAAGACGTCGACGATCCGGTCGATGGTCTTGGCCGCCGACGAGGTGTGCAAGGTGCCGAACACCAGGTGGCCGGTTTCGGCGCCGGTGAGCGCCAGCCGGATGGTTTCGAGGTCGCGCATTTCGCCCACCAGAATCACGTCCGGGTCTTCGCGCAACGCCGAGCGCAGCGCATTGCTGAATGACAGCGTGTGCGGGCCGACTTCGCGCTGGTTGATCAGGCATTTCTTCGATTCATGGACGAATTCGATCGGGTCTTCGATGGTGAGAATGTGACCGTATTCGTTTTCGTTGATGTCGTCGACCATCGCCGCCAGCGTGGTCGATTTGCCCGAGCCGGTCGGCCCGGTCACCAGCACGATGCCGCGCGGCTGGTTGGCGATGTCCTTGAAGATCTTCGGCGCGCCCAACTGTTCGAGCGACAGCACCTTCGAGGGAATCGTCCGCATCACGGCCGCCGCGCCGCGGTTCTGCACATAGGCATTGACGCGGAAGCGCGCCAGATTGGGCACGGCGAACGAGAAGTCGCACTCGAGGTTTTCTTCGTAGAACTTGCGCTGGCCGTCGTTCATGATGTCATAGACCATGCTATGCACATCCTTGTGCTCCATCGGCGGCAGGTTGATGCGCCGGATGTCGCCGTGCACGCGGATCATCGGCGGCAGACCGGCGGACAGGTGCAGGTCGGACGCCTTGTTCTTGACGACGAAAGCGAGCAGTTCGGTGATGTCCATGGGCGGCTCCGGGGTAGCTTGGGTATACTTGGGCGACAATTTGTAGCCATCATATGATAACAATTCCCGCCAACCTGCAGGCCGTGAATTTGCGCATCGCCGCCGCCTGCGCGGCGGCGATGCGCGCGAGCGCCACGGTCGCCCTCCTCGCCGTGTCAAAATCCTGGCCCGCCAGCGCGGTTCGCGCCGCCGCGACCGCCGGCCAGCGCGCCTTTGGCGAAAGTTATATGCAGGAAGCGCTGGCCAAGCAGGCCGAGCTTGCCGACCTCGCTTTGGAATGGCATTTCATCGGCCCCCTGCAAAGCAACAAGACCCGGCCGGTGGCCGAGCATTTCGCCTGGGTGCATTCGGTCGAGCGGCTGAAAATTGCCGAACGCCTTTCAGAGCAGCGGCCCGGCGGTTTACCGCCGCTGAATGTCTGCGTGCAGGTGAATGTCAGCGGCGAAGCGAGCAAAAGCGGTTGTGCGCCGGACGCCGCGCCAGCCTTGTGCCGTGCCATCGCGACATTGCCCCGCTTGCGCTTGCGCGGCCTGATGGCGATTCCCGAGCCCACCCAGGAGTCGGCGCTGGCCGACTGTACAGCCCGGCGGCGTTTCGCCCTGTTGCGCGAATTGCGTGACGCGCTGAATGCGGAAGGATTGGCGCTCGACACGCTCTCGATGGGCATGTCGCACGACATGGAAGCGGCGATCATGGAAGGCGCGACCATCGTGCGCGTGGGAACAGCACTATTCGGCGAGAGGAACCACCAACAATGAAGATCACGTTTATCGGCGGCGGCAACATGGCCACTGCCCTGATCGGCGGGCTGAAGAAGCAGGGCTTCTCGGTCGCCGGCATCCAGGTCGTCGAACCCTTTGCAGAGGCGCGCGAGCGGCTCACCGAGACTTTCGGCGTGCGCTGCACCGAAAGCATCGACGCGGCGGCGCTCAATTGCGAGGTGCTGGTGCTGGCGGTCAAACCGCAGCAGATGAAAGAGGCGCTGGCGGCGGCTTCCGGCAAGCTGACCGATCAACTGGTCATCAGCATCGCCGCCGGCCTGCGGCTGGCCGACATCGGCCGCTGGCTGGGCGGCCAGCAAGGCAGCTACAGCAAGCTCGTGCGCGCCATGCCCAACACGCCGGCCCTGATCGGCGTCGGCATCACCGGCCTTTACGCCGCCGCAACAGTCGACCGCGAGGGGCGCGGCATTGCGGAAAAAATCCTCGCCGCCGTCGGCCGCACGCTCTGGATCGAGGATGAGGCGCTGATGGATGTCGTCACCGCCGTTTCGGGCAGCGGCCCCGCCTACGTGTTCTACTTCATCGAATCGCTCGCCAACGCCGGCGCCGCGCTGGGGCTGCCCGAGGAAACCGCTCGCCTGCTGGCGGTCGAGACCTTCCTCGGCGCCACGCGCCTGGCCGAAGCCAGCAGCGACCCGGTGAGCGTCTTGCGCGAGCGCGTCACCTCCAGGGGCGGCACCACCGCTGCCGCACTCGATGCCTTTGCCGCGGCCGACATTGCCGCCGCCATCGCCAAAGGCGTGGATGCCGCCGCCGCCCGCGGGCGCGAGCTGTGTGACCAACTGGGACAAAACTGATGCTGACACAGATCGTTTCGCTGCTGCTGGGCACGGCCGCCAGCCTGCTGACCCTCGCTTTCCTGGCGCGTGTCTGGATGCAGTGGGTGCGCGCGCCATTCCGCAACCCCGTCGGCCAGTTCGTCGTTGTGCTGACCAACTGGGCGACCCTGCCGCTGCGGCGCGTGGTCCCCGGTTTTTTCGGCCTCGACCTCGCCAGCGTGGTTGCCGCCTGGCTGACGCAGATCATCTTCCTTGCCGTGATGTCCGCACTGACGGGATTTTTGACCGTGGCGCCGGACGCCTTGCTCGCCATCATCTGGATGTCATTTGTCGCCGTTTTGCGCATGACCGTTTATCTGCTGATGGGCGTGGTGATCATTGCCGCGCTGCTGTCGTGGATCAACCCCCATTCGCCGTTCGCGTCCTTGTTCGATGCGCTGGCGCGGCCACTGTTGCAGCCGGTGCGCCGCCTGCTGCCAACGCTGGGCGGTGTCGACCTCTCGCCGCTGGTGGTGGTGCTGCTGCTTCAGGTGGCGCTGGTCGTGCTGGCCGGCCTCTAACTACATGGCCACCTACGCCATCGGCGATTTGCAGGGCTGTTACGACCCGCTGGTCCGCCTGCTCGACTATCTGGATTTCTCGTCCGCGACGGATCAATTGTGGTTCGTCGGCGACCTGGTGAATCGCGGCCCGCAATCGCTGGAGGTGTTGCGCTTCGTCAAGGGGCTGGGCAACGCGGCGGTCACCGTGCTCGGCAATCACGACCTGCATCTGCTCATGCAGGCCGCAGGCTTCGGCAAGGCCAACAAGGAAGACACGCTCAACCCCATCCTGACCGCGCCCGACCGCGACGAACTGCTGACCTGGCTGCGTTCGCTTCCCCTGCTTCACGTCAAAGGGGATATGGCGATGGTACACGCCGGACTGCTGCCGGCATGGGATGTCAGGCAGGCACAGGCGCTGTCCGACGAAGCCTCGGCCGCCCTGACTTCGCCCGACTATCGCGAATTCCTGGCCAACATGTGGGGTTCCGAGCCGGATGGCTGGCAGGATGACCTCGTCGGCTGGGATCGGCTGCGCGTGGTAGTGAACGCGATGACGCGCATGCGCTTCGTGACCGCCGACGGCCGCATGGAATTTCGCGCGCCGGGCGCCAAGGGCCCGCCGGAACGCGGCCCGGCGGATTGCGTGCCGTGGTTCAACGCACCGGACCGCAAAAGCGCCGACCACACCCTCGTCTGCGGCCACTGGTCCGCGCTCGGTTTCAGGCAGACCGACAACCTGCTGGCGCTGGATTCCGGCTGCCTGTGGGGCGGCAACCTGACGGCGGTGCGGCTCGAAGACCGCCGCGTATTTCAGATGCCCTGCGGACAACTGGCGCGGCCGACGGGCTGGGAGTAGGTCCCGCCGTCTTTTGTTTTCATCCGGCCAATGCCGCTTGCCGAATGGCTTCGGTCGCCCACTGGTTCAGACTCTGGCCATGAGCGGCGGCGGCGATGGCGGCCGCTTCGTGCGTGGCTGGATCGACCCGCAGTGAAAATTTTCCGGAGAAGTGCTTGCGCGGTTCGACGCCATCTTCGACGCAGGCTTCAAGAAAGACCCTCAAGGAAATCTCGCCTTCATGGCGTAGGCCATCAACATCCTTGGCATAGAAGTCGGCCCCACCGTTCAGTCCGACGAATTCCCCGCGAAATATCTGAATGTCCGGGTCGAAGGTGATGACCGCCTGATAGCCGTTGATTGTCATGGTGTTCATGGTTTCACTCCATTCTCTTCCAACCATTTGCGGATTGCTTCGACCGCCCCTTTATCCGTGGTCGGTTCGGGATGCGGACGGTGAAACACCCGCCTGTCGTTGAACAACCGCACCAGCACCCGCGACCCTTCGCGCTCGGAAATCTGCCCGCCCAGTTCGATGAGTAACCCCTCGATGTCGGCCCAACGGACATTGGCCGAGACAGGCCGGACGTAGATCAGTTCCAGAGTGCGCTGGTGCTTTCGCTTCATGGCGCGCTTCACAGTGAAATGGTAGCAGATAGTGGTATCAGTAAGCAACTACAGATTTGCGGTTTTACAACGAGGTTAACGTGAAACACACAGATCCGTCATACCGGCGGAAGCCGGTACCGTGCGCCCGTGAAGGCGCGCAAACAGCATGGTGCAAGTCCGTGCCTGGGCAAAAGCCATGACCCCGAAGCTGAAGGTAACTGCGTCGTCGCGAGGCGGGGAGGAGAGCGTGCTGGAGGTCGATCACATCGTGCTGTGCGCCGGGCAGGAACCCCTGGCTGAACTGATGCCCGATGCCAATGCCGCGACGCCTGCGGATGCGCCCCGGTTTCACCGCGTTGGCGGCGCGGCGCGGGCCGTGGAACTGGATGCAAAACGGGCGATCCGCGAAGCCGCCGTGCTGGCTGCCGGTCTGTAAATCGTCAGTTCGTTTTCGGTTCAGGAAGAACCGATCAAACCCGTCATTCCGGCTTTCGCCGGAATGACGACGCTGAAGTTAATCAGCGCTTTCTGAACTGTTTCTTACCAGCTCAATGTCACGGTGTTGGGCAAGCTCAGAGTCTCACGCAGCAGTTTCGGACTGCCCTTTTGCACACCGTCCATCAGGTCGGCATCGACGATCCCGTGATACATCAGACTGCGCGGATTGATGATGATACGCACCCCGGACTTGATCGCGTTGTCGAGGTCAGCGCGCCCACCGGCAAGCGATGGATGGGGTGTCTTGACGGCCATGCGCACCGCATCGACGGTGAGCAGCATCGCCACCGGCACGCCCGCCTCCGCCTGGCTGGTGGCGATGAACATCGCCAGTGCGACGCGATGCGGATCAACCGAGCTCAGGTTGATGAACATCCGCATTTTTGGCTCGGGCGTCGCCTGGGCGAACGTTGGCGCAGCCGATAGGGACAGGCTGATGGCAAGCAGAAATGCAGCGAATACGCGAGCGAGTTTCATCATGCTTCCTTTCGATGGTTGTGGGAACTTGAATTATTGCTCATGAGCTTGACGGCGGATCGATCATACGCTCGGGCGACAGGAAATCGCATGCCTACCTGATGTTCGGGCTGCCATCCGGCCGGATCTGCACTTGCGCATCGAGGAAATGCACAACCAATTCAGGTTTGAGCAGCTTTGCCGTGTCGTAGGCTTCGCTGGCCCGGCCGCCGGTCGAACAGAAGAAAATGATCGGCTTGTCGGTGGGCAGGTTATCCAGCTGCTTCTCAAGCTGGTTGATCGGAATGTTGACGGCGCCTTTAATGCTGCCGGTAGCAAACTCGCGGGCGCTGCTGACGTCGATCAGATGCACCGAGGTCGGCTTCTCTGCGAGCAGGCGGTTGAAAGAGGGAATGCTGATCGACCCCTTGGCCCGGCCCGGTTCGATGAGGCTGTTTGCCGGCGCGGCGGCCTGCGCCATGGCGGACTGGGTCATGGTTACAGCCAGCACCCCAAAGAGCAGGGCTATGAGTTTTCTCATTTCATGTCCTCCTGGAGCAGGGTAAATTCTTCAGTGAATTCACTGTAGCGCGCAAGCATATACCAGACCAACAGCGGGCTGCAACTGCGCGCCTGCCGAGCAGGGTGAAAAATCGAAATCAGGAATTGAATGGCTGCTTTCATTTCCTTTGGGCGGCAGGCAGGGGTCGTTTCCCGCCGTCCCGCCAGCGCCGACTTTTTGTTCAACCGTTTTATAATCCCCCTCCCGTCTTACTCGTTCAATCATGTCCGCCCCCCTTGAACTCGTCTGTCCCGCCGGTGGCCTGCCGGCCCTGAAGACCGCCGTCGATCACGGTGCAAACTGCGTGTACACCGGTTTTCGCGACGCCACCAACGCGCGCAATTTCACTGGCCTCAACTTTGACGACGCTAGCATCAAGCAGGGCATCGACTATGCCCACCAGCGCGGCGTCAAGGTGCTGGTCGCGCTGAATACTTTTCCGTTGACCGATAACTGGCTGCAATGGACAGCGGCGGTGGACAAAGCCGCCGCCTTTGGCGTCGATGCCGTGATCCTCGCCGACCCGGGGCTGATGGAATATGCCCACCGCACCCATCCCAATTTGCGGCTGCATCTGTCGGTGCAGGGTTCGGCGACCAATTACGAGGCAATCAACTTTTACCACGAGCGCTTTGGCATCCAGCGCGCCGTGCTGCCGCGCGTGCTGTCGATGGCGCAGGTCGAGCATGTCGTGAAGAACACGCCGGTCGAGATCGAGGTGTTCGGTTTCGGCGGCCTGTGCGTGATGGTCGAGGGGCGCTGCGCCCTGTCTGCCTATGCCACCGGCACCTCGCCAAATTGCCAGGGCGCCTGCTCGCCGGGCAAGGCGGTGCGCTACGAAGAAACGCCGGCCGGCATGGAAACCCGCCTCAACGGCATCCTCATCGACCGCTTTGGCGCGGGGGAGCGCGCCGGTTATCCGACGCTCTGCAAGGGCCGCTTCGAGGTCGATGACGAAACCTATTACGCCATCGAAGAGCCCGCCAGCCTCAACACGCTGGAACTACTGCCCGAGTTGATGAGGATCGGCGTCGCCGCCATCAAGATCGAAGGTCGCCAGCGCAGTCCGGCCTATGTCACTCAGGTAACGAAAGTCTGGCGCGAAGCCATCGACTGCTGCCGCCGCGACAGGGAAAGCTTCAAGCCGACAGCAGCGTGGATGGCCGAACTCAACAAGGTATCGGAAGGCCAGTCGGCGACGCTCGGCGCGTATAACCGGCCGTGGAAATGATGCAGTTAGCTCTGGGCCCTCTGCTCTACTACTGGCCGCGCCAGCGCGTCATGGATTTTTACGCCGCCATGGCGACGCAGCCGGTTGATGTCATTTATCTGGGCGAGGCGGTCTGCTCGCGTCGCCATGAAATGCGTCTCGACGACTGGCTGGAAGTGGCGACCGCGCTCGCCGCTGCCGGCAAGGCGGTGGCGCTGTCCACCCTGCCGCTGATCGAGTCGGAATCCGACCTCAAGGCGGTGCGCCGCCTGCTCGACGCCGCGCGTGACGATGCGCGGCTGACCATCGAGGCCAACGAGATGGGCGCGGTGCGGCAACTGGCCGAACGCGGCCAGACCTTTGTCGCCGGGCCGACGCTGAATATCTTCAACAGCCATACGCTGAAACTGCTGGCCGATGCGGGTGCAACGCGCTGGGTGATGCCGCCGGAAATCGGCCGCCAGGCGCTCACCGGCTTGCAGCAGGAAAAGCCCGTTGGCATCGAAACGGAAGTGTTCGTGCATGGCCGCCTGCCGCTGGCCTACTCGGCGCGCTGCTTCACCGCGCGCCGCTACAACCTGCAAAAAGACACCTGCGAATTCCGCTGCATCGACTTCCCCGACGGCCTGACGCTGAAAACCCGCGATGGCGAAGCCTTCCTGACCATCAACGGCACGCAGACCCAATCGGCCCGGGTTTATCATCTCGAACGCGAACTGCCCGAACTGGTTGCCGCCGGGGTCGACCTATTGCGCATTTCGCCGCAAGCCGAAGAAATGATCGAACTGATCGGCGCTTATCACCGCATCATCGATCATCAGCCGACGACCATGCCGGGCGGCGATTATTGCAACGGTTTCTGGCACGAACGCCCCGGACTGGACTGGATAACGTCATGACGACTTTCAAACTGCCTGACTTCACAATTCCCGCACCCCTGACGCGCTTGGGTAACCGGCTGCCGCAATTGCCGCCGACGCTGGCGCTGGTGACCGCCCTCAATCTGGCGCTCGACCGCATGATTCCGCGCGAGCCGCTGGAAATGCTCATCGGCAAGCGCTTCACGATCCGCGTCCTGGATGCGGGCATGACGCTGCGCTTCAGTTACAGCGCGCGCGGCTTTCGCCCGCTGTTCGATGCCAGCAAGTCCGACCTGACCATCTCCGCCCGCACCCGCGACTTCATCGCGCTCCTGGCGCGCGAGGAAGACCCGGACACGTTGTTCTTCGACCGCCGCATGGCTGTGGAAGGCGACACCGATCTGGGTCTGCTGGTGAAAAACACCCTCGACGGCATCGACCTGCCGCGTTTCGATGCGGCCCGCCTCGCGCCTGCCGAACTGCTGCACCGCCTGCGCGCCCGGCTGGCCACCCCCCACGGCGCCTGATTTGACGCGCGTGTCGGCACGCACCCCGCCCAGATTGCCGCTCTATCTGGCGGGTGCGTGGACACTGCTGGCGATCTACGGCAGCCTGCATCCCTTTGTCGGTTGGCGCGATAGCGGCCTCAGCCCGCTGATTTTTCTCTCGGCCAACTGGCCGCGCTACTACACCGGCTTCGACCTCACGGCCACCACCATGGCCTATCTGCCGATTGGCTTTCTGTGGGCGACTGTCCTGTCGACGCGGCTGCCGCGTTACGCCGCATTTGCCGTGGCCGCAGTCTTGGGCGCCGTACTTTCCGGCAGCCTCGAAATCGCGCAGAATTTCCTGCCCAGTCGCGTGCCGTCGAATCTCGATCTGACGATGAATACCCTCGGCGCGCTGATTGGCGCGGCGGCCGGCCTGCGCTGGGGCGCGCATTTGCTCGATGGCGGCCGCTTGCACGCCTGGCGCGAACACCGCTTTCTCGGCGGCCCGGCCGGCGACCACGGCCTGCTGCTCGTCGCGCTCTGGCTGCTCGCCCAGATCAATCCAGAAACCTTCCTGTTCGGCAACGGCAACCTGCGCGGCCTCTTCGGCCTGCCTGCCGCGCTCAGTTTTGAAGCGGGGCGGTTCATCGAGATGGAAATGGCGACCGTCGCTGCCCAGACGCTGGCGATTGCCCTCATCGGCAGCCGGCTCGCCCGTAACCATCCGGTGCTGTTGCCGCTGGCACTGCTCGGCGCGGCCCTGCTCGTCAAGAGCTTCGCCCTGATGCTGCTGATGCAAAGCGTGCAGGGCTTTGCCTGGGCCACGCCGGGGACGCTCGGCGGCCTGGCCATCGGCATGGTGCTGTGGGCCGGCGCACTCAATCTGAACCTGGGCGGGCGGCAGGTGCTGGCGGCCATGGCGCTGATGCTCGCCACCGTGCTCGCCAACCTGATGCCCGCCAACCCCTATCTCGAAAACACCCTGCGCGTCTGGCAGCAGGGCCATTTCCTCAACTTCAACGGCCTGACGCGCCTGGCTTCCTCGCTGTGGCCGTTTCTCGCGCTGCCCTGGCTGATGCGCTTACGGAATCAAAAATGACCGACCTCGATGCCCTCAAGCTTGCCCTGCGCGACTTCGCCGCCGCCCGCGACTGGCAGCCCTTCCACACGCCGAAGAATCTCGCGATGGCGATGATTGTCGAAGCGGCCGAGCTGGTCGAACACTTCCAGTGGGCCACGCCCGAGGAAAGCCGCGCGCCGTCGCCGGAAAAACTCGCCGCAATCCGCGACGAAGTGGCCGACACGCTGATCTATCTGGTCGAACTGGCCGACGCGCTCGACATCGACCTGATCGCCGCCGCGAAGGACAAGATCGCCAAGAACGCCCTCAAGTATCCCGCGCCACGATAGGAACTCGCGGGACGACGCGAGCTAAGAAGTCGGCGCTGGCGGGACGGCGTCAGTCCGGCCCGCCGTGTTGATGGGGACGGCGTCAGCCGGTACCGCCGCGTTGATGGGGACGGCGGCGTGCATGTGAATCCGCCCGACGAGGTAAATCGTCAGCAGTGTCGCGCCCATCGCCAGGAAACCGACGTTGCCGTAGCCGACGACTTTCCCCGCGGCGTCCTGCGTCATCATCAGGCCGCCGAGATAGGTGGCGATGCCGCAGCCGAGGTTTTGCGCCGTGCCGTTGAGCGACAGGAAGGTGCCGCGCAGGCGCGGCTCGACGGCCGAGGTCATGATCGCCATCGCCGGCACCATGCGGCCCGGCACGAAGATGAAGAACAGCGTGGCGCAGGCGACCATCACCAGGAGCGGCACCGGCGGCAGGTGGGTCTGCACGAACAGCGGCACGAGCGCGCCGAGGGCGACCCAGCGATACACCCGCACCTTGCCATGCTTGTCCGCCAGTCGGCCGATCCAGCGGGAAGTGAAGAAGGTCGCGCAGCCGCCCGCCAGATACAGGTAGGGAATGTCCTCCTGGCGGATGCCGACGTTGGCGGTGGCGTAGATCGTGATGTAGGGAATCACCGTGAAGCCGCCGAGCATCAGCAGCATCATGAAGGCCAGCGCGCGGCGGTGGTTGGCGTTCTTCAGCGTCTCGACCATGGCGGCCAGCGGATGGGCGCGCTCGGCGTCGCTGAGCACGGCGCTCGGCAGGTGGCCGCGCATGACGGGCAACTGTTTCAGGCCGAGCAGCAGCAGCACGGCGGCCAGCGCGGCGATCAGGATGAAGGGCATGCGCCAGCCCCAGAGATTCGCCAGGAATAGCGAGAGCGGCACCCCGGCGACGGTGGACAGCGAGAATGCCGCCATGATCGTGCCGCTGGCGCGGCCGCGCCGCTCGAAGGGAATCAGGTCGCCGACCATGGTGTGCACCATCGAACCGAGCATGCCGCCGAACACGCCGGCCAGACTGCGCGCGAGCAGCAGCGTCGCGTAGCTCGGCGCGAGGCCGCAGGCCAGCGTCGCCAGCGCGAAGAGGGCGAACATCGAGAGCAGCAGGCGCTTGCGCTCGAAGCGGTCGGCGATGATCGCGATCGGGATGCCGGCGAGCGCCGCCGTGAAGGTGTAGGCCGAGACCAGCAAGCCGAACTGATGCGCGTCGATGGCCAGCTCCTGCATCAGGATCGGCCCGAGCGGCATCATCACCATGAAGTCGAGGATGTGCGCGAACTGGATGCCGGCGAGCGTCAGCAGCAGTACCTTTTCCCTGACGGGATCGAGGGGAATGAGCGGAGGATTCACGCCGGCAGTTTATCGCCGCTCATTTACGAATGGCCAGCGCCGACTTTGGTAAATTAGCGCCCCCAACACAAGGAGACAACAATGAGCTACTACAAACACCACGTCTTTTTCTGCACCAATCAGCGCGAAGACGGCGACATGTGCTGCAACAATCACAACGCCCAGGCGATGCGCGACTATTGCAAGGATCGCGTCAAGGAAAAGGGTGACGCGATTGCCGGCAATGTGCGCATCAACAGCGCCGGCTGTCTCGACCGCTGCGGTGAAGGCCCGGTGATTGTCGTTTACCCCGAGGCCACCTGGTACACCTACGTCGACCAGGAAGACATCGACGAAATCGTCGACTCGCATCTTGGTCAGGGCAAGATCGTCGAGCGCTTGCTTCTGGAAAATCAGTGAGTCGTCACGAGCGCGTTCTGCTCGACGGACCGGCCGGCAAGATCGAAGTCTTTGTGGAGCCGTCGCAAGCGTCCGGCGGCGTCGATCCGCCGGCCGGTGCCGCCGGCATCGCGCTGATCGCTCATCCGCACCCGCTTTACGGCGGCACGGCGGACAACAAGGTGGTGACCACGCTGGCCAAGGTCTTCCGCGAACTCGGTTGCGCCACATTGCGGCCGAACTTTCGCGGCGTCGGCGGTTCGGCGGGCGTCCATGACCATGGTGTTGCCGAGACCGAGGATTTGCTCGCGGTGCATGCCTACGCACGCGGGCGGTTCGGCGGCGATCTGCCGGTCTATCTCGCCGGCTTTTCCTTTGGCGCCTACGTCGTGACCCGGCTGGCGCGACAGCTTGCCGAGCGTGGTGAACCAGCGGCCAGACTGGTGCTGGTCGGCACCGCCGCGGGCTTCATCGAGGGTCTGCGCAAATATGAAACCGCCGCCGTGCCGGCCGACACCATCGTGATTCATGGTGCCGCGGACGAAACCGTGCCACTCGCCAACGTGCTGGCCTGGGCCGAGCCGCTCAACCTGCCGGTCAGCGTCATTCCAGGCGCCGACCACTTCTTCCACCGCCGCTTGCATTTGATCCGCGACATCATTCACCGCCAGTGGTAGCCGGCTTAGAATGGCGGCCGCTGCCCGGATGGTGAAATTGGTAGACACAAGGGACTTAAAATCCCTCGCCGCAAGGCATACCGGTTCAATTCCGGTTCCGGGCACCAGCAGTAATAGAGCGGCTTTCCAGACGGAAGGCCGTTTTTCTTCCAGCCCTGCCATATTGACATGGGACACTGACGGGACACTTCCAGAAAACACCCTCGCATCAACTCGCCCCACGGTGCCCGATGCGGGACAATTGACAGCGCAGCTACGCATCACGCCCACACCGACCTGTGGATAAGTGCCGTTTTTGCGGCCTTATTGTCCCATGAATGTCCCATAGCCCCACTCGCGCAATCACAATCACTTGCTATTACTGGCTTTTCTGCATAGTTACAGACGGATATTAAATCCCTCGTTGTAATTTATTGCCTGCTGTTCTATGCTGCCACCACGTATTGAACGGGGGCAAAAATGGCAACCATCGAAAAGCGCACCACTGGCGACGGCAAAACCAGTTACCGGGCAAAGATTCGCGTCAAGGGCTTCCCTGTCGAGTCTGCAACCTTTGAGCGCCTGACCGATTCCCGCGAATGGGCGAAGCGCATCGAATCCGACATGAAGGCCGGCCGCTATTTCGGCGGGGGCAAAAAGAAAACGCTTGGCGACCTGTTCGACAGCTACGCAGCCGCCGCCGCGCCGCATCTCAAATCATGGGATGGCGTCAAGCGCCGCCTCAACTGGTGGAGAGAAAAGGCCGGGGGCGAATTGCTTGAGTCCATCACGCCCGCACGGATAGCGAAACTGCGTGATGAACTGCTCGCCACGCCAAAGCGCAACGGCGGGGGGCAGCGCAGCGGGGCAGACGTCAACCGCGCCCTCGCTGCCCTGTCTGCCGCCATGAAGCACGGCATCAATGAACTTGACTGGCTGGAAAAGAACCCGGTCAAGCGCGTCACCAAGAAGAAAGAGTCCGGGGGCCGCATCCGGTTCCTGAACGATGAAGAATTGCCGCGCCTGTTGGCTGCCGTGCGCGCATCGCCACACCCTGACCTACTGCCGGCCGTGTTGCTAGCATTGACGACGGGGGCACGCTCCGGGGAGGTCATGGGCTTGCGCTGGTCACAAATCGACTTCAAGCGCCGCGCAATCACTCTGCACCAGGGCGAGACAAAGAACAACGCCGGCCGCGCCCTGCCGCTTTCTGGCGAGGTTGTCGAACTACTGCAAGCCAGAAACAAGGTGCGTCACATTGATGATGACCACGTTTTCCCGCCGCACGAAGGCTGCCAGGTGTTGGAATTGCGCGAACCGTTCAAGGCCGCGCTGGTGGAGGCGAACATCGACGTGCGCGAAACAAGGCCGAAAACGCGCCGTAAGGATGCGCCGCCCGTTCTCACATCGGATTTTCGCTGGCACGACCTGCGCCACACGGCGGCAAGTTACCTGACGATGGCGGGGGTATCAGCCATCGAGGTTGCCCGCGTGCTTGGCCATAAGACCCTCGCCATGAGCCTGCGCTACTCACACCTCGCGCCTGACCGCGTGACCGAGTTAGGCGACAAGTTGGCCGCACGCATGGGTGTGGCAGGGGGTGCGAAATGATCGGCGGACGGCTGACCATTTGGATTGACGGGCGCGAAGCCCTGCCGGTGCGGGCGATTCCCTATGTGGCCGGATGGGAACGCCTGTATTCGCCTGTCGAGGTTGCGGAAAGCCTTGCGCGGATGACTGCTGCGCCATTCGGCAAGCTGCGGAACCTTGTCGCCTACCATCGCCAAACATCGAAGCCGCTGCCCGTCATGACTGACGGATGGGCTGCGGTGGTAGCCGATATAAGAGGTTTCGAGGCAGGATTGCGCAAGCAGCGACCGGGCACCGAGGCAATGAACGACCATGCAGGCTATGCCGCTTGGCGCAAGGGGGCGGCACTGAAACTGCCTGCTGGCGCGTTCGTGTGGCTGGATGAATTCCGGGGCGAGCGGGAAGCCGACCGCAAGCGCACGCCCGACGACAGGCCGGTGACTCTTGCGCCGATGCTTGATGCCGACACAATGGCCGCATTGCTGGAAGGTTTCGAGGGCTGCCCGCGCCGTGGGCCGGATGCTGACCGGGCGATGATTGGCTATGCTGACTTCGTGGCAATCTGCCAGGTTGATGACCACAAGAACTGCGGCGGCTTTCGCGTGGAAGCCAATGGCCCGTTTGTCGACCTGCCGGAAGCTGGCGCGACGCTCACGCCGGAAAAGCGGGCCGCAGTGACATGGCACCCAACAGGCCGGCATGACAAGCCCGCGCTACCCCTGCCCTGCACCCTGGGACAACTGCGGGCCTTCCTGCCGGATGCTGGCGTGGCTGGCTACATTGACGAGGAAGCCGTGGACGCGCTGCTTGGCGAGCGCGAGTATATGACTGGCTGGTTCGACGCCACCATGAATGCCGCAATGTGGCTGAAGCGTGCCAGCGTGAAACCTGACGAGGCGGCAATGCTGCTGTGGCGACTAGACCCGCTTGAAAGAGACTGGCAAGGCAATGCCCCTGACCCGGAGCGAACCTATGTTGATGGTGACGAAACATCAGCAGTTCTCAATTTGGAATCGGGTTGAAGTACGGAGGAATTTAACTGGGCGATGGAGGGGGTCGTCTAGCCGGTGTCTGGCGGATCGGGATCGGGGCGTTTG
>JAUXWU010000088.1 GCA_030680085.1 Rhodocyclaceae bacterium | reverse complement strand
GCGCATCTCGCCGTCGAATTCCTGCTCGAAGCTGCGGAAGTAGCCGGCCCGGTTGGGCCGACCAAATTCGGTGTTGAAGGCCGCCGCGCCAATCGGCCCCTCGATCATGATGGCCAGCGCGGAAGCAATGCGCTCGGGCTTGCCGTAGCTGGATTCCCACGGCTGGACGTAGCCCGGAATTTTCAGGTCTGAAACGGACAAGCCGGCAAGCCCCGCCTTCGGCTTGGAACCGCGCCCGGTCGCCCCCTCGTCGCGGATCTCGCCGCCCGAGCCGGTGGCGGCGCCGGGAAAGGGCGAAATGGCGGTCGGGTGATTGTGGGTTTCGACCTTGGCGAGGATGTGCGTCAGGTCTTCGACACAACCATAGCGTCCGTCGGCCAGCGGGTAAAACCGCTTGATCCGCGCGCCCTCGATCACGGAAGCATTGTCGGAATAGGCCACCACCGTGCCTTCAGGATGCGCCTGGTGCGATGCCCGGATCATGCCGAACAGCGACATGCGCTGATCGACGCCATCGATGGTCCACGAGGCGTTGAAGATCTTGTGGCGGCAGTGCTCGGAGTTGGCCTGGGCGAACATCATCAGTTCGACATCTGTCGGGTTGCGCCCGATCTTGATGAAGTTCTCGACCAGATAGTCGATCTCATCCTCGGACAGGGCCAACCCCAGTTCGCCGTTGGCGCGGACCAGGGCAGCGCGCCCACCGGTGATGACATCCACCGAAGTCAGCGGCTGCGGGGCGACGTGATGAAAAAGCTGCTCTGCGGCATCGATGGAATCGAGCACCGATTCGGTCATGCGGTCGTGGAGCCGCTCGGTGACTCGCCGTCCTGCCAGCGCCGACTTTTCAACGTGGTAGGCAATCCCGCGCTCGATGCGGCGGATCGCGGCGAAACCGCAGTTGTGCGCAATGTCGGTAGCCTTCGACGCCCACGGCGAAATCGTGCCGAGGCGTGGCGTCACCAGAATCAACTGCCCTGCAGGCGCAGCCAGCAACTTAATCGGAATCCCCAGCAATTCCTTCAAGCGCGCCAACTCGTCGGCGTTCAGGCTGCTGGCGGTTTCGACGAAATACCAGTGCTCGGCCACCAGCGAAACGCCGACTTGCTCGGCCAGACGGGCCAGACGTGCAAGACGTGCAGCGGAAAAAGCGGCGGTGCCGCGCAGCTTGAGGATGGGTGACATGGCGGGGTCTATTGCGAGTAAGGGGTTGGCGAAGGGTTGAGTTAAAACGGTAAAAACAGATTGAGCGGGTGGTCTGCCATCTGCTCAAAACCATATCGATGATAGAAACCGACTGCTGAAGGCTTCGCATTGACCACGAGACCGATGCCACCCACCTCGTTTGCGATACGCGTCACCCGGTCAATGGCGTCGAAAAGCATGAACTCTCCGATACCTTTGCCTTGCTGCGCTTGGGCGGTTGCCAACCTGCCCAGCCGAAAAACAGGCACCCTGTCAGGCAGCCGTTTTCGATGCTGAATTGGCAAATCCGGATTGACCAGTTCAGCCAGGCTAATGGCGTAAAAACCAAGCACATCTGCGGGGTTTTTGTCAGCCACGACTACAAAGGTCGAGGAAATTCCCTTTTCCTTGTGCTGCCTGGCAACCTGAGCAAACCAACCATTGAGTTCGGCATCTCCGCAGTCAAATCCCTTCCTGTCATGCCCGTCGTTCAGCGGGAGAACCAGCATCGTTCTTCATCCTCCGGTAACGGGTCTGAGCTTGAAGGAATTTCTCATTGCGCGGTGGAGGATTTTCAATCATCTCCAGCAGTCTCAGTGATTCCCTCCGTGTCAGGGCAATCGTCGATTCGCTTTCAATGACCTTCGCCGCCTTTTCCAGGGCCGCTTGCACGACAAACTGGTTAAGCGTCGCGCCCACGAGGTCAGCCGCCACCTGCAGTGTTCCCTGCACATGGTCTGTGATTCTGGTGGTAAGTCGCTTTCCGGTATGAGCAAGCATGGCGGCCTCCTTGATCGACAATCGTTTAACGTGCGCAGTATAGACATGCGGCGTCATTTTGTCGCCATCGTTAGCCGTTAGCGCTGCCCCCCACAAGGGCGGCCAGGAGAAAAGCGTGGCCGGATGCGAGAGACAACTATACTCGGGCGTTCCCCCCAGCCTTCCGCCACCTTAGAGCAAGGAGACCGCCATGAGCCTGACCCTCACCTCACTCGCCTTTCCCCACCACGCCGCCATTCCCACGAAATACACCTGCGAGGGCGCCGACGTTTCACCGCCGCTCGCCTGGTCTGGTTTGCCGGCCGGCACAAAAAGTCTGGTGTTGATCGTCGACGACCCGGATGCCCCCGACCCAGCCGCGCCGAAAATGACCTGGGTGCATTGGGTGCTCTACAACCTGCCGCCCTCCACCAGCGGCCTGGCGGAAGCCATCTCGCCCGGCGCGCTGCCAGTCGGCGCCATGGAAGGCGTGAACGACTGGCAGCGCACCGGTTACGGCGGCCCCTGTCCGCCCATTGGCCGCCACCGCTACTTCCACAAGCTTTACGCGCTCGACACGATGTTGCCCGACCTCGGCCGGCTAACCAAGGCACAGCTTGAAAAAGCCATGACCGGCCACATCCTTGCCCAGGCCGAGCTGCTGGGCAGCTATCAGAAACAACACTGAACTGAGCGCCGTGGAAATCCAGGTCAGCGAATCCGCTGGCGTTCGCTACCTGCATTTCGGTTCCAACTGGGTGCAAGGCGCCATGCGCGTGGCGCGCCCCTGGGCGCTGGAACTCGACTACACGCGCGCAATGATGACGGCATTGCTGTTGCGGCCCGCCGCCGACTGGCCGCGCTCCGTCCTGCTGATCGGCCTGGGAGCCGCGTCGCTGACCAAGTTCCTCCACCGCCACAGGCCGGACGCGAAATTAACCGTGGTGGAAATCGAACCCGCCGTGGTCGCGGTGGCGCGGCAGAATTTCAAGCTGCCGGAAGAAGACGAACGACTGCGCATCGTCATCGGCGATGGCGCGGAATTCGTCGCCGCCAGTCAGCAAAGTTTCGACCTGATCCTCGTCGACGGCTTCGACGCAGACGCCCGCACCGGCATGCTCGACACCCTGCCCTTCTATCTCAACTGCAAGGCCCGCCTGAGTTCGTCCGGCCTCATGGTCACCAACCTGTTGTCGAAGCGGCGCGGCGTGCGCGATGCGCTGGCGCGCATCAACGAAGCTTTCGCTGATCGCGCCATCGCCCTGCCCTCCTGCGACAGCGGCAACGTCATCGCCTTCGCCGCCAGTGGCGCGCTGACACATTGCCTGATCGGCGAACTCAAGACAGCGGCCCGCCGACTGAAAGAGGAAACCGGCTTGAACCTGCAAGCGACGATCAGTTGTCTGGAGCAGTCGAAGCATTGTCCGGCGGGTAAACTGCACATCTGAACTTTTATCCGGAGGCGGCATGGTCAAGATCTACGGCATCAAGAATTGCGATAGCGTGAAGAAAGCCCTGGCCTGGTGCCAGGCGCACGATATCGACTACGAATTTCACGATTACAAGAAGCTGGGCGTGCCACGCGACCGGCTGGTCGAGTGGTGTCGCAACGCCGGCTGGAAAACCCTGCTGAATACCAAGGGCTCCACCTGGCGCAAGCTGACGCCCGAGCAGCAGGCTGTTTCGACGCAGAGCCAGGCGGTGGCAACGATGGTCGAACACCCGAGCGCGATCCGCCGGCCGGTGATCGAAACGCCTGACGGGAAATTGCTGGTCGGTTTCGACCCGACCCTGTTCGAAAGCTTTGTGCGCTGATGTTGTCGTCACATGGATAGCGTCCGCCGTTTCCTGTTCGAAGACCTCGACATCCGCGGCGCCGTGGTATCGCTCGGCAACGCATGGCACGAGATGAGCGCTGGCCGCGACGATCCGCCGACTGTCCAGGCATTGCTGGGCGAACTGGCGGCGGTCACCGCGCTGATCGCCGGCAACCTCAAGACACCTGGCCGGCTCGGTTGCCAGTTGCGTGGGGATGGTCTGATATCGCTGCTGCTGGTCGATTGCGACGAGCAACTGCGGCTGCGCGGAACGATGCACGCAAAAGTCGGCGCTGGCGAGACGGCGCTCTCCTTTGGTGAATTGCTGGGCGACGGCCAATTGACCCTCATGCTGCAAAGCAAGCACGGCGACCCTTACCAGAGCGTCGTCCCGCTCTCTGGTGACAGCCTGGCGGCGGTGTTCGAACATTACCTCGTCCAGTCCGAGCAGCAGCCCGCCTGGCTGTTCCTCACCGCCGACGACCAGTTTGCCGGCGGGCTGTTCCTGCAAAAGCTGCCAGATGCCGATGCAAAAGATCCGGACGGCTGGAACCGCCTCATGCATCTGGCCGCCACGCTCAAGCCGACGGAACTGAGGAAATCGCCAGCCAACCTGCTGATGCGCCTGTTTCCGGAAGAAAACATTCGTCTGTTCGACCCGCGTCCGGTGCGTTACCACTGCCCACGCGACGAGGCAAAGGTGCTGGCGATGCTGCAAAGCATGGGCCGCGCAGAAATCGAAGCGGCGCTGGCCGAGCAGGAAGAACTGGTCATCGAGGACGACATCTGCCGCCACAGCTATCGCTATGGCACGGAGATCATCCCCAGGCTCTTCGACTAGCTCCCAACGTCCTTGACAGGTGTTCTTTCGAACACTACCATGGTGATCGTTAGAACACCACATGGATCGGAGCTCCCCATGCCCACCGCAGATATCGCACGCGACAGCGACTACCTTGGCCGCCTGCGCGACTACTACGTCGAAGCCAAGCGCATTCCGTCCCATCAGCGCATTGCCGCGCTGATGGGCTTTGCCTCGAAGACGGCGGCCAAAAAACTCCTCGCCCGCCTCGAAAGCGCCGGCTTTCTGGAACGCACCCCCGACGACGACGCCTGGATGCCGTCTGTCCGCTTCTTCGAACGTCCCCTGGCCGATGTCGCCGTGCGCGCCGGCGCGCCCGACATGATCGACGGCATGGGCGGCGAACCCTTTCTCGTCGACCAGTATCTCGTGCGCCAGCCTTCCCGTACCGTCATGGTGCCGGTCAAGGGCGATTCCATGATCGATGCCGGCATCCACGCGGGCGATGTCGTCGTCGTCGAACGCAGCAAGGCCGCCAAGGCCGGCGATTTCGTCATCGCCATCGTCGACAACGAATTCACCCTCAAGGAACTGGGACTGGAACGCGGACGTTTCATCCTCAAGCCCCACAACCCCGC
>JAUXWU010000074.1 GCA_030680085.1 Rhodocyclaceae bacterium | reverse complement strand
CTAGTGTAGTGTCTCGTAAATGGCTATACATTTATGCCGTTACCTGCTGTTGAGCCATGCTCTCGCGAGCGCGTTGAATCTTGCGCAGAATTTCCTCGCCCTTGGCCTTCCAGACGTAGCGCTGCGGATTCTGGTTACGGTCGGCGAGATAGTCGATGATCGTATCGGCCAGTTCCTTGTGGGTTTCCCGGTGGATCTTCTTGAGGAAGGCCAGCCATTCCTGGTGTCGGTGCTGCTCGGCGATGGTCGTGATCAGTTTGCCCTCCAGATAGTTCAGCGCGGCAAACAAGGTCAGGGCGCCATGGCGGATGTAATCGTGGGTGGCGGTCTTGATATGGCCGATGCCCAGCGGCAAACCGGGCTGGGTACGTTCCAGTGCTTGGCATTGCGACTTCTCATCGCAACACAATACCAGCGCCTTCTCCGGTGGATTGAGATACAGACCGATGACGTCCCAGAATTTTTCCTCGAAATGCGCATCGTTCGACAGCTTGAACGTGCGCGTCAGATGCGGCTTGATGTCGTTGGCGGCCCACAGACGCTGAACGCTGGCGGTGGAGATCCCCGTCGCCTGCGCCATCGTGCGGCAGCTCCAGCGCCCCAGTGTTGCCGGAGGACGGGTGACCGTCTCCAGCGCCTTCTTCACCGCCGCCACCGGCAGCGATGGCTTCCGGCCTCGTCCAGGTGCATCCGCCAAGCCGGCCAGTCGCTCTTTGACGAAGCACCGGCACCAGTGATTGACCGTCACGCGGGTGACGCCGACGATTTCCCCAATGACTTCCTGCGTGCGCCCGTCGGCGGCCAGCAAAATGATTTGCGCCCGCCGACGGTCCCGCATCGACACCGTACTGGCGCGCAACCGCCTGTTCAACTCCCGCGCCTCTTCCGGATCCAGCACAATCGGCGTTCTTGTCATGATCTCGTCCTCGAAACAAGCGATATTTCGAGTGTAGGCCAGATCGGCGTAATATAAAGGCATTAATGAGACACTACACTAGGTTATCGACGCTCGTGGCGGGGGGTTCTTGCGTCATTTGATCAATGCTTGATGCCAAGCCGACCGATAGATCGGTTGTAGGCGTCAACGAAACAAGCTTCAGCCAGCATCACATCGCCTAACTCATAGAAAGCAATCATCGAGACGATGTAATCGCGTTTCCCGAAATCCACGAAGGACACGGCAGGCAAATTGGATTGCAGCAACGGTACATTACACATTGCTCGCGATGTCCGCTTATTGCCATCCTGGAATGGTTGCAAATAAGGGATACGCGTCAGCAGATAGAACGCTGCCTGTACCGGGTTGGCGATGGACGCCGCCCTGTCCAGAATGCGGCCGAGCATTTTGCCGACGTAGCCGGTTCCAGGTCGGAATGGCGGGACATACGAGCTTAACGCAATGTCCACATCGGTATGTTCGCGCGGCACCCCTCTGAACGGCTTCGTCAAAAAATGTCGCGAACTTTGCAATTGCGGCAGATCATGATCGTTCGTCAGAAGGTCGTGCACACGGAAGATCGAATCGAGCCGTGGGTTGTCATGGAGGAACTCGAAGGCTTCCTTGTGATTCAACACCAGGAACGCATCCTCGATCGGCTTGCCAGCTGCCTTTTCTCCGTATTCGATCAGCGCTAGCGTATCCAGCATTGAATAGGTGCCCCCTTCCAACACTGACGATGCGCAGGAAAAATCGATCAGGAATTTACCCAGTGCGCGCTTATCCATCGAATACGGCGGCAGGTTGCCCAGCGAGGCAAGTGCAGCCTCCGAAAGGCCCGGCTCAAACTCGAGCAGTTCTTCACGGTAGCGAGCAATAATCCGCTCGGTGTAGGGCTTGTCGAAGTAAGCCCTTTGCGCTGCCAGTGGATCCGCGACGGTGTATCGAGTCGCAGGCCCCCGCCCCTTCACGACGATCGTGCCGCGCGCCAACTCTTCCACCAACCGACGATTAAGTGTGGGCCTACTGAGCGAAACGCGTTGCATGATCTGTTTCGGTGACGCCCCTTGTGGGAAACCGCCAATGATTTCCAGCAAGTTGTCCATGAGAAGATTACCACGTTTAAATTGATGAATTTTACGCTAATCTTATCGTCGATGATAGGATTAACAGGGGGATGCGATGTAATGCGTATTTCGCTTGTTCGTGACCGGTGATTTCGCCGAAGCGTGACCGGTATTTCACGAAAGATGTTGCAAATTATGTTGCTAGTGCGCAACGTCGCGCAACGACTCATTGCTTCAGCCAGAGTTGTAGACTCGGATTTGCTGATTCGCGATGACTGGGGTAGCATCCGCCTTATCCATGCAGTATCCAACCAGCAGTCACGCTGACACGAAATCAGTGCTCACAACCGAGTCGTGTCAGGCGCGCCAATTATTAATGACAAGGAAACACGTGATGAGCAAGAAGCTTCCGCGCGTTCTGGCGATATCCGGCCTGCTTGCCCTGGCGCCGGTCTTGGCCATGGCCATGGGCAGCCACCAGCCCAAGGACATCGATTTCGAAGCGGCCAACGCCCGCATTCAGCCGCTGGCGAAGGTCAAGCTGGCGCCACCCGCCGCCGCGTCATCGGTAGCCCGCGGCAGTCGTTCGGGTGAGGATCTCTACAAGGCGGTTTGCGGCGCCTGCCATACGGCGGGTGTTGCCGGTGCGCCCAAGACGGGCGACAAGGCGGCCTGGGCGCCCCGCATCGCCTTCGGCCTGGCGGCGCTGACCAAGACGTCAATCACCGGCAAGGGGGCGATGCCGCCAAAAGGCGGTTCCGATGCCACGGACGAAGAACTGGTCCGGGCCATCGCTTTCATGGCCAACCAAGCCGGCGCCAACTTCAAGGCACCCGCAGCTAAATAAGATTTCCCTCGGGGCACAAGAAAATGGCGGCGGACCTGTTACCGGTCCGCCGCCATTTTTGCGTCAACTTCAGACGTCGATATTCCGCGCGTAAAGCGCATTGTCTTCAATGAACTTGCGGCGCGGTTCGACGACATCGCCCATCAGCGTGGTGAAGATCTCGTCGGCGGCGATGGCGTCATCGATCTGCACCTTGAGCAGGCGGCGCACGGTGGGATCCATGGTGGTTTCCCAGAGCTGCTCGGGGTTCATCTCGCCGAGACCCTTGTAGCGCTGCTTGCCGAGGTTGCGCTCGACTTCGCCGAGGAGCCACGCCATGGCGGCGGCGAAGCTCGTCACCGGCTGCGTTTTTTCACCGCGGCGGATGCTGGCGTCGGCGTCCAGCAGGCCTGTCAGCAACTGGGCGGTCTTGCGCAACTGGAGGTAGTCGCCGGAGAGCAGAAAGTCCGCGTCGATGGTGGTGACGCGCAGGTTGCCATGGCGCATTTTTTCGAGGCGCAACTGCCAGGCCTCGGACTTTTCGTCATACACGGCCTTGATCACCAACTCGCCACCCTGGTCGCCATGGTCGATCAGTGCCTGCCGCAGCGCGGCGGCACTGGCTTCGGCGGCGGCGGCGTCTGCCAGGCCGAGCACGATATCGCGGGTAATCAGGGTGTGCAAGGCGCTGGCATCGACGAAGTCGGCCAGGCGGCGGATGATGGCTTCCGAGGTCAGATAGCTCTTCGCCAGTTCCTCGAGCGCCGCGCCGGTGATGGCCGGGGCGTCGCGCTGCGGCGTCAGGGCCGCGCCGTCGAGCGCCAAGGTCAGCAGGTACTGGTTGAGTTCGTTGTCGTCCTTGATGTAGCGCTCGCTCTTGCCATGCTTGATCTTGTAGAGCGGCGGCTGGGCGATGTAGATGTGGCCGCCGTCGATCAGGTCGGGCATCTGCCGGTAGAAGAAGGTCAGCAGCAGCGTGCGGATGTGCGCGCCGTCCACGTCGGCGTCGGTCATGATGATGATGCGGTGATAGCGCAATTTCTCCGGCTTGTAGTCGTCCTTGCCGAAGCCGCAGCCGAGCGCGGTCAGCAGGGTGACGATCTGTTCCGAGGAAATCACCTTGTCGAGGCGCGCCTTTTCGACGTTGAGCACCTTGCCGCGCAGCGGCAGGATGGCCTGGAACTTGCGGTCGCGGCCCTGCTTGGCGGAGCCGCCGGCGGAGTCCCCCTCGACCAGATACAACTCGGACAGGGCAGGGTCTTTTTCCTGACAGTCGGCCAGTTTGCCGGGCAAGCCGATGTTGTCGAGCACGCCCTTGCGGCGCGTCATCTCGCGCGCCTTGCGGGCCGCCTCGCGCGCGCGCGCCGCCTCGACGATCTTGCCGGTAATGACCTTTGCATCGCCGGGTTTTTCCAGCAGGAATTCCGTGAGCTTGGCGGCCACGACTTCCTGCACCGCCGGCATGGCCTCGGAAGAAACCAGCTTCATCTTGGTTTGCGAGGCGAACTTCGGATCGGGCATCTTCACCGAGAGCACGCAGGCGAGTCCTTCGCGCATGTCATCGCCGGCGATGTCGACCTTGGCTTTTTTGGCGATCTCGTTTTCTTCGATGTACTTGTTGATGACGCGGGTCATCGCCTGGCGCAGGCCGGTCAGGTGCGTGCCACCGTCGGTTTGCGGAATGTTGTTGGTGAAGCACAATACCTGCTCGGCATAGGAATCGTTCCACTGCATCGCCACTTCGACGCCGATGGCGCCGCCACCCGGCAGGGGTGATTCACCAATGGAGTAGAACACGGTGGGATGCAGCACGGTCTTGCTGCGATTGATGTATTCGACGAAGCCCTTGACGCCGCCGGAGAAGGCGAAGTCCTCTTCCTTGTTGTTGCGCTGGTCGATCAGCTTGATCTTGACGCCGTTGTTGAGGAAGGACAGTTCGCGCAACCGCTTGGCGATGATGTCGTAGTGAAATTCGATGGTGCCGGCACCAAAGATTTCTTCATCAGCGAGAAAATGGACTTCGGTACCGCGATTTTTCGTCTCGCCAAGCACTTT
>JAUXWU010000069.1 GCA_030680085.1 Rhodocyclaceae bacterium | reverse complement strand
CTGGTCGACGAGCCGAGCGTCGAAGCCACCATCGCCATCCTGCGTGGCTTGCAGGAAAAATACGAGATTCACCACGGCGTCGACATCACCGACCCGGCCATTGTCGCCGCGGCGGAACTGTCGCATCGCTACATCACCGACCGCTTCCTGCCCGACAAGGCGATCGACCTGATCGACGAGGCGGCCGCGCGCATCAAGATGGAGATCGACTCGAAGCCCGAATCGATGGACAAGCTTGACCGTCGCCTGATTCAATTGAAAATCGAACGCGAGGCCGTGCGCAAGGAAAAGGACGAGGCCTCGAAGAAGCGTTTTGCGCTGATCGAGGAGGAAATCAAAAAGCTCGAGAAGGAATACTCAGACCTTGAAGAAATCTGGAAGGCCGAGAAGGCGCAGGTGCATGGCGTCCAGCATGTCAAGGAAGCAATCGAGAAACTACGCGGCGAAATCGCCGATCTGCAGCGTCAAGGGGCTTTCGACAAGCTCGCCGAACTGCAATACGGCAAGCTGCCGCAGCTCGAAGCGCAATTGAAGGCTGCGGAGAAAGTCGGCGCTGGCGGGACGGCGAACAAGCTATTGCGCACGCAGGTGGGCGCGGAAGAGATCGCCGAAGTGGTCTCGCGCGCCACCGGCATCCCCGTGGCCAAGATGATGCAGGGCGAGCGCGAGAAACTGCTCAAAATGGAAGAGAAATTGCACCGGCGCGTCGTCGGACAGGATGAGGCGGTGCGACTGGTGGCCGATGCGATCCGCCGTTCGCGCGCCGGCCTGTCCGAAGAAAGCCGTCCCTACGGTTCCTTCCTGTTCCTCGGGCCCACCGGCGTCGGCAAGACGGAATTGTGCAAGACGCTGGCCGAATTCCTCTTCGATGCCGAAGATCACCTGATCCGCATCGACATGAGCGAGTTCATGGAGAAGCACTCGGTCGCGCGGCTGATCGGCGCGCCGCCGGGCTATGTCGGCTATGAGGAGGGCGGTTATCTGACCGAGCAGGTGAGGCGCAAGCCTTATTCGGTGATCCTCTTTGACGAGGTCGAGAAGGCGCATCCGGATGTCTTCAACGTGCTCTTGCAGGTGCTCGACGATGGCCGCATGACCGACGGCCAGGGCCGCACGGTCGACTTCAAGAACACCGTGATCGTCATGACCTCCAACCTTGGCTCGCAGATGATCCAGCAGATGTCGGGCGATGACTACCAGATCATCAAGCTCGCCGTGATGGGCGAGGTGAAGACGCATTTCCGGCCGGAGTTCGTGAATCGCATCGACGAGATTGTGGTGTTCCACGCACTCGACCAGAAGCACATCGCCGGCATCGCCCGCATCCAGCTACAGTATCTGGAAAAGCGTCTGGCCAAACTTGAGATGTCGATGGAGTTGTCGGACGCCGCCTTGGCCAGCATCGCGGAGGCCGGCTTCGACCCGGTGTTCGGCGCGCGGCCGCTCAAACGGGCGATTCAGGAACGCATAGAAAATCCGCTGTCCCGGCTGATCCTCGAAGGCAAACTCGGGCCGAAAGACCGCATCAAGGTGGGTGTCAGCAAGGGGCATCTGACGTTTGATAAGGTTTGAAATGACCAGGGCTTCGGTCTAGTATAACGTCTGTTATAACAATGACCGGAGCCCGCCATGCACATTCTCAAACTGACCCAGATCGGTAATTCAGTCGGCGTCATCCTGCCCAAGGAGGTTCTCGCCAATCTGAAGCTAGAGAAAGGCGAATCGCTCTTTCTGACCGAAACACCGGATGGCTATGCAGTCACGCCGAATGACCCTGTCTTCGAGCAGCAAATGACCGAGGCGCAGCGGATCATGAAGAAACGTCGTAACGCGCTGCGCGAGTTGGCAAAGTGAGCCGCTGGGTATGGATTCAGCGGAGTGTGATCATTGCCGCCAACGGTGAGCAATTGGCCGAACATGGCGGGGCGGCGGGCACGCGTGACGCAGGCTTGCTCGATTCCGCGCTGGCGCGGGCGGAGAATCTGGCGGCCTACGGCGATCCTGACGTCGCCGCACTCGCCGCAGCCTATGGATTCGGCATCGTCCGCAATCATCCCTTCGTCGATGGCAACAAGCGGGCAGCGCTCATCGCGACCGAACTTTTTCTGGCGCTGAACGGCTTCGATCTGGTTGTCGGTGATGCCGAATGCGTCATCATCATCCTGGCCCTCGCCGCCAGTGAAATCGATGAAACCGAATTCGCCGCCTGGCTGCGGCAACACATCGTCCTCAGATCAGTTCCGCGTGGCGTGGGCAGGTGACGAGATGGTCATTCACCATGCCCGTCGCCTGCATGTGTGAATAGATAACCGTCGGGCCGACGAAGCGGAAGCCGCGCCGCTTGAGTTCCTTTGCCAGGGCAGTGGCGGCTGGCGTGTAAACCGGCACCTCGTCGAGTTTCCTCCAGCGATTGATAGCCGGCTGGCCATCGACGAATTGCCAGAACAAGGTATCAAGGCTGCCCCCCGACTCATGGAGCGCCAGCGTGGCGCGAGCATTGTCGATGGCAGCGGCGATTTTCAGGCGGTTCCTGACGATGCCGGCATCCGCCAAGAGCCGCGCCACATCTTGTTCGCCGTAGCGGGCGATTTTCTCCACATCGAAACCGTCGAAGGCACGGCGGTAGTTTTCGCGCTTTCGCAAAATCGTGAGCCACGACAATCCGGCCTGCGCGCCTTCGAGAATCAAAAACTCGAACAGCGTGGGATCAAAGTGGCAGGGCACGCCCCACTCATTGTCGTGGTAGGCTATATATAAATCGTCGCCAATGCACCAAGGGCAGCGGCTTTTATTGTTTGATTGATTCACTGTGGGTCATGCTGGCACTGCGTTGCTGGCGCTGCTTCAAAATTGCACCGAAATTGCCGATGTTTTGCTCTGGTTTGAGCGGATCAAGCCGCAGCCAGTTCGACGTCGCGCCGCTTGTGTGTCGCCTTCGGCTTCTTGATGGTGACATGAGGCTCAAGACCGGCGACGGTGGCCATGTCGATCAGGCAGTCCAAAGAGAACAGATTGATCTTGCCACGCATCAGATCGGAGATGCGAGGCTGAGTGACGCCGAACAGAGCCGCGGCTTCCGCTTGGGTTATGCCGCGCTGCTTGATGATGCTCTCAAGTTCCATCATCAGCGCCGACCGGGCGCGCATGCTGGCCGCCTGCTGCGGCGTGTCTTCGATGGCATCCCATACACTGGCGAACCGTTGCTCCTTGCTCATTGCTGCTCCTTCACTAAATCCTTGAATCGTTTTCGGGCCAACTTGATGTCCTTCTCGCTGGTCTGCGGCGTCTTCTTCTGGAAGCAGTGCAGGACGTAGACGGCATCGGCCAGCTTCGCCAGGTAGATCACGCGAAAGGCGCCGACCTCGTCCTGTATTCGAACCTCCTTCACGCCAGCGCCCACCGTTTCCATTGGCTTCCAGTCGGTAGGCTCCTTGCCGTTCTGTACCTTGTCCATCTGATAGCCAACTTCCCGCATGGCGAGCGCGGGGAACTTGCGCAGATCATCCAACGAATTTCCGCGAAAACGCAGTTCTTTCATGGGGCGAATTATATAAAAATTTATATTTTATGCAAGCATGGATGCCGCGGAAAGACCATCGCCGCACCAGGGGCAGCGCGTCGTCCCTAAATCGCACGGCGTGCCGACAGACGCCGTCCCGCCAGCGCCGACTTTCAATTCAGCGCCAACACGCCGCGCTTGAGGCCCGGGTCTTCGGGGTGGGGCGAGAGCACGAAGCCGAGGCCGGAGACGAACTTGATCATGCGGCGATTTTCGGCGAGGAAGTCGCCGTTCATGAACTTGATGCCGCGCGAGCGGGCGGTGTCGATGATCACGCCCATCAGCCGGCGCGCCAGGCCCTTGCCCTGCCAGTCGTCGGCGACGACCACGGCAAATTCGCAGGATTCGCCATCCGGGTTCATGGCATAACGCGCCACGCCGACCTCGACTACGCGCCCGTCGATCTCGGTCAGGGCGATGAAAGCCATCTCGCGGTCATAGTCGATCTGCGTCAGGCGCACCAACTGGGCCTGCGACAGCTCGCGCAGGGTGTTCATGAAGCGGAAATACTTGGTTTCGGCCGACAGGTTCCTGACAAACTCCTGCTCCAGTTCGGCATCTTCCGGGCTGATCGGGCGAATGACGACATTCTGGCCATCCTTGGTTTGATACTGCGTGACCAGGTGGGACGGATAGGGGTGAATCACCATGTGGTCGTAGCGCACGGCGGTCAACGCAAGATTTTCGATGACGATGCGCGCATCGACCGCCACAGCGCCGTTTTCGTCGACGATCAGCGGATTGATGTCCAGTTCCTGAATCCAGGGCAGTTCGCAGACCATCTCGGAAACCCGCAGCAGCACGGCCTCCAGCGCTTCCATGTTGACCGGCGGCATGTTGCGGAATTCGCCGAGCCGGGCCGAGGTGCGGGTGGACGCCAGCATATCGGCGACCAGAAAGCGGTTGAGCGGCGGCAGGGCGACGGCGCGATCCTTGCCATGGGCCTCGACGCCCGCCCCGCCTGGACCGAAGATGACGGTCGGGCCAAAGATCGGGTCCTTCGTCATGCCGACCATCAGTTCGCGACCATTGGTCTTCTGGATCATCGGCTCGATGGCGATGCCGTGAATCACGGCGTCGGGCCGATGCTTTTTCACCTCATCGATGATCTGGCTGTAGGCATCGCGCACGGCGGCCAGCGCGTTGAGATTGAGGCGCACGCCGCCCGAATCGGCCTTTTTGGTAATTTGCGGCGAATCGATCTTCATCACCACCGGCAGGCCCATTTCCTCGGCCAGCACCATCGCCTCGGCAGGCGAACGTGCCACCACCGTCTGGGCGATGGGGATGCGGAAGGCCGCCAGCAGGGCCTTCGATTCCATTTCGTTGAGGGTCTTGCGGCCTTCGGCCAGGGCGGATTCGATCACCAGCCGCGCCGATTCGAGGCGTGGCGGCATATGGTCGGCAATGTCGGAAATCGACGCCGGCGCCTGCATCAGCAATTGCTGGTTGCGGTAATAGTTGGCGATGTGCGAGAACAGTTCGACCGCCGGATCCGGGGTGCGGAAGGTGGGAATGCCGGCGCCGCGAAACAGCAGCCGCGCCTCCTTCACCTGCTCTTCGCCCATCCAGCAGGTGACCAGCGGCTTGTCGGTCTTTTTCGCCACTTCGATGACCGCGCGAGCCGTCTGCGTCGGGTCGGCCAGCGCCTGCGGGGCAAGGATTGCCAGCACGCCATCGACCCCGTCGTCTTCGAGACAGGCGGTGATCGTGGTGGCGTAACGCGCCGGGTCGGCGTCGCCGACCAGGTCGATCGGATTGGCCTTCGACCAGGTCGGCGGCAGCGCTTCATTCAGTTTCTGGCGGGTGGCCGCCGACATTTCAGCCAGCGCAATGCCGATGTCGGCGGCATGATCGGCCGCCATCACGCCGAGGCCGCCGCCGTTGGTGACGATCATCAGGCGATTGCCGCGCGGGCGGAAATGCGCAAACAACGCCTGCGCGGCGGCGAACATCTGGCCGACATTGCTCAGGCGCACCACGCCGGCGCGCCGCAAGGCCGCGTCGAACACGTCATCGGCGCCGATCAGCGCGCCGCTATGCGATTGCGCGGCCAGCTTGCCGGCGGGATTGCGCCCGCCCTTGATCAGCAGCACCGGCTTGCAGCGCGCGGCGGCGCGCAGCGCGCTCATGAAGCGGCGGGCATTCTTGATGCCTTCGATGTACAAAAAGATGTTTTCGGTGCGCGGGTCGGAGACCATGTAGTCGAGCACTTCGCCAAAATCGACATCGCTCTCGGCGCCCAGCGAAACGACGTTGGAAAACCCGACATTGTTGGGCAGCGCCCAGTCGAGAATCGCCGTGCACAGCGCGCCCGATTGCGAGATCAGCCCGACCGTGCCGGGGTTCGCGCTGCTGTGGGCATAGGTGACATTCACGCCACTGCCGGGACGGATCAACCCCAGGCAGTTGGGACCCAGCAGCCGCACATTGTGGCGCCGCGCGCTCTCCAGCATGGTGCGGGCCAGACTGGCGCCACGCGAGCCCATTTCGGCGAAACCGCCGGAGATAATGATGGCGTTGCGAGTGCCGGCGCGGCCGCAGGCGTCGATGATGTCCGGCACGGTTTCGGCCCGGGTGCAGATCACCGCCAGATCAAGCCGCTGCGGGATGCTCTCGACGGAATCGTAGGCCAGTTGGCCAAACACCTTCTCGTGGCGCGGATTGACGAGGAACAAGCGCCCCGGGAAGCCGCCATCGATGACGTTCTGCACCATGGTGTTGCCAATCGAGCCCGCCGTCTCGGAAGCGCCGATGATGGCGATTGATTTGGGCTCGAAGAGAGAAGTCAGATAATGCTGTTCGTAGTTCATGTTTTTTCCGCTTTATCTTGTGGACTTGCGGCGAAACTGCGGCGGCGATACTGCAGCGGTAATGCTGCGATGCAACATAGGATACTCATCAACATAAAATTTCGCAACAGGGATCAGCATGGAAAAAAGTCACGAAATCAGGCCCGGTCAATCGCTCGAACTGCTCAAGGAGCTCCACATCCTGACCCGGGACGGCCGGATGAACCAGGACAGCCGGCGCAAATTGAAGCAGGTCTATCACCTCTACCAACTGATCGAACCGCTGTTGCAGGAAAGCCGGCAGACAGCGCCCGACATTCAACTGGTGGACATCGGCGCCGGCAAGTCCTACCTCGGCTTCATCCTGTACGACCTGTTTTTCAAGGAACTGGATAGCGGTTCGCACATTTACGGCATCGAAGCCCGGCAAGAACTGGTCGAAAAATCCCGGGCGCTGGCCAGCGGACTAGGATTTTCCGGCATGTCCTTTCTCGACAAAACCGTGGCCGACGCACTGACGGCGCCTGAACTGCCGGCAAGGATCGACATCGTCACCGCCCTGCACGCCTGCGACACGGCCACCGACGACGCGATTCGCTTTGCCCTCGGTCGCCAGGCCGCGTTCATCGTGCTGGCGCCCTGCTGCCAGGCCGAAGTCGCCGCGCATCTGAGAAAACACAAGGGCAAGGCGCTGGCCAACCCGCTGGCGGAACTTTGGCGCCACCCGCTCCACACGCGGGAATTCGGCAGCCAGGTCACCAATGTGCTGCGCTGCCTGCAACTCGAAGCCCACGGTTACCAGGTCAGCGTGACCGAGCTGGTGGGCTGGGAGCATTCGATGAAAAACGAGCTGATCATCGCTCGCCGTGGCAACCAGCCCGGCAGGCATCGCGCCGAACGCCTGCACGAATTGCTGGATCTGCTGGGGCTGGAAGAAATGCGCCAGCGCTTCTTCACGCCCGCAATTTGATCTGTGTCGCAAGAGGCCGGTATAGAAAGGGCCGAGACCTCGGTTGGGCACGCTGCCGAGCGTTCCGATCACCGTCATTGATGAAGGTGATGGCTCGGTCTGTGGAGCAACTTGAACTGGTGGTTGAATTGTGGTTAAGTCGGCAGGATAGCTGGTTGGCCTTCTCCCTCGCTCGGTGCGAGGTGCGTCGTCGCAATTCCATTCCCCAGAAAGGCCCCCCTGAATTGAACACCGGCACGAAGCTCACCGGATATTTGCGGCAGTTGAAAGCGCGGCTTCGCGGCAGCGGGTGGCCACGGATTTCACCCGACGAAGAGCCCCCGCTGCGGTCGGAGTTGTTCAACGCCGATCAGATGGAGCGGCATGGCAAGGCGCTCGCGGCGTCGCACCAGCTGAAGCCGGGACGCGCGCCGGACCAGCTTCTGGCGCGGCTGGCAGCGAACGAAAACGCCCTGGTCAAAGTGTGCAAGATGCTGACGGCGGCGGTCTCGGCGAAGCGCCGGATAACACCGGCAGGAGAATGGCTGCTGGACAACTTCTATCTGATCGAAGAACAGATCCGCACCGCCAAGAGGCACCTGCCAAAGGGTTACAGCCGGGAACTTCCGCGCCTGGCGCACGGCCCGTCGGTGGGGTGCCCGCGCGTCTATGACATCGCCCTGGAGACGATTGCCCATGGCGATGGTCGCGTCGATGCGGAAACGCTGACCCGCTTCGTGACGGCCTACCAGACCGTGACAGAGCTCAAGCTTGGCGAGTTGTGGGCGATCCCGATCATGCTGCGGCTGGCAGTCATCGAGAATCTGCGTCGGGTCGCCGTGTGGATCGCCGCTGGCTGGGACGAGCGAAACCTGGCCTACTCCTGGGCGGACCAGATGAGGGAGACCGCCGAGCACGATCCGAAGAGTCTGATCCTGGTGATCGCGGACATGGTGCGCTCAGACCCGCCGATGGTCAGCGCCTTCGTCGCGGAGCTGGCGCGCCGCTTGCAGGGTCGAGGCCCCACCCTGGCCTTGCCGTTGACCTGGATCGAGCAGCGACTCTCCGAATCGGGCCTGACGATCGAGCAGTTGGTGCAGGCGGAGAACCAGATGCAGGCCGCCAATCAGGTCTCCATCAGCAACAGCATCGGCAGCCTGCGGCTGCTGGGCGCGATCGACTGGCGCGAGTTCGTCGAGACCATGAGCGTCGTCGAGCGGACGCTGCTTGAAGATCCGGACGGCGTCTATGGCCGGATGGACTTTGGCACCCGCGATCGCTATCGTCATGCAACCGAGAGGATAGCGAAGGAGAGCCGTCTATCCGAAGGCGAGGTGGCCGGCAAGGCGGTCGAGCTGGCACGCGCGGCAGCGGCGCTCGATGCCGGCGGCGGGAGCGGTGGTCGCGTCGCGCACGTCGGCTTCTACCTGATCGACAAGGGTCTGCCGCAACTCGAGCGGGCGGCCGAGGTCCGCCGCGGCCGCGCCGAGACCCTGCGCCGGGCCATGGGCGCGTTTCCCTTGCCGCTGTACCTGGGCGCGATTGCGCTGCTCACGGCCATCATCACGGCCTGCCTGATGGCGCTTGCCGCGGGAAAATCGGCCTGGCTGCTGCTGCCGTTCGGCGTCGTCTCCCTGCTTGCCGCAAGCCGGCTGGCCGCGGGATTGGTGAACTGGCTGGCAACGCTCTTGGTGATGCCACATCCGCTACCGCGACTGGACTTCTCCCAAGGCATCCCGGCGGCATCGCGCACGCTGGTGGTGGTGCCGACCATGCTGACCAGCGCAGCCGGTATCGAGAACCTGGCCGAGGCGCTGGAAGTCCGGTTTCTGGCGAATCGCGATGCATGCCTGCACTTCGCCCTGTTGACCGACTTTGGCGATGCGCACGCGGAATCGCTTGCCGAGGAGGAAGCGCTGGTGCGTGGGCTCCGCACCCTTCGCGTACTTCAGCGTGATCTCGATCGCCGCGTCCGGGT
>JAUXWU010000068.1 GCA_030680085.1 Rhodocyclaceae bacterium | reverse complement strand
CCGCCGTCGCTGCCGCCGCACCGGGTGCGGGCGCGACGCCGGGCGCTGGCGCGGCTGCGGGCGCGGGCGCGCCGCCGGACTTGCCGCCGTCGGCTTCGAGCTTGCGGATGATGGCGCCGTTGGGCGTGATCGCGCTGATCCAGGCCAGCAGGGCATCGACGCGAAAGTCGGAAGCGCCGCCTTCGAATTTCAGGCGCTGCTCCAGCGCCGCCAACTGGGGGGGCGTGGGCAGACGGGGCTTGAGTCCGGCGTAGTCGGCCGCCACCTTGCCGCTGCGGCTTGCGTAATCGGCGCGCGTCTGCTCCCACTCCAGATAGCGCGCGGCGGCGGTCGCGGCGGTCGCCAAACCCCCGGCAAACAGGGCCGCCCCCAGACCCAGGGCCGCCTTCTCCGCCCAGGCGCGCTGCTGGTAGTCTGTGTCGAGCAGGCTGTAGCCATTGGCCAGCGTCAGCAGGCCATAAACCTCCGGCCATTGCAAGGGCGCCCGGGGTTCCCCGCCGGTAAAGCGTCGCGCCAGGCGGGTTTCGAGTGAGGACGATGCGGCATCGGTCGCCGCGCCGCGCACCGACGGCGCGGCGGCGGCCAGTTCGCCCAGCGCCAGGTGCAGGCTCACTTCACGATCGGGAAAGGCGCGGCGCGCCGCCGTCTGCAATGAGCCGCGCATGCGCTCGATGCGTCCGGCCAGGGCATTGCCGTCGTCCGCGCCGGCCGTGTTGCCCGCGCCGACTGCCGGACGGTCGAGCAGCCTGGCAAGCACGGCGCCATTTTCAACCACCAGACCGAGCAGGTTCGGCCCGCGCAACCAGAGCACATTGGCCGGTTCGGGCGTTTCTTGCGCCACCAGCGCGGCAATGGCCGACTCCACCAGCGCGATGCGCTCGCAGGCCCGGCTTTGCGTGGGCAACTGGCTGGCGGCGGCGGCGAAATCCGCTTCGGGAACGGCCAGCAGATTGAGTCGTTGCCGACCGGCGCCTGCCGCACCGGCGGTGAAGCGCACACGGAATGGCTCGTTGAAGGCCAGCGCGCCCTCGACGAGACGCCGCGCCTGGAAGGGCAGCATCTTCGCGCTCTTCACCTCGGCATCGACGCGGTCGAAATAGCTGCCGCGCCCGAGGAAACTGGCGCGCAACGCGCCCCCCGACGGCAACTGGGCCGCGGCGCACTCGCCCTCGGCCCGCACCGTCCGCCCCTTGAGCATGACATAGCGCACCCGCGCGCCACCGGCGCCGCCGCCGCTGTCGATCAGCGTCAGCAGCAGTTGTTTATTGGCATTGAACATCATTTATCCGCCTCTCGATCAATCGCGCCAGAACGTCACCGCGCCCACCAGCGCCGCGCCGAAAATCACCGCCAGAATGCCGCCCACCGCCTGGCGCGTCACTTCCTCGACATTCCCCGCGCCATCCTGCGGCATCCACACCTGGCCGTAGCCGTAGCCGATCGACGCCGCCCCCGCCAGCAGCACCAGGCGGTAAACGATGGGCGTGGCCAGCCACAGGCGCAGGCGCAAGAGCAAAGGCACTTCGGGTCGATCGGTGGCGGGCATGGCATCGGAGCAAAGTTGGCGGCATTTCATTGCCCACCCAAAGGGATGGGCAATGAAATGCCCGCGGCCGCGGCCGCGGGCAACAGCTAATTACTGAAGCAACTTGCTTTCCGTGTATTGGAAGGAGATGGCAATCAAGCGATCACGATCAGTGTTGCCTTGATCGTACGATCCAGCAGCCGCATCAGCGGTGTACAACATTCCAGCCGCCGTAGTGGACATGGGAACGGCGGCTGTAGTGCCCATCCACATCCGAACGCGTCCGGTATTCGCAGAGCTCGTCAGGGCAGCCCCTGCATAAGTTGTAGCCTGGCCATCGATGCTCGCATCGATCGCTTCAGCCATCCACACCGGAATGCCATAGACCACGATGATTCCGGCCACTTGACCGCCGAGTGCGGTCGTATCGCGCATCGAGCCAATCGCGAAGACATCATTGAAGCCATGGCGCGCCAGTTCGCGCGGCAGACGGTTGGCATCCACGACGCCAGCACGGCGCAACTCATTCCAAGCCAGGTTAATGTCGTTTTCCGCCGTGGTAGCGGCGGCAAGGGTGCTGATACAGGTCGAATTTGCCGTGCCTACGCCCATTACCGGGGTACCCGGCATGATGCGATTAGCTTCAACCATGTCAAGAACCACTCCGGTGCCTGTGGAGTTGGCAAAGCCAGGCAACAACGTCGTTGTCATCGGCAGGGTTGTATTTAGCAAAAGACCGTTGTTATCGCAATCACCCGCATAACGCCCCGTGCGCTTCTGGAACTCCAGCAGGGTGCCTTGCAGACCACGCAGATCGGAAACCATGCGCTCGACCTTGGCCTTGTTGATGGCGTCGGTGCCTTTCAGCACGGCGACGAGGATGATGCCGGCGATGACCAGCACGATGGCGAGCTCAACCAGCGTGAAACCACGCTGAAGGCCGCGTTTGATGCTTTGCATTTTCATTTTGCTTCTCCTTTGGGCGGTAAACGAAATCAAACACGAAACAGACGATGAATCAAACACGATAAATCAACCTCGTCAGCATTTTGGGTAAAAGAGGCCCACCGAGTCAAGACAAATTTGCCATGAGTTCATGATCGAAGGCCATGGCGCGAAGAAATCACGAGCATCTCAGGCCGCAACAGGTCGCGCGCCGCACGCAGCGCGGCTTGCGGCAAGCCATCTGAATCAGTCATGATCTCGACCTCCCATCCCACATTTTCTGCAAGCGTTTCACCGACACCGGGCTGGGAGTCTTCAGTTCCTGGGCGAACAGCGCCACGCGCAGCTCCTCCAAAAGCCAGCGATATTCTTCCAGAAACGGGTCGCTTATTCCTGCCTTCTGCAGCGCGCCGCGCTCCTTCGCCCAGGTTTGCGACAGCGCCTGCCATTCAGCCTGCCAGCGGGCATCGCGCGCGGCGTCGATCTTCATCTTGTCGAGCCGCAGGCCGATCGCCTTGAGATAGCGCGGGAAGCTTTGCAGCCGCTCGTAGGGCGTGGCGACAATGAAGTTTTTCGCCAGCAGGCCGGACAGTTGCGCGGCAATATCCGCACCGGCTTGCGGAAAAATCTTCTGCGCGGCGGCCAGTTTCTTCTGCGCCTGCACGTAGTCGGCAAGAATTGCCGCCAGCAAACGCAGAATCTCTTGCGCCACCAACAAAACCCGGCCCTTTGCCGCGTCGCGCCGCGCCACGAACGCCGACTCTTCCGTCGGCAGCGGCTCCATCAAACAGGTTCGCTCGATAGCGATAGCAACGAGTTGCTCGCGCAAATCCTTTTCCGTGCCCAGCGGCAGGTGCTGCATGGCAAGGTTGCGCAGTTCGGGCAGTTTCTCGATGGCTTTGAGCTGCTGGTTCAGCGCCTGGACAAAGCGGTCGCGCAGGTCGTTTTTCTCCAGCGCGGCGGCTTTTTCTTCGGACGGCGCGGCGTAATCCCCATACTGCGCGCGCAACTCGGCCAGATTGCGCGACAGGGTCAGCGTGCCGCCGTGTTCGTCCAGCAGACGGAAATTCATGAACAGATGCGGCCGCAGTTCGCCGGGCCGCAGGCTGTCCAGCGGGAGTTTCAGCGCGATTTTTTCCTCGATGGCGCGCGTCAGGGCCCGCACCAGCGGTTCATCCGTATCATGTTCGGCATCGACGAACGCCTCGGCAAAGGCATCGAGCGGCTGCACGCGGTGGCGATACTTCTGCGGCAGCGTCTTGAGCAGCGCGACAACCTTTTCCTTGAGCAATCCTGGCACCAGCCATTCGAGCCGCGTCGCCGGCACGCGGTTGAGGTCAGCCAAAGGCAGCACCAGCGTCACGCCGTCGTCCGCAGCGCCGGGATCGTGGTGATAGGCGAGCTGATAAGCCTGGCCGCGATGCTCCAGCGAGTGCGGAAAGGCGTCGGTGGTGATGCCCGCCGCCTCGTGGCGCATCAATTGGTCTTTTTCGAGGCAGAGCAGCTTTGGGTTCTCCAACTCCACCTCGCGCCGCCATTGGTCAAACGCCGCCAGCGTGGTGATGCCCGCCGGCACGGCGGCATCGAAGAAGGCATACACCAGTTCGTCATCCACCAGCACGTCGGGGCGGCGCGACTTGTGCTCGAGCTTTTCGATCTCCAGCTTGAGCTTGCGGTTGTGCTGCAGGAAGCGCCATTTGCGCACCCAGTCTTCGCCCACCTCGCCCTCGACCAGCGCGCCGCGAATCAGCAGTTCGCGTGCCAGCGGCACTTCATCGCTTGTCTTGCCGAAACTCACGCGGCGCTTGGCATGCAGCAGCAGGCCGTGCAGGGTAATGCGTTCCCAGGCCACCACCTGCCCGGCTGATTTTTCCCAATGCGGTTCAAAGACATGGCGGCGGATCAGATGCGCGCCGACCTGCTCCAGCCACGCCGGCTCGATCTTCGCGATGCAGCGCGCAAACAGGCGCGAGGTCTCGACCAGTTCCGCCGCGACAATCCAGCGCCCCGCCTGCTTCACCAGTGACGATCCGGGATGGATGAAAAACTTGATGCCGCGCGCGCCAAGGTAATTTTTATCTTCCTCGTTGATCAGGCCGAGATGGCCGAGCAGGCCGGTCAAGAGCGCCTTGTGGATGGAGTCATAGCTGGCGGGCAACTGATTTTCCCTCCAGCCGTGCTCATGGCAAAGCGTCATCAACTGCCCATGCACGTCGCGCCATTCGCGCAGCCGCAGCCAGTTGATGAAGTTCTGCCGGCACCACTGGCGCTGCTTGTTCGTCGACTCATGTTTCCAGACTTCATCGGCGGCGGACCACAGCTTGAGATAGGAGAGAAACTCGGATTTCTCGTCCTTCCATTTGGCATGCGCCTGATCGGCGGCCCCTGCCTGTTCCTGCGGTCGATCGCGCGGGTCCTGGGCGCCGAGCGCGGCGGCGATGATCAGCATTTCTTTCAGGCAGCCGTGTTCACGCGCGGCGAGGATCATGCGGCCGATCTTCGGGTCCTGCGGCAGCTTGGCGAGTTCCTGACCCACGGCGGTCAGTTCCTTGCTGGTCTCGTCGAGCGCGCCGAGTTCGGCGAGCAGGGTGTAGCCATCGGCGATCATGCGCGGCAGCGGCGCTTCGAGGAAGGGAAAATCCTCGACATCACCAAGGTGCAGCGACTTCATGCGCAGGATCACTCCCGCCAGCGAGGAACGCAGGATTTCCGGTTCGGTGTAGGGCGCGCGCTTGTTGAAATCGTCTTCGGCGTAGAGACGGAAACAGATGCCCGACGACACGCGCCCGCAGCGGCCGGCGCGTTGATTGGCCGAAGCGCGCGAGATCGCCTCGACCTGCAATTGCTCGACCTTGTTGCGATGCGAGTAACGCTTGACACGCGCCAGTCCGGCATCGACCACATAACGAATCCCCGGCACGGTGAGCGAAGTCTCGGCGACATTGGTCGCCAGTATCACGCGACGGCCCTGATGCGGCGCGAACACGCGCGCTTGCTCTTGCGCCGTCTGGCGGGCGAACAGCGGCAGCACTTCCAGCCCCGGCGGGTGGTGTTTGCGCAGCGCCTCCGCCGCCTCGCGAATCTCGCGCTCGCCGGGCAGAAACACCAGCACGTCGCCGGGCCCCTCGCGGTGCGCTTCGCTCACGGCATCGACGATGGCTGTGTTCAGGTCGACATCCTGCTTCTCGTCGAAGGGACGATAACGGGTCTCGATGGGATACAGCCGCCCCGAAACTTCGATGATTGGCGCGCCGTCGAAGTGCTTGCTGAAGCGTTCGGCGTCCAGCGTCGCCGAAGTGACGATGAGCTTCAAATCACGCCGTCTCACCAGCACCGACTTTAGATAGCCCAACAGGAAATCGATGTTGAGCGAACGCTCGTGCGCCTCATCAATCAGAATCGTGTCATATTGCCGCAAGAGCGGATCGGTCTGCGTCTCGGCCAGCAAAATGCCATCGGTCATCAGCTTGATGTAGGCGTCCGGCGTGGTCTTGTCGGTGAAGCGTATTTTGTAGCCGACATACTTGCCCAGCTCGGATTTGAGTTCCTGCGCGATGCGGCTGGCGGTGGCGCGCGCGGCAATGCGGCGCGGCTGGGTGTGGCCGATCAGGCCTTGCAGGCCGCGACCAATTTCGAGGCAGATTTTCGGCAATTGCGTCGTCTTGCCCGAACCAGTTTCGCCGCAGACAATCACGACCTGATGTTTTTGAATGGCCTGCGCAATCTCGGCACGACGCGCGCTGACCGGCAATGCCTCGTCATAACTAATCGCCGGACGCGCCGCGCGGCGGGCTGCCACATCAAATCTCATTGCGTCAGCCTCAGTTTGTCAATTAATCCCAGATAATCCATTGTAAAATTCAACCCGCCTCCCCCTTTTCCAAAGGGGGTAACGCCACGATCTACCTCCAATGGATAATCTGGGCTTATTGAAAGTCGGCGCTGGCGAGACGGCGCTTAGCGGCGTTTCAATCGGTCTCGATCCACCGGGCGAGCCGTTGCCGCACACGGGACAAGCGTTCATCGTCGATGGCGCCGATGCTGCCCGCCAACAACGAACCCTCCAGAACGGCGAGGCGTGACAGGCGCAAGACGCTCACCGCCTTCAGGCCGCTGCGAACAAAATCAGCATCGGCCGGGAGCAACACTTCATCGAAACCGGCTTCCGCCTGTTCGATCCGGGACGACACCATGCAGACGAGCCAGTCGTCGAAACGCGACGCCCGGCGCAGCATCAGAACAGGCCGCAGTTTTGCCCCGGAAAGATCAGTGTAGGGAAACGGGGTAAGAACAATCTGCCCCGCCCGCTTCATTGCCAGCGTTCCCGCAGGTCGGCGGCGGTATAGGCGACGGGGTCGTCTTCGATGCCGCGCAGGGCCTGGGTCATCGCCATGCGGGCAAACTCGGCATCCGTCCACTCGCCTTGCGCGAAATGAACTCCCCCTGCGATGTCGCGGCGCAGAGAGAGAAACTCGACAAAGTCGAACACTTCGGCTTGCTTGTCTTGCGGCAGGGTCTGCAGTCGCTCGATCAATTCGGCGTATCCCATGTGCTTGCTCCTTGGTGTCGTGGATTCTTGATCCTTTAGCGGGCCATTGTGCCACTGGCGATCCACGGAATCAAAATTCAAAAGTCGGCGCTGGCGGGACGGCGAAGCCGGGCCGCCGCGTGAATGGGGACGGCGCCGATGCCGATGGCGAGAAATGCGGACAGATTCATGGGGTGCATTCTACGTCGCGACGGTAGAATCCGGCTTTCCGCTCAGTCCCTTGCAGAACATGGCCGATTCAGAAACCAAGGTTTCCAACTTCATCCGCAACATCATCGACGCCGACCTTGCGGCGGGCAAATTTGCCAGCGTGAGGACACGCTTTCCGCCCGAGCCGAACGGCTATCTGCACTTCGGCCACGCCAAGTCGATCTGTCTCAACTTCGGCCTGGCGCAGGACTACGGCGGCGCCTGCCACCTGCGCTTCGACGACACCAATCCCGAGAAGGAAGAGCAGGAATACGTCGACGCCATCATCGACGCGGTGCATTGGCTGGGCTGGGACTGGGGCGAAAACCAGTATTTCGCTTCGAACTACTTCCAGCAGATGTATGAGTTCGCCGAGAAGCTGATCGGGGCGGGTTTGGCCTATGTCGATTCGCAGTCGGCCGATGAAATGCGCGCCAATCGCGGCACGCTGACCGAGGCGGGGAATAACTCGCCCTTCCGCGAGCGCCCGCCCGCCGAAAATCTCGACCTGTTCCGCCGTATGAAGGCCGGCGAATTTCCTGACGGCGCCCATGTGCTGCGGGCAAAGATCGACATGGGTTCCGGCAACATCAACCTGCGCGATCCAGCGATTTACCGCATTCGCCATGCCGAACACCACAACACGGGCTTGGCCTGGTGCATCTATCCGATGTATGCCTACGCGCATCCCATCGAGGACGCGATCGAAAACATCACGCATTCGCTGTGCACGCTCGAATTCGCCGACCAGCGGCCGCTTTACAATTGGTTGCTGGAGCAACTGGCCGAACTCGGCTGCGTGAATACCCCCCTGCCGCGGCAGATCGAGTTCGCGCGGCTCAACCTCTCCTACGTCGTGCTGTCGAAGCGCAAGCTGATTCAGTTGGTCGACGCGAAGCATGTCGACGGCTGGGACGACCCGCGCCTGCCGACATTGATCGGCGCGCGCCGCCGCGGTTTCACGCCCGAGGGGTTTCGTCATTTTGCCGAAATGATCGGCGTCGCCAAGTCGGATGCCTGGATCGACATGAGCGTGCTCGAAGGCTGCATGCGCGACCATCTCAACGAAACGGCCCCGCGCCGCATCGCCGTGCTCGACCCGGTGAAGCTCGTCATCGACAACTATCCCGAGGACCAGGAAGAGGAATGTCTCGCGCCCAACCACCCGCAGAAGCCGGACTGGGGCAAGCGGCCAATCCCCTTCTCGCGCGAACTGTGGATCGAGCGCGAAGATTTTGCCGAAATGCCGCCCAAGGGCTACTTCCGCCTCTTTCCCGGCAACAAGGTGCGCCTGCGCTACGGCTTCGTTATCGAATGCACCGGCTGCGACAAGGATGCGGACGGCAATGTCGTTGCCGTGCATTGCAACTACTGCGCCGACTCGAAATCCGGCACGCCGGGCGCCGACAGCTACAAGGTCAAGGGCAACATCCACTGGCTGTCGGCACGCCACGCCTACACGGCCGAGGTCCGGCTCTATGACCGGCTGTTCGCCGTCCCCGCGCCTGGCGCCGGCGGCCGCGACTTCATCAATGACCTCAACCAGAACTCGAAACTTGTCATCACCGCGCAACTGGAGCCCGCGCTGAAAGATGCCCAGGCCGAGGAACGCTGCCAGTTCGAGCGGCATGGCTATTTTGTCGCCGACCGCGTCGATTCACGCCCCGGTGCGCCGGTGTTCAACCGGGCGGTGACATTGAAAGATTCCTGGACAAAGGAGAAGTAGTCCCATGGTCACGCCCACCCGCAAGCCCGCTGCCAAACCCGTGGCCAAACCCGCTCTCAAGCCGCGCACGGCAAGGGCTGCCGTCAAGCCGGTGGCCAAACCACGGGTTCGGGCAGCACCCCGACCGGTCAGCGCGGGCGACATCGCGCCGGCCACCTCCCCCGCAAAAATCGAAACCTATGCGGTCGGCCAGGCCACCGCCGCCGCACAGGAAGCCCGGCTGTCGGCGCTGCGCGACGTCATTGCCGGGGTCGGCAAGGACGAGGCGCGCACCTTGCTACGCAGCCTGCAGAAGGAACAACGGCTGACCGTCGACAAGGTCAGCATCAACCCGGATCACGAACTGACCGCCGACTGGCGCAAGGGCGGCTATCCCTACAAGAACCTGATGACGCGCCGCAGTTACGAGCAACACAAGTACCGCCTGCAGGTTGAATTGCTCAAATTGCAGGCCTGGGTCAAGGAAACCGGCCAGCGCGTGGTGATTCTCTTCGAAGGCCGCGACGCCGCCGGCAAGGGTGGCACCATCAAGCGTTTCATGGAACACCTCAACCCGCGCGGCGCGCGCGTCGTCGCCCTGGAAAAGCCCTCGGAGGTGGAACGCGGCCAGTGGTATTTCCAGCGCTATGTGCAGCACCTGCCGACCGCCGGCGAGATCGTGCTGTTCGACCGCTCCTGGTACAACCGCGCCGGCGTCGAGCGCGTCATGGGTTTTTGCACCGATGCCGAATACCATGAATACATGCGCCAGGCGCCGGAATTCGAACGCATGATGGTGCGGAACGGCGCCCACCTCATCAAGTTCTGGTTCTCGGTGTCGCGCGAGGAGCAGCGCCGCCGCTTCAAGGAACGGCGCGTGCATCCGCTCAAACAATGGAAGCTCTCGCCCATCGACCTGGCCTCGATCGACAAGTGGGACAGCTACACCAAGGCCAAGGAAGCGATGTTCTTCCACACCGATACGGCCGACGCCCCCTGGACGGTGATCAAGTCCGACTGCAAGAAGCGCGCGCGCCTGAATGCCCTGCGCTACATCCTGCATCGTCTGCCCTACACCAACAAGGATCACGACCGCATCGGCCCGCTCGACCCGCTGATCGTCGGCCGCGCCAACGTGGTGTATGAGCAGGGCGAAGATCTCGGCACGCCGATTCTGTAAGCCATGACCGACCTGCTCGCCCTGTTGCAGCCGCGCGTTACCGACCGCGAAAGCCTGCAGGAATTCATCGAAGCCCTGGAAGACCTGGCACCCGGCATCGAGCGCGACGTCGCCGCGCTGCGCAAGTCGCCCGCCGATCGCGCCCTGATCGCCAGCCTGTTCCGCGCCCTGCACACCATCAAGGGCGACGCCGCCCTGTGCAAGGTGGATGTCGGCGTGAGGATCTGCCATCCCATCGAAAGCCTGCTGTCACGCTGTCGCGACGGCGAGGTGGCCTTCTCCGAGCTGCTGGCCGAATTGGTGCTGCTGGCGCTCGACCGGCTGGAACTGACCGTCGAGGCGCTCTCCACCGGCCGCACGGTGGCGCATCTGAAACTGCCCGAACTGGTGGGCGGGATGGAAGGCATGGCAACAGCGCCCGCCGCTGCAATCCCGGCCCTGGCCACCCGTGCCATCGAGGCGGTCACCGGATTCAAGCCGGTGCAGGCGGGCAGCGACACCCTGATGGCGCGCGGCGCATTTGCCACCGCACCGGCCGACCTTTCCGCCGACCTGCAGTTCTTTCGCAACTTGGCGCTGCAGTTCGAATTGCGCTCGCCGACGTTCCAGGGCCGCACCGACCGCATCCTGCGCCTGGCGCAAGACACCAACACCATTGCCGGCGCCCCGGTGGATGCCAAGCAGCTCGAAGCAGCGGTCTACCTGCACGATGTCGGCATGATGTTCGCCCCCGAAGCGGTCTGGCTCAAGGTCGGCAAGCTCACCGATCTGGACCGGCGCCTGCTGCACGAGCATCCACGCCACGCCGCCGGCCTGCTCGAACGCATGCCCGGCTGGGCCACCGCCGCTGAAATAGTCGCCCAGCATCATGAAATGCCCGATGGCGGCGGCTACCCTGACGGCCTCAAAGGGGAATCGATTTGTCCGGGCGCAAAAATCCTCGCCATCGTCGATGCCTTCGAGGCGGTGATGCAAAAGCACAGCCACCGCGGCCAGACCCGCTCGCTGGTGCGCGCCATTGCCGAAATCAACGCCTGCGACAAGCAGTTCGCCAGCGAATGGATCGGTCACTTCAATGCCGTGATCCGCAAGATGGTCGAGCATTGACGCGCAGTCATGGTGCGCATAAAATCTGCGCATCAATTACACGGAGGATGTGTCATGAGTGCCACTGCCAAAAAAGCCACCAATCTCAGCGTGCGCGCCGACCTGCTCGAAGAGGCCCGCGCCTACAAGATCAACCTGTCCCGGACGCTCGAAACCGCGCTCGCCACAGAGGTCAAGAAGGAAAAAGAGCGTCGCTGGCTGGAAGAAAATCGCGCCGCCATCGAAGCCTATGGCCGTTTCGTGGAACGACACGGGCATTTCTCGGACCGCTACCGGACGTTTGCCCGGGAAGTCTGATGGCGCAACTCGACGTCTATCCGAATCCAGATCTGTCCACGGCGGACGACATCCCCTATCTGCTCGACATCCAAAGTGGTTTGTTGCACACGCTGCCCGGTTGCGTGGTAGTGCCGCTCGCCAATCCGGAAAGTCTTGAAGCGCTGCCCATCCTGCGCCTGAACCCCAAGCTCGAGGTCGCCGGATCGGCCGTGGTCATGCTGACTCAGGAACTCGCCACGCTGCCACGCCGCGCACTCAAAACCCCCGTCGCCAACCTCTCCGCCCAACGCGACGAAATCCTCGCCGCGCTCGACCTTCTCTTCACAGGATTCTGATTCATGGCCCAATATGTAATGTCGATGCTCCGCGTGAGCAAAATCGTCCCCCCGAAGCGTCAGATCATCAAGGACATCTCCCTTTCCTTTTTCCCCGGCGCGAAGATCGGCCTGCTCGGTCTCAACGGTTCGGGCAAATCCACCGTGCTGCGCATCATGGCCGGGGCGGACCAGGAATATGACGGGGAAGTGCAGCGCCTGCCCGGCATTTCCATCGGCTATCTGCCGCAGGAACCGCAGCTCGATCCTGAAAAAACCGTGCGCGAAGAGGTCGAGGCGGGCCTGGGCGAGGTCATGGAGGCCAAGCAGAAACTGGACGAAATCTACGCCGCCTACGCCGAACCGGATGCCGACTTCGACAAGCTCGCCGAGGAACAGGCCAGGTACGAAGCGATCATCGCCGTGTCCGGCGCCGACAGCGAGACCCAGCTCGAAATCGCCGCCGATGCGTTGCGCCTGCCGCCGTGGGACGCGCCGATCGGCAATCTTTCCGGCGGCGAAAAACGCCGCGTCGCGCTCTGCCGCCTGCTCTTGTCGCGCCCCGACATGCTGCTGCTGGATGAGCCGACCAACCACCTCGACGCCGAGTCGGTGGAATGGCTCGAACAATACCTGGTGCGCTTCCCCGGCACCGTGGTGGCCGTCACCCACGACCGTTACTTCCTCGACAACGCGGCCGAGTGGATTCTCGAACTCGACCGCGGCCACGGCATCCCGTGGAAAGGCAACTATTCCTCGTGGCTGGAGCAAAAAGAAGCGCGGCTCGAAACCGAGCAAAAGCAGATCGACGCCCACATGAAGGCCATGAAAGATGAGCTGGCCTGGGTGCGCAGCAACCCGAAGGCGCGCCAGGCCAAGTCAAAGGCGCGCATCGCCCGCTTCGAGGAACTGTCCTCCACCGAACACCAGAAGCGCAACGAAACGCAGGAAATTTTCATCCCGCCCGGCGAGCGCCTCGGCAATGAAGTGATCAGCTTCGAAGGCGTCAGCAAGGCTTACGGCGACCGCCTGCTGATCGACAACCTGTCGTTTGCCGTGCCGCCCGGCGCCATCGTCGGCATCATCGGCCCGAACGGCGCCGGCAAATCCACGCTGTTCCGCATGATCACCGGCAAGGAACAGCCGGATAGCGGAAAAGTCGGCATTGGCGGGACGGTGAAGCTGGCCTTCGTCGACCAGTCGCGCGACGCCCTGGACGGGACGAAAACCGTTTTCGAGGAAATTTCCGGCGGTTCGGACATCCTCACCATCAACGGCGTGGAGATCCAGTCGCGCTACCGC
>JAUXWU010000065.1 GCA_030680085.1 Rhodocyclaceae bacterium | reverse complement strand
ACCGAAATTCACGACTACCTGCGCCTGCTGTATGCCCGCGCCGGCACGCCGCATTGTCCCGAGCATGGCGTTGCCCTCGAAGCGAAGAGCGTCGCGCAGATGGTCGACCATGTGCTGGCGCTGCCCGAGGACACCAAGTTGATGATCCTCGCGCCGGTGGTGGCCAACCGCAAGGGCGAACAGCTCGACCTGTTCGCCGAACTCAAGGCGCAGGGCTTTGTGCGCTTGCGGGTGGACGGCAAGGTGCATGACATCGACGTCTTGCCCAAGCTCACCAAGTCACGCAAGCACTCGGTGGATGTCGTCATCGACCGGCTCAAGGTGCGCGCCGATCAACGCCAGCGGCTGGCCGAAAGCTTCGAGACCGCGCTGACGCACGCCGAAGGCCGCGCCATCGCGGTCGAGATGGATAGCCAGATTGAACACCTGTTTTCTGCCAAGTTCGCCTGCCCCAATTGCGGCTATGCCCTGCAGGAACTCGAACCGCGCCTGTTCTCGTTCAACAACCCGCTGGGCGCTTGCCCGGAATGCGACGGGCTCGGCCAGACCCAGTTCTTCGACCCGGCGCGCGTGGTCGCCTATCCGCATCTGTCGCTTGCCGCCGGCGCCATCAAGGGCTGGGACAAACGCAACCAGTTCTATTTCCAGATGATCGGGTCGCTGGCTGCGCATTACGGCTTTGATACCGACTGCGTGTTCGAGCAACTGCCGGAAGCCATCCGCCAGGTCGTGCTGCACGGTTCGGGCCGCGAGCAGATTCGTTTCAAGTACCTCAACGAGAAAGGTACGCGCGTAGAGAAAAGTCACGGCTTCGAAGGCATCATCCCCAGCCTGAAGCGCAGGTACACGGAAACCGACAGCGTGATGGTGCGCGAGGAACTCGCCAAATATCTCAACAACAAGCCCTGCCCCGAATGTGGTGGCGCCCGCCTGCGGCTTGAGGCACGTCATGTCCTCGTTGGCGGCAAAACAATCACCGAGATCAGTCACCTCTCACTGATCGACTGCCGCGACTTTTTCAACCTCCTGCAAATGACCGGCCAAAAGGCGCGGGTGGCCGAAAAGATCGTCAAGGAAATCACCGCACGGGTCACCTTCCTCATCAATGTCGGTCTCGACTACCTGTCGCTCGACCGCTCGGCCGAAACCCTCTCGGGCGGCGAGGCGCAGCGCATCCGGCTGGCCTCGCAAATCGGCTCGGGCTTGACCGGCGTCATGTATGTGCTCGACGAACCCAGTATCGGCCTGCATCAGCGCGACAACGCGCGGCTGCTCCAGACCCTGGCGCATCTGCGCGACATCGGCAACACCGTGATCGTCGTCGAACATGACCAGGAAGCCATCGAGTCCGCCGATTATGTCGTCGACATGGGGCCGGGCGCGGGTGAGCATGGCGGTCACATCGTCGCCCAGGGACTGCCGGCCGAAGTCGCGAAGAATCCCGATTCACTGACCGGCGCCTATCTGTCGGGCCGCAAGAAAATCACCCTGCCGGCACAGCGCACCAAGCCCGATCCGGCGCGCGGTCTCAAGATTCTTGGCGCCAGCGGCAACAACCTCAAAACGGTCGACCTCGACATCCCCGTCGGCCTGTTTACCTGCATCACCGGCGTTTCGGGTTCGGGCAAGAGCACGCTCATCAACGACACCCTCTACGCCGCCACCGCGCGCCATCTCTACGGCTCGGCGCTGGAACCGGCCGCGCACCAGGAAATCCAGGGTCTCGAATTTTTCGACAAGGTTATCAACGTCGACCAGTCGCCCATCGGCCGCACGCCGCGTTCCAACCCCGCCACCTACACCGGCATGTTGACGCCGATCCGCGAACTTTTCGCCGGCGTGCCGCAGGCGCGCGAGCGCGGTTACGGCCCCGGCCGCTTCAGCTTCAACGTCAAGGGTGGCCGCTGCGAAGCCTGTTCCGGCGACGGCATGATCAAGGTCGTGATGCACTTCCTGCCCGACATCTTCGTCCCCTGCGATGTCTGTCACGGCAAGCGCTACAACCGCGAAACCCTCGAAGTGCGCTACAAGGGCAAAACCATCTACGAAATCCTGCAGATGACCGTCGAACAGGCGCACGAATTTTTCGCCGCCGTGCCGGTCGTCGCGAAGAAGCTGCAAACCCTGATCGACGTCGGCCTCACCTACATCCAGCTCGGGCACAGCGCCACCACGCTGTCCGGCGGCGAAGCCCAGCGCGTCAAACTGGCGCTGGAACTCTCCAAGCGCGACACCGGCCGCACCCTCTACATCCTTGACGAACCGACCACCGGCCTGCACTTTGCCGACATCGAGATGCTGCTCAAGGTGCTGCACCGCCTGCGCGACCACGGCAACACCGTCATCGTCATCGAGCACAATCTCGACGTCATCAAGACGGCAGACTGGCTCATCGACCTCGGCCCCGAAGGCGGCGACGGTGGGGGCCGCATCATCGCGACGGGCACGCCAGAAACTGTGGCCCTTGTTCCGGGCAGTTACACGGGGCGATACCTGAAGCCGATGCTGGCGAGATAGAATTCCCTGCGCTACAAACAAACACGGAGGCAGGGGATGCCGGTTGTTTTCCGCTGGAAAGGCTGCAAGTTTTTCTTCTTCTCGAACGAAGGCGACCCCCGTGAACCCTTGCATATTCACGTTCGCTGCCATGGTGCTCGCGCCAAGTTCTGGCTCGAACCCGTAGCGGTAGCGGAAACCATCGGCTTCGCGGCGCACGAGCTCACTGAGTTGGCCCGTGTGGTCAGTGACAACCAGTACCAGATCGAAAGGGCATGGCATGAACACTTCGGCGACTGAACTCAGCTTCGACAGCAACATGATGTGGCTCACCCTGACGGATGGCCGCAAACTCGGCGTGCCGCTAGCCTATTTCCCCCGCCTGCTGGCCGCCACGCCAGAACAGCGACAACATCATGAATTCTCAGGCGGTGGCACCGGCATCCATTGGGACGAACTGGACGAAGACATCAGCGTGCAAGGCCTACTCATGGGGATAGGGGATCGCACGTGGGGTAATCGGATGGCGGCCTAAAAGTCGGCGCTGGCGGGACGGCGTCAGCCGGTACCGCCGCCAACATGGGGACGGCGTCAGCGCTATGATTCGCCACTATTTATTTCAGGGTCACAAACAATGAAAGTCCTCATCACCGGCGCCGCCGGTTTTATCGGCATGCACGTCGCCCAGATTCTCCTCGCCCGTGGCGACGCAGTGGTCGGCATCGACAACCTCAACGACTATTACGACGTCAATCTCAAGAAGGCCCGGCTGGCGCGCCTCGCCAAGTATCCCGGCTTCAAGCATGTGCTGCTCGACATCGCCGACCGCCCCGGCATGGCGGCGCTGTTCGAACAGGAAAAGCCGCAGCGGGTGCTCAACCTCGCTGCCCAGGCGGGGGTGCGCTATTCGCTCGAAAACCCGCACGCCTACGTCGATAGCAACGTCGTCGGCTTCGTCAATGTGCTCGAAGGCTGCCGCCACAACGGCGTCGAGCATCTGGTCTATGCCAGCAGTTCCAGCGTCTACGGCGGCAACACCAAAATGCCGTTCTCCGAGCACGACAACATCGACCACCCGGTCAGCCTCTACGCCGCGACCAAAAAGGCCAACGAACTGATGGCCCACTCCTACAGCCATCTCTTCAACCTGCCGACCACCGGCCTGCGCTACTTCACCGTCTATGGCCCCTGGGGCCGACCCGACATGGCGCTGTTTCTCTTCACCAAAGCCATGCTCGAAGACCGCCCGATCGACATCTTCAACCACGGCAAGATGCGCCGCGACTTCACCTACATCGACGACATTGCCGAAGGCACGGTGCGCGTCATCGACCGTCCGGCCACGCCGAACCCGTCCTTCGTCGTCGATACGCCGGACCCGGCCACCAGTTGGGCGCCCTACTGCGTCTTCAACATCGGCAACCACGATCCCGTCGGGCTGATGGACTACATCGCCGCGCTAGAAAAGGCGCTCGGCAAGGAGGCGAAAAAGAACTTTCTGCCGATGCAGGCCGGCGACGTACCGGCTACCTCGGCCGATATTGCTGAACTCGCCGCCCACACCGGCTTCGCCCCGGCGATGCCGGTGGAAGAAGGCGTGCGCCGTTTTGTCGCGTGGTATCGCGACTACTTCAAGGCATGATCCTGCATCGGATCGCCGCATTTTCCACCCTTGCCGCCTTCCTGTTGCTGTGGGCGAGCCTCGTTCGGGCGGCGGATGCGCCAGCACTGCTGCTGGCGGAGCGCTATCAAGGCGGCATCGACGTTTCACAATACTGGGTCAGCGAAAAACTCGACGGCGTGCGCGCCTATTGGGACGGTCGGCAACTGCGCTTTCGCAGCGGCAATCTCATCCCGGCACCCGACTGGTTCATCGCCGCCTTGCCGGCGCATCCCCTCGACGGCGAACTCTGGCTCGGCCGGGGCAGCTTTGATCGCCTGTCCGGCATCGTTCGCCGCAATATCCCGGACGATGCCGAGTGGCGTCAGGTTCGCTACCGCGTTTTTGAATTGCCCGACGCGCCCGGCACCTTCAGCGAACGGCTGCAACAATTGCAAGCGCTCACTGCCAACCGCGCGCCCTGGCTGCAGCCGGTCGAGCAATTCCGCCTGGCCGATGCCAAGGCGCTGAAAAAGCAGCTCGACGAAGTCGTCAAGGGCGGCGGCGAAGGCCTCATGCTGCATCGTGCCGATGCCCATTACGCAACGGGCCGCTCCGCCGCCTTGCAGAAGCTCACGCCGTGGCAGGACGCCGAGGCGCGTGTCGTTGCCCATCTGCCCGGCAAGGGCAAATACGCCGACATGCTCGGCGCGCTACAGGTCGAAATGCCGGATGGCCGCCGCTTCGCCCTGGGCAGCGGATTTACCGACGCCGAACGGCGCAACCCGCCGCTGCTCGGCACGCAGGTGACCTACCGTTATCGCGAACTGACCCGCCAGGGCATTCCCCGCTTTGCCCGGTTCCTGCGAGTGCGCGAGTCATTCTGACCAAGTGATACTCCATGACTCAGCCCTCACCCATTTCTCTTCAATCAAATCTACGTCGCCGGCCATCGCGGCATGGTCGGTTCCGCCATCGTGCGGCGCCTGCAACAGGGTGGCTACGCTAATCTCCTCACTCGCACCCGGCAGGAACTCGACCTGCTGGACCAGCGTGCCGTGCTCGACTTCCTGCAGCAGGAAAAGCCCGACTACATCTTCCTTGCTGCCGCCAGGGTGGGCGGCATCCACGCCAACAACACCTTCCGCGCCGATTTCATCTACGAAAATCTCGCCATCCAGAACCACATCATCCACGGCGCGCTCGCCGCCGGCATCAAGGATCTGTGCTTTCTCGGCTCCAGTTGCATCTATCCCCGAGACTGCCAGCAGCCGATCAGGGAAGAAATCCATCGCCGAGGAACTCAAGAAAATCTCTACTTTCGGCGGCATTGGTTTGGGCATTTTGGGTTATTCGACGAACGATCCTGTCATGTTACTGGGCGCTTTTGGCTGGTGGGTTTCGTGTCAGTTGATCGCCGCACTACTTTTGGCAATGGAGGACGAATGATGACATTTACCGAAGCCGCCTTTTACGGCATGGGTTTGGTTTTACTGTTCGGCATTGCTGCCTTGCTGCTTGCTTATTTGAGCAAACCCGGCGAGCGGGATGATCGTCCGGTGATGCACGGGTAAAGCGCAGCAAATGGGGAACAGACCACGGCCTCCTGAAAACCGACAGTCGGCCCTGACAACACGGCAGCCCGGAAGCGATTCCGGGCCGTTTCCATTAAAGCATCCGCTACAATCGGCGCATGAAACCGCTGGTCTACCTTGAAACCTCAGTCGTCAGCTACCTTGCAGCCAGGCCAAGCAGGGATTTGATCGTGGCTGCGCACCAGCAGATAACCCAGCAATGGTGGGAACAACGTGATAACTGGGCGCTCTACGCTTCGCGTTTGGTTGTCGCCGAAGCTTCCGGTGGCGATGCCGATGCCGCTGCGAGAAGAATTCAACTCTTGCAAGGGATTGATCACCTCGCGCTCACGCCAGAGGCTGAAGCCCTGGTCGAACAACTCATGAAAGTTGCCGCCCTGCCCGCCACGGCGCTGGAAGATGCATTTCATATCGGGTTGGCGATAGCGCATGGCATGGATTTTCTCGTCACCTGGAATTGCACGCATATTGCCAATGCCTCAAAACGTAACCTCATTGCCAGGGTCGCGAACAGTGCCGGTTATGTCATGCCGGTCATTTGCACCCCCGAGGAATTACTGGGAGAAGACAATGTGGACTGACCCGATTGTCGATGAACTGCATCACCGCCGCCGCGAACATGCTGCTCGCTTTGCATTCGATACACACTTGCTGTTTCTGGAACTGAAAAAACTCGACGAATCAGCATCGGCCGTCGAGGCTGAAGTGGTTAGCCTTCCTGCCAAACGTCTTGACACCTTCAAGCAGGCAGCTTGATTTGTAAGCGGGGGGCCACGGCCTCCTGAAAACCGATAGTCGGCCCTGACAACACGGCGGCCCGGGAGAGATTCCGGGCCGTTTTCGCGTCTGCAGGGAGCGCATGCGCTGAGTGCTTGCTACACTAGCGCCATTCCAGCCCCGAGGATTGTCCCATGTCCCCCATGCCTGCTCTACGTCCCTCGATCTCTGTCGAGGAATACATCGAAGGCGAACTGCGCAGCGAAATCCGGCACGAATATATCGACGGTCAGGTCTATGCGATGAGCGGGGCCAGCCGCGCGCATGGCCTGATCGTCAATGCGCTGGCTTTTGCCTTGACCCACGCCGCACGGCAGCAGCGCTGCCAGTTGTTTACTTCCGACATGAAGCTACGGCTCCTGATCGCCGATAAATCTGTGTTTTATTATCCCGACCTGCTGCTGTCTTGCGATGCCACCGACCGGGAAGCTTATTTTTGCAGCCGACCCTGCCTGATTATCGAAGTGCTGTCAGAGTCCACCGAGCGTATCGACCGCCGCGAAAAGCTGCTGGCTTATCAGGCTTTGCCGAGTTTGCAGGAATATCTGCTGGTGGCCCAGGATGTCAAACAGATCGAGATTTACCGCCGCGCGAACGGCTGGCAAGCCGAGTATGCCGTTGAAGGCGAGTTCCGGCTCGATTGCCTGGATACCGGTTTGACGGTGGATGCCATCTACGCCGATGTCGAGGAATTCAAGACATAAATAGGGGAGTGCGCCAGCATAAACTGGCAAGTGATAGTCGGTGAAAGTCCGATACAAGAAAGGAGTAGCGAACCGTCTTGACCCCGAGTCATGCGTTGCCCATCGCGCGGTCGGAGACACTGAGCATGCCGGGAAATTACTTGCGCAGGAGCTGGGAGGTCTCA